>NZ_CP123872.1:1655000-1955000 GCF_031598375.1 Temperatibacter marinus
CGTAGCGAAAGCGAGTCTGAATAGGGCGACTGAGTACGATGCATTAGACCCGAAACCCGGCGATCTAGATATGAGCAGGATGAAGGTGCAGTAACATGCACTGGAGGTCCGAACCCACACCTGTTGAAAAAGGTCGGGATGACTTGTGTCTAGGGGTGAAAGGCCAATCAAGCCGGGAGATAGCTGGTTCTCCGCGAAAACTATTTAGGTAGTGCCTCGGATGAATACTAACGGGGGTAGAGCACTGGATGGATGCGGGGGGCGCGAGCCTTACCAATTCTAACCAAACTCCGAATACCGTTAAGTAATATCCGGGAGACAGACTGTGGATGCTAAGGTCCATAGTCGAGAGGGAAACAGCCCTGACCACCAGCTAAGGTCCCTAAATCATATCTAAGTGGGAAAGCATGTGAGACGGCCATAACAACCAGGATGTTGGCTTAGAAGCAGCCATCATTTAAAGAAAGCGTAACAGCTCACTGGTCTAATTAAGCTGTCTTGCGGCGAAGATGTACCGGGGCTAAAGATATGTACCGAAGCTGTGGATTCAATCATTAGATTGAGTGGTAGCGGAGCGTTCTGTAAGTCTGTGAAGGTGTGGCGCGAGCCATGCTGGAGATATCAGAAGTGAGAATGCTGACATGAGTAGCGATAAAGAGTGTGAGAGACACTCTCGCCGAAAGTCCAAGGGTTCCTGCGTAAAGCTAATCTGCGCAGGGTTAGTCGGCCCCTAAGGCGAGGCCGAAAGGCGTAGTCGATGGGAAACAGGTTAATATTCCTGTACCTTGTGGGATGTGACGGATGACGTAAATTGTTCTTCCTTATTGGATTGGAAGGGCCGTGAAGTTGTCCCTGGAAATAGCCCCACAATAATGACCGTACCCTAAACCAACACAGGTGGACTGGTAGAGCATACCAAGGCGCTTGAGAGAACTCTGCTGAAGGAACTCGGCAAATTACCTCCGTAAGTTCGCGATAAGGAGGCCCTTGTAGAAGGCAACTTTTATGAGGGGGCACAAAAGAGGGGGTGGCGACTGTTTACTAAAAACACAGGGCTCTGCGAAGTCGCAAGACGACGTATAGGGTCTGACGCCTGCCCGGTGCCGGAAGGTTAAGAGGAGTGGTGAGAGCCGCGAATTGAAGCCCCGGTAAACGGCGGCCGTAACTATAACGGTCCTAAGGTAGCGAAATTCCTTGTCGGGTAAGTTCCGACCTGCACGAATGGCGTAACGACTTCCCCACTGTCTCCAGCAGAGACTCAGCGAAATTGAATTCTCCGTGAAGATGCGGAGTACCCGCGGTTAGACGGAAAGACCCCGTGCACCTTTACTACAGCTTCAGTGTGGTATTAGGGACAATATGTGTAGCATAGGTGGGAGGCTTTGAAGCAGGAACGCCAGTTCTTGTGGAGCCAACCCTTGAAATACCACCCTTGTTGTCTCTGATATCTAACCACGGCCCATGAACCTGGGCCTGGGACCCACTGTGGCGGGTAGTTTGACTGGGGCGGTCGCCTCCTAAATGGTAACGGAGGCGCGCGAAGGTAGGCTCAGAGCGGACGGACATCGCTCGTTGAGTGCAATGGCATAAGCCTGCCTGACTGTGAGACTGACAGGTCGAACAGAGACGAAAGTCGGTCATAGTGATCCGGTGGTTCTGCGTGGAAGGGCCATCGCTCAACGGATAAAAGGTACGCCGGGGATAACAGGCTGATACTGCCCAAGAGCTCATATCGACGGCAGTGTTTGGCACCTCGATGTCGGCTCATCTCATCCTGGGGCTGGAGCAGGTCCCAAGGGTATGGCTGTTCGCCATTTAAAGAGGTACGTGAGCTGGGTTTAGAACGTCGTGAGACAGTTCGGTCCCTATCTGCCGTGGGCGTAGGATACTTGAGAGGAGCTGCCCCTAGTACGAGAGGACCGGGGTGGACGTACCTCTGGTGGACCTGTTGTTGCGCCAGCAGCATTGCAGGGTAGCTATGTACGGAAGGGATAACCGCTGAAAGCATCTAAGCGGGAAGCCCCCCTCAAGATAAGGTATCCCTTGAGAGCCGTGGAAGACCACCACGTTGATAGGCCAGGTGTGGAAGCGTAGCAATACGTGAAGCTTACTGGTACTAATTGCTCGATAGGCTTGAGAATTCCCCATAGCCAATGATAAGAATCATTACACAAAAGAACTTTAATCAACTTTCTCGAAAACTTATAAGACTTATATGATGATCTGGTGGTCATAGCATGCCTGTCCCACCCGATCCCATCCCGAACTCGGAAGTGAAAGGGCATCGCGCCGATGGTACTTCGGCTTAAGCCGCGGAAGAGTAGGTCGCCGCCAGATCTTCATATCAGTCTTATCCTTATAATTTATCACAATAAAGTCCATTTAAACCAGCCAAAGGCTGGTTTTTGCTTTTTATAAACCAGTCTGGGTATAAAATTATCTACCGCGGCAGGGCGCGCCGCAAAGCTTTGAACACTCAAAGCCGAAAATAAGCTCCCAGGGAGTATTCAGGATTATCCAGGGTTATCCCTTAACTATACCGACGCGGGGTGGAGCAGCCCGGTAGCTCGTCAGGCTCATAACCTGAAGGTCGTCAGTTCAAATCTGGCCCCCGCAACCAATTAAAGGCCCAAGGCACTCAGTGCCTCGGGCCTTTAACTTTGTTACGAGGACACAGCTTTTAACTGTGCACGCTAGCAGGAAAGGCTAGTGTGCCAGTTCGGCCAAAGTGAGCAAGCGAACGGCGGCAACGTGAGGATCGCAGAGCGACCGCAAACGGTAAATCTGACACCGCAAACGTCGCGAAGCGGACGGAGTATAACGACGTCAACTAAGGCCCGTTAACTCAATAAGTTAACGGGTTTTGTCGTTTTAGAAGGGCTACAGATCCGAACACCACGGTAGCAATGCGGAAGCAGGGGAAAGGCTCAATCATTCCCTTTAACGTTCATTATAAAAGCCTTTTAAGTCTTCATAGGTTAGTAAAACTGTTTTGAGGAATTGTTCATGATCATCACATTATGTATCACGTAAATTTTTAAAATTAAAATATATAATAAAAACATATAGTTAAATATATACTTATCAGGCTCATAAACCAAAGGCTGTACCTTTATGGTGTGGCGGATTCATCCAGATAGTATTGCGATCTTTTGGCTTCAAAGAATATTCAGCATAGACTGTTAACTAGCATAAAATTAATATTGATTGATGAGAGACCTTATTTTCGTGGACATGCTTTTTACGGAACTCCCTCTCAAGAGTTTTGTTTTTTATAAGTATTATGTAGTGTAATTCTTTAAATAGTTTTGCATGTATTCATGTTTGTTTACTTCGACTAGCCGCCCAGCCTGTGTCTGAAATACTCTATCGGCTGCCATAATAGTATCTATTCTATGTGCAATTGTAATTCGAGTCACTTTGAGCTCTTTGATTGCGTGAATAATTTTACGCTCGGTTTCGTAGTCCAAGTGTGATGTGGCTTCATCCATTATTAAGATATTGGGAGATCGGTATATCGCACGAGCTATTAATAACCTTTGCCTTTGCCCTCCTGAAAGAGCAGAGCCAAATTTCCCAATTGGCGTGAAGTATTTCATTGGCATTTTCATAACTTCGTCTTGTAGGCCAGCTTTCAAAGCCGCACTTTCCACGCGCTCCATGTCCAATGTTTCATCAAATAGTGCAATTGATTGAGCAATGCTTCCATGAAAAAATCCGCCATCCTGAAGAACAGCGCCACTTTGCCTTTGTAGATTTCTAATGCCAAATTGCTTTAGTATTATTCCATCAATCAATATTCCTCCCTGGGTAGGTTCTAATAACCCCAAGAGCAATTTTGCAATAGTAGTCTTCCCGCCACCAGAAGGGCCAGTGATAGCAATATGCTCTCCCTTCCTTATACGCAAATTAATTCCAGCTAGGATAAATGGGTCGTAATCAGAATACCTGAAGTAAAGATCTTTTAGCACTATGCTTTCTTTTAAATTTTCAGATTGGTAGTCGTCCTCAGAGAAACATTCGTCCTCTGATGTCAAAGCGATGTCAGCAACTCGGTCGAAATGAAGCGTTAGCATTCGATAAGCTACAAATTGGTCAACCAATCTCCCGGAGCTGTTGATGAAGCTATTTTTATATGCTGTATAGGCAAACAACATACCCAAGCTGAATCCGCCTGCATCTAAAATGATTTCTATTGCTAAGTATATAATTACTATATTTTCTAAACCAAATAGAAGACTATAAATAGCTTCCTGAATATTTTTTATTCTCTGAAGAATGATGTTGGAATTGAAGGAGTTTGTTAGCTTATGGAGCCATGAAGCATGCTGGCCCGCTTCAGAGCCGAAAACTCTAAGAGTTTGAATGCCTTCAACATTCTCTATCATCTCAGTTTGCTCTATAGCTGCATCAACAATAGAATCTTCTGTAGCATTACGTTCAAAATATAAAAAAGAATACTTGATTAGGAAGTACAGAGACATAAAAGCAATGCTCAACATCGCTAAAATTGTACTATAATAAAACATTAAGATTACTGTTGTCAGAGCTAATAGCCCATCGATTATAATAATTACAGCCCCCTCAGTTAATGTCTGATTTATTGGGCCAATTGATTGAAAACGAGAGAGAATGTCACCAGTATGTCTTTTTTCAAACCAAGTTATTGGCAAGCGAAGAAGCTTGAATCCTGTATCGGCCGATATGGAAATTCCAAGAATTGCGCCAATACGAAGCATAATCATAGATCTAAGAAATAGGGCGATAGATTGGATAGTTGTGAATATAACAAAACCTATAGCTAAAGTGCTTAGTAGATTAAAATCAAGAGAAGGAAGGACCGTGTCGACAGCTACCTGCATGTAAAAAGGTGACGCAAGTACATAAGCTTGTAGTACAAGGCTTAAAAGTATGACTTGTGCTGCCGATATCCATATACCATTGATTGACCTAATGAGGCTCCAAGGCCGAAAATTAAGTTTTGGCTTTAGTGTAGATTGTCGTGGTATTGGTTGAAATTCTGCCGCAACACCAGTGAAGTGCTTAGCTATAGTCTCCTCACTTAGCCATCGAGACCCTAATGCGGGGTCATGGATCAGATAATTGTTCTTCTTGATGCGTTCAAGAACTACAAAGTGCTTTAAATCCCAGTGAAGAACAGCAGGCAATATCATTTGTTTGAGCCCATCGAAGGTTGATTCGACAGCTCGGCCTTGAAGCCCCATCTTTTCCCCTTGCTGGAGCAATGACTTAATACTCAATCCTCTAAGAGAGGGGTTGAGTGATTGCCTAAGCGTCGCAAGGTTTGTTTTTGTGCCATAAAAGTTGGAGATCATGGCTAATACGGCCAATCCGCATTCTGTTATTTGTGTTTGTTTTACGAGTTGTACGCGTTTTTGTCCAAAAATGGATAAATCTAACATTGATATACTCTATCGTTTTCTAATAGCGAAAATGGGTTCTAGAAGCCATTCATAGAAAGTTTGCTTCTCAGCTATAATCCATGCGTTTACCGTCATTCCAGGCAATAACTTATATTCGGTTCCATAGGCGAAGATTGATGTTGCATCAATTTCGACGTCAGCTTTGAAGGTCGGGATAGCGAACCCGTTTTGCAGGTGAGTATTTTTAATGCTTGTGCTTACAAAGCGTATAGTCCCATCTAAAGTTCCAAATTTTTCATAAGGAAAAGCATCAATAGCTAATTTGACACGTTGGCCTTTATTTACAAATCCAATGGCTGCGGGAGAGATTGTAAGTTGTGCTTCAAGTTGTGCTTGAGTTTTTACTAGTTGCGAAATAATTTGATTCCGCGCGACAAACTCTCCTTTTTTTATGTGGAGTGCAGAAACATTACCATTGATTGGTGCCCTTAATGTGTAAACTTGATCCGCTTTAAGCTGGGCAATTGATTGTTGGGATTGCTCATAGATAGCTTTAATACTTGATACGCGCCCACGATTTTCAGCTTGCTTTCTTTTAATGAATTTATTGAATTCGGCCAGTTCAAAAATTTTCAGATCAAGTTCCTGTTTTATACGATCAACAACAATTCGCTCGGATAGCATAGTCATTTGACGACTCTCTAGTTCTCGTTTACTCATATTTCCGGCTTCAAATGTTTTTGTTGCTCTGGTAAAGTCAGTTGTGACATTTTCCATTAACGTTTCGTGTAATTTCAATCTTTGACGTAGGTGATATAGGTTTTTTTCAAGCCTCTTTTTGCGAAACGTGAGTTCCATGTTTTCAATTTTCATAGATTCGAGGAGGGAACTCTCTTGTTCACTTATTAATTGCGCTTGTAGATTTAGGGATCGTTCAATGGCTTCGTTATTTCGTTTAGTTGAAATGCCACCTTCGCCTGTTGCGATAGTAACAATTATATCTCCAGCTTTAACTTGATCCCCTAATTTGATATGTACTTTTGAAATTATACCTTCCCGTATTGGCACTATGTTTGAGACGCCTGTAGAGGGGTAAATGGTTCCGTGGACTCGAATAATTCGGCTATAATTTGCTTGGAATACATAGGCCAAAGCTACAAATACAGTTGCTACAAGAAAATAAACTACATATGCGCCACTATTTGGAAGCTGAGTAAGGGGGGTCCCTAGATAACGGATTTGCTGCTCGTCAATCACTTGTTTTCTGAACATTGGAATCCACTTTCAAATAATTGGTCTATGTAATCAAATTCTTTTGAGGAATAATTAATTGCTAATATAAAATTGAGTATATTCTATAAGTACTATTTTCTAACTTATTGTATGTAATATCAAACATTTTCATTATTCCTGTAGTTAGAGACAGTGATCTATCATAGATTTATAAATACTCCCCAAGAGCACTTAAATCCTGCATAAAAATGCAGAATAGTGAAATTTTACAATTCTAATTAGTATTATTCAATTTATAAATAATAAATACAATAATAACTCTATAAAATACATCAATGGTGTATAATATTCTTATTAGAGGAATTATACACTTGAAACTAATATTAGAATATGATTTAACTTATTTGTAGATTTATTGCAACTAATAATAGTAAGTTATGGAGGCAATCATGACGGATTGTATTGAAACATTGGAAGGTCTTAGTGAGGCAATCAAAGCAAACCCTGCCCTAATTGATGAAATTCTCGTGGACAAATTTGACCTTTCTTCTTTTGTAGAGGGTGCCTCCCAAATTGGTTTTGGGATGAGTGAAGAAGATATCGAAGATTATTTAGTGGAAAAATTCCCATCAACGTTGTCAGGAAAAGATACCACTTACTATAATAGGAATCCTGACACTGGAGAATTGCGCGAACTCACTGCCGATGAAATGGAAGCCGTTGCGGGAGGGACTACTGTGATTGCAGCAGTCGTTGCAGTTTATGTGTTTATATATGCAGGTGCTGTGCTTGTGGTTGCTGCGGTAATAAACACTGGTGTAGCCGTTGGTGTCGGAGCTATTGCATATGCAACTGTCGTGACGACCGTATCTGGTTCCTCTAGCGAATAATTGTTGAGATAACTGTATGGAAAATCTACGCTGGTTGATTTATCTGCCGCATGTAATTTCTGCAGCATTTGCAATATTGGGTGTGCCTTTGGCCTTAGGGCTGGTTGCACCGAATGGATTGTATGGAATCCGAACACATAAAACATTAGAGAATTCAGAAGTGTGGTACCTAGCCAATACTGCTGGGGGAATAGCAATGATTGTAGCGGGTGTTGTATCTGTGTGTATTGTTATTTTGCTTCACAAATATGTGGGGATAGATAATGTCCATAAACTTGCATTGCCAATGTTTGTACCCGTGCTCATGATATTATTATTGCTTGTGCCTGTATCATTGCATTTTGCATGATTAGTGTGATGGATCAAATGTTAAGTCCATACCCAATGTACCCACAATAATTTTAGCTAGTCTTGAAGATGCCTCGGTCCTGCTATTTCTTATATGGGAAAGAATTTTAATGAAGTCACCTTATACAGAATATCTTGAGTCAAAAACTGAAACCGAACTAAATATAATCGCACATATAAAGCGATTTTTGGAATGTTTTGTAGGGGACAGAGAGTTCAGGGAGAGCGTGTCTGATAGCAGCCAGTCAACCGATGCACTGGCTCTAGAAAGAGGTATTCAGTTAGAAAACCTTGAATCATTAAGGCCTGTTTACGATCAGGAATTTGCTCACTTTCGTAAAGATGCTACTGTTGAAACTTGGACGCTAACAGCACTTTGGGATGAGTATCATGGTACTCTTACTGCAAGTCTGCCCTTCTACGCTTGGTCTGGTGATAGTGATGGGGTCACTGAAGACTTTGATAATTGGCGTCAAAAACAAATGATTCGGACAGCATTCGATGTGGGTGCGGCAGCTCGGGGATTAACGCATCCACCTGTCGCCTTTGAATTGTCAGATGGATGTAGTGTTGGATGTTGGTTTTGTGGTATCTCCGCAAAAAAATTTGGCGGGCATTTTCCCCTTGACGCAGTTGGTGTTGAACATTGGCGCGAAATTTTGGAGGCTACTCAATCGGTAATTGGGAGAGGGATGGTAGCTGGATTTTGTTATTGGGCAACGGAGCCTCTAGACCACCCTGATTATGTCAAATTTTTGGAAACCTATTATCAAGTTACAGGTGTGATCCCTCAGACAACGACAGCAATACCTCTTAGAAATGAGGAGCTCACCCGAAATGTTTTGTCACTATGGGATAAGTCTAAGTTTGTACCCAATCGATTTTCTGTTCTAACTACTCCTATTCTTAGACGCATTCACAATATATTTACGCCTGAAGAATTGTTAGGTGTCGAATTGGTCTTGCAAGGTTTTGAGAGCCTGACTCCAAAATCGAATGCGGGTAAGGCATATGAAAACGGTGAAAATAAAAGGCCAGTGAAATCTAAATCTGATAATATGCAAGAAGGTACCATTGCTTGTGTTACTGGCTTTTTAGTTAATTTACCTAATAGCACTGTTAGGTTAGTAAGTCCGACGCTTCCTAGTAAAGAGTGGCCGGATGGCTATTATGTATTTAGCTCAGCAAAATTCAAAGATCCAAGTGACCTAGCTCAGAAAATGAGAGAAATGGCGTTCGCCGAAAGTCGAAAAATGTTGAGTAGTAAAACGCCTATCTCACTAAGTAGCAGTTATCGTTTTGAAAATGAAGGAGAAGCGATAAAATTAAGGAATGATATATTCGGATTTACTATGGATATTTTTTCCATTATTGGCCCAATGCTAGATAGTGGGAAATACTCTCCCAATGAGATTTTGAAAAAAGCAGTTGCTGATGGATATGATCCAATACTTGTCATGAAAATCATGAGCGATTTGACAAATAGTGGTTTCGTTGGTGATGTCCTCCGTCCTGCATCTGCGTCTGTAGAAGAATTAGTGTAAACTGGGACTGATCCTGCAAATAATATTCTGGGCCTATATATTTTAGTTGTCCTTGGATGGAAGACCCTTTTCGATCAAATCACAGCTTTCTTTAATTCCATTGTTCTTACTAATTTGAATAGCATAGTAGTGTGCGGCTTCAGCAACTTTCTTTGATTCTAATAATGCGACTATCTTGGATGCAACCCGTTCAATAGTGAATTCTTTCTCCAGCAGATAGTCACCAAGATTGAGCGCTTTTATTTTGTCGGCATTATCAAATTGATCGAAAGCAGTAGGTCTAATTAACTGAGGAATGCCTGCCTGAATTGCTTGAGACATTGTTCCAATTCCTCCATGGTGAACAGCTAACAGTGATTTTGAAAAAACATACTCAAAATCAGCATAGTTTAAATGCAGACACTTATTAGGAATCTCGATGTTGACGCCTTCAATATCTCCTCCAATAAAAATGCAGGGAAGCTTCAGTTTGTCACTAACTATCCATGCAATATGAATGAGAGAGGTCACATTAGTATAGCCAGTTCCAAAACTAAAAATTATTGGAGCCCCATGACTGTCGATAAATTTATCGACATAACTTCTACTTTTAGGTTTTACGTCATTAAATAATGGGAAATTTGTTAGCGTAAGCTGTTTTGGCCAATCTTCAGCGGGCTCACCGTACCATGGGGGGAATAGTGCTATTTGTTGAAAAGTAGGATTGAGGTGCATTTCGACTGACGCTTTGCCTATAGATGAAAGTCCCAGCTTCTTACGCAATTGGTTTGCCTCTCTTATGTGAGGTTTCATGAGTTTCCGTCGTTCTTGCTTATTAAGCTCGTTTTTGAAATATTTTGCCTTCTCACCACTAGGTAGCCATGCTGGAATCAACCATTTAGTCGGGGCTGATGGCGATAGGGCAGATAATATGACTATGGGAGACAAAATGAAATGGACAACTGGCAAGTCGAAACTTTCTGCGGCCCAAACTGCACCATTAAGTGAAGGGTTTGAGCACATGATAATAGGCTTCTTATCAAATTTTGTACGGACCGACTTTACATATTTGTATGAGGTTCGCAATGACGAACGCCCTAGAATAGGCCATGTAATTTGCCCTGCACCTTTGCCAAACATCCAAAACCTCTCATCTCTGATTAACTTATTGTGATTGTCTACTGTGCCGGTGCTAACATGTTCAAAACCTTCTGCTTTCACAAGGTCGCAAAAACGATCGTTACTTAAAAAGATGATGTGCGCGCCTCTGGCGGAAAGCTCCTTACCAATTCCAATTAGGGGATAGATATCACCGCTCGTCCCCTGTGCTGATATGATGAACGTTTGTTGGGAAAGAGCCATTCTAGTATTATCCAGAAAAATATACGAAAGCCAGAAGCATTGAGATTAATTTGACTGTGTGAAGCTAAGTAATTACTATACACTATTAAGTAGACTGGGTGTGGGTCAAGATGATAATCTATGTTAAATAGCACAGTCTCTAGTTTAAAGTATCTTGGTGGATTTCCATTTTTTTTCATAGAATGAGGTCAACATAGTACGGTGTGAACATTTCAAGATCTAAGGAATACAATGATTGCAACCAGAGTGATACAAGTAACCCTCTGAAAATGTTGTTCTTCTAAAGAAGTTGGATTTAATCGAGGAGATAATGTGCTTGGTCACTGATTATCACACTTTATATCACATTATATTTATAAAGTTTATTATATACTATGATATCAAGTAGTTAAATATATACTTATCAGGCTCATAACCTGAAGGTCGTAGGTTCAACCGCAGGAGCAGCGAGACATCGTCTCGCGTAACAGCGACAAGGTCAGGAAGCCTACATAAAATGTAGGCGCACCTAAATCTGGCCCCCGCAACACCTCATCAACGTCACTCATAACAATACTGTCGTAAGAATGTCGAAGAGGGACTGTATCCCAAAGGGGAGGAGCCGGGACCGAAGCGTGATCCTGTATTTTGCTCTTGCTCTCTTTCCTTAGGCCCCATAGGGTACTATGCTGTTACCAACCGGTTGGGGAGGCCATCATGGATCAGACATTACATTTCATTTCGGGCCTGCCGCGTTCAGGCTCTACACTTCTAGCAGCCTTGCTGCGCCAAAACCCAAGGTTTCATGCGTCTATCAGCAGTCCTGTTGCCGCATTGATGAATGGGATGCTTGAACAGATCGGAGCAGGGAGTGAATTTTATCGGTTTTTTGATCAGGACAAGCGCAGGGCTCTTTGTGAAGCTTTGTTCAAGGCTTATTATGCAGAACATCAAGGGGAGACCGTAATTTTTGATACCAATCGATCCTGGACAGCGCGGATGCATCAGCTTGAGATGCTATGGGGTGAGTTTAAAATGATCGTTTGTGTGCGGAACCCCGCTTGGATCGTGGACAGTTTCGAAACCCTTTATCGCAATCATCCTCTGGATTATAGCCGTGTCTATTCGGGAAAAACTCGCGGCAACATCTACAGCAGAGCGGAAAGTTTAATGGCTCATTCTGGTGTTATAGGCAGCGCTTGGGCGGCGTTGAAGGAAGCCTATTACGGCCCTCTCTCAGATCGGCTTTTACTGGTGGATTATGAATTACTTGCCAAACATCCTGAAAAATGCCTTTCGTTGGTTTATGACTTTCTTGAGGAATCGCCCTTTAAGCATGACGTTAACAAAGTTGCTTTTGAAGATGCAGTATTTGACCGTGATGTGGGGGTTGAAGGGCTCCACTCCGTGCGAGGAAAGGTTGAGCTTCAAACCCGTGCCACTCTCTTGCCGCCTGACGTGTTCAAAACATATTCTGAGATGGCCTTTTGGCATGACACCAAAGGGACGAGGGCAAATCTGATATCGCATAAATCTTATTGATATATCTTTAGTTTGTAATTGACTCTCATAAGAATATTATTAAAGTTTTAACTTAACTTAGTACCTGAGTAGTTCTATTTTTTTCACTTTACTGATTGCTCATGCGCCAGCCCTGAGTGATTTATTATTGCTCAAGGGGCAACGATATGGATTCTTCTCACATCACAATTGAAACAAGTTCATCTGACGACGTGCTCACCATTGAAAGCGGAGAGGATGCGACAGTTACACTGGTTATCGTAGACGGCAGCATTCCTGATAAAGAAACTTTCATAAAGGGGCTTGCAGCGGATACAGAGGTTGTGGTTCTAGATGGCGAAGTTTCTGGTATCAAGCAAGTGATTGAGTTGCTTTCAGGTTATTCAGGTCTAGACAGTATACATTTTGTGACCCACGGTGCTGAAGGGTCTTTCAGTCTTGGAACAGATAGGATTGACGCTGAAGGCCTCAAGCAAGACACAGCCTTTTTGAAAGCCATTGATGCGGCGGTGAAAGACGGCGGTGATATTCACCTTTATGGGTGTCATGTGGGTGCAGGAGAAGAGGGCGCAGAACTTTTAGAGATATTCGCAGCAGGCGCATCTGTGGATATGGCTGCAAGCGATGATATCACAGGAAGCGGCGGAGATTGGGATCTAGAGATTAAAACAGGCGCGATTGAGAGCGGTACCCCTTTTACGGCGCAAGCGTTACAAGATTTTACACATGTTCTGAGTGTGGATGACGAGGATTTTAACGGTGAAAACTTCTTTCCGGCTGCAGGCAGTATCACGGTTAACGGGTGGACTGTAGGCAGTACAGACCCAAATTCCTACATCATTGATGGCCCTGGCGGTGAAGGTGTTCTTGTTGAGGATACGTCCTTTTCAAATGAGAATATGTATTTCAAAAGTACAGATGGCAGTGAGTTTAAGCTGGATAGTTTCTATCTGTATACTGGTATTGCAAATCATACTGTCACTGTCTATGGCTATAAGGATGGGGCGAAGGTTAGCGGCGCAGAATTTACAGTTGATATCACCTCCTTCCAAGGAGAAACTGTAAATCTATCCGGTCAGTCACAGTCCATTCAAGATGCCTTTGGTAATATTGATGAGGTGGTGATTAAAGCAGCTGATATCTCACATATACTCGATACCATTCGTGTGTCTGCCGCCGAGGATAATGGCGGAGGCGGGGGCGGAGACGTTAATAGTACTCCGACAGTGTCTGGTATGGATGCTCTAGACCTTGATGTTGTCTATAATACAGCGTCAATCCTTGACCTGTCTGGGGTCTCTGTTGATGATGCGGATACAGACGATGCGCTCACTTTGACGCTGACATTTGGCAGCGGAACTCTCGCTGTCACAGGCGCAGGCAACGACGTCACTCTTGGAGGGGATAGTACGTCTACAGTCACCCTTTCCGGAACCGAAACAGAAATTAATGCAGCCCTGAGTAGTGGCACGTTCACTTTTAGTCCAGCGGCTGATAGTGCAGCGGATACAACGTTGACCCTCAGTGTGGCAGACGACGAGGCGGCGACGACCACAGCGAATGCTGTAGCGATTGTTGTGAATGCCGCGCCTGAGATTATTGAAGGGGAAGCACCGACGGCCGTTACAGAAGATACGGCGTCTAATGTCGATCTCTCAGAATTTGATGTGAGCGACCTTGACGGGGGTGTGGTTACGCTGACGCTTGCTGTTGATTCTGGTACTTTAACCGCTGCAGCAGGCAGTGGTGTTACGATCACTGATAGTGGTTCTAGCGAGCTCACCCTTGAAGGAAGTGTGGCTGATCTGAATAGCTATCTTGATACAGAGACTAATATAAAATTTACGACAGAGGAAAATGCCACAGATGATGTGACCCTGACCATCACGCCTAATGACGGTACTGTTGATGGGGTTGCTGTTCAAATAACCCTTGAAGTGACTGCTGTTGATGATGCCCCGACACTGACGGATAATACAGGCATAGATGGTGGCCTAACCGAGCTTGAAATTGTCTCCGAAGATTTAGGTGAATTCGATGCTGGTCAGATCCTCGAAGATACGGCTACAACTGTTGATCTCTCGGGCATTGATATTGCAGATATTGATAGTGAAAGTGTGACCCTCACGCTGACCTTGGAGGATACAGACGATGTCTTTGGTGACACCAATGCAGGCATATTCACAGTCATTGCTGAAAATGCCGATAGCTTCTCATCATCAAATGATGGAGATGTCACAATTGGTGGCAATGGGACAAGTGTCATTACACTGACAGGGGCGCCAAATGCAATTAATGAATTACTGGGGACAAGTGATGCTATTGTCTATCAAACATATGACAATAATGAAGACACTGAAACCCTGACCATAAGCCTGTCAGACGGCACCACGACAGTTAGTTTAGATCCGATTAACGTGAATATTACAGGCGTGGATGATCCGTCTGTTGTGACGGGATTGCCTGATGACTTGACAGCCACCGTCAACACAGAAACCAGTGTGGTCTTTTCTGATGTGAGTATTACAGACGTGGAAGACTTAGCGTCAATTACACTAACCATAGCGGGTGTTGGTGAGAATGCTGCAGGATCCCTGTCCCTTAAAGAGTCTGATCTCTTTTTCCTTGAGGATATCACACCCTCAGGCGGTATTTATGCCGGTGTGACCACAGTGACGCTCACGGGGACGCCTGAAAATGTGCAAACTTACCTAAGCACGGAAGGGAATATTACCTATACCCCCGCCACCGACGTGGAAGGCGACAGCACCAATACACTCACCCTCACACAGGATGCGAGTGACGACCAAACGCTGACCATCGCAACCATCGATATCGATGTGGATCCAGTGGATAGTCCGACCACATTGACGGGCGATTTATCGCTGCCAGCCATTAGTGAAGACTTTGGTCCCTCTTCAGGCCTTGGAAATATTGGTGTTCAGATTGTTGACGCAGACGATGAAGTCACTATTATTTTGTCTGTCAGCCAAGGAGGGATTGGTCTTTTCGTTACCACAGATGGAAATTCATTAACAGAGAATGAATTTACCCTGACGGGATCTGTTGACTATATCAACTCTATCTTAGATAATAGCATTAATAGCGGCGAATTTTTAAGTATAGAACTGCCACAAGATTATAATGGTGATCTTGAATTTACCATCAAAGATGTTGATGGAAATGAACTAGCCTCACAAACTGTTACTGTGACCCCAGTTGCAGACCCAACGACCATCACGATCGCTACAGGTCCTGACTATATTGAAGATCAGGGCGATATAAATTTTGTACTAGAAGACATTACCATTGATGATACAGACGGTGAAGTTCAGATTACCTTAACGCCAAAAATTGCCGAAGCCAATGAGGGTGAAACTGGAGGAGACTGGGTCTTTAACATTTTGTCTGTCGATGAAGACCAAGAGACTGACGGCACCCAAGTAGAGATTACCTTAGGAACAGGGGAGAACGCAACGACAGAGACGATTACGCTCTCTCGCGATGATAGCACCGGCGCAATCACCTTGTCGGGAAGCCCTGAAGCTGTTGAAAGTTATCTCCGGACAGAGGGCGGCCTTGAGTTTTCACTTCCAGACGATATAAGCGGTAGTACGGGGATTGAGTTTTCTGTTGGGGATAGTGGCCAAGATGGGGGAGGTGTAAGTTTTGATGGTGCTGAACCAGTTGCGGCCGATACCTATTCATTTACTATTCTAAGCGTCGATGATCCGGCCACTTTCACAGGTTCCCTCGCTTCAAATATTTTTGAAGAAGATGCGACCGTCGCAAATAATCAAATTAAGTTTTCTGAAGATTTCGCACTTTCTGATGTTGAACCGAAAACCACCCTTAAGATATCCGTCAGCGAGGGAGAGGTGAACTTTTTAGGGGAGGTGTCTGGTGTTGATGTTATTGGTGACAATTATGGACAAACCATCACTTTAAGAGGGGCAGCGGCAGATCTAACGACTGCTATCAAAAATAATCTATATTATTTGGGTGATCAAAACTTTAATGGAGAGGTGACTTTCAGCATTACCAATGAAGATGGAAGTGCCATTACAAATGCGGATGAGGACGAATTTGTATCCTCCATCTTAGTGGACGCTATTCCTGACATTTCGGTTGTTGATTATTCTACCCTGCCAACTTTTGTAGAAGATATAGCGGGCATTAGTTTTACCCTCAGTGATATTTCAATCGAAAACCCTGATGAGATTGTGAGCCTCACCCTTACGCCAGGCGAGGTGATGTATCCTGGAGATGTCCCAGTCATTGAGGGTGGGTGGAATCTGACAATCAGCTCAGCAGATGAAGACCAAGAAACTGACGGTGTTCAAGTCACTGTTACCTTAGGAGAAGGCGAGTCTGCAACAGAAGAACTGATCACTGTTTTGCGCAATGAAACAAGCGGTGCTATTACTTTAAATGGCTCCCCTGAGGCTGTGGAATCGTACCTTCAACGAACTGAAGATGGTCTCGTCTTTAATTCTGATTTGAATGTCTATGGCGCTACAACCTTTACGCTCACTGATGAGACAGGTCCAATCGATCAACCGAATAGTGACATATACATTTTAGCAGTCGAGGATCCCACAACAGTCACAGTTTTACAAGATCAGGTCAGTGTAAGTGATTTCAATACGCCTATTTATCTATCAGACCTTTTTGAGATTGAAGACCCAGAGGGCATCGCTCTAATTGAAGTCTCTTTCGATGGATTTACGGCTGATGTAGGCATGAATTTGAGTTCCTACTCATTAGACTATGGTGAATTTGAAAACGAAAATGAAATAAATGTGGACGGGACAATAAGAATAGAAACGCCCACTACTCTTGATCTTATTGATACTAAATCACTGCGGGTAGAAAACAGTAATGAGTTAATATTCGATCAATTCATTATAGCTATCGAGAATGATTCCATCACTCAATATGGACCAGATGCGGGTACAATTACAGTTACTTATACTGGTGAAGGTGGTCTTGAACAAACCGCTGAAGTCACTGTTAATATTGGCACATTTGGCGGGAATTCTAACGATACATTTATTGGCAGCGAAATTACTGGTTACGTAGACGGGGGTGAGGGGACAGACACCGCAGATTATACAAATTCTTCTTCCAGTGTATCTGTGAATCTTGCTGATGGTTTAGCAGAATCTGGCGGGGACGCAGAAGGTGATATCTTAATTAATATCGAGAATGTTACTGGCTCAAGAGTTGGTAGAAATCTCTTGACGGGAGATGACTCTGATAATGTGCTTAAATCAAGTGGCGGTGCTTTAGATACCCTCATTGGCGGTGCGGGCAATGACAGTCTAAGAGGATGGACAGCATCCAAACTATATGGAGAAGACGGGGATGACACCCTGGTAGGGTCTTCATTCAGTAATCTTAATGGGGGTGCCGGTAATGATAGTCTTACAGGTCATTCTAACACTAATTTAATTGGCGGTCTTGGTGATGATACACTTTCGGTCGGTCTCGGTGGTAGTAATCTAAGCGGGGGCGAAGGGAACGATCTGCTACAATCATTCATTGGTGGTTTTGGTTCCTCCTCTAAAGCGACAGAATTTAACGGCGGCACTGGCAATGATACAATTGTTGCAGGCGATAGCCGGGATGTCATCCGGGGCGGCGAAGGGACGGATAAAGTTTCTTACGCGCGTTCTGATGAAGGTGTGAATGTTGACCTTAGTATTGCCAAAACAGGTTCGGCTGCTTTTGGATTAGGCGGCTATGCAGGCGGGGATCGTTTTGAAAGCATAGAAAACCTGGAAGGGTCTGGTCATAATGATAGCCTGTACGGAGACGACGAGAATAACTTAATTGCTGGCGGCAACGGCAATGATAAGATTGGCGGTAATGGCGGCAATGATACTCTTGGCGGCGGTTCAGGCAATGATACCCTTTGGGGCGGCGCAGGGAATGATAGCCTGCTCGGTCAAGACGGCAATGACAGCCTTATGGGCGGTGAGGGTAATGATATCCTAAGCGGCGGTGCCGGCGAAGATACTATATACGGCGGTGTCGGCGATGATACGTTCACAGGGGGGGCTGGATCAGATAGTTTGGTTATTCTCAAGGGGCACGGCCATAACGTCATTACTGATTTCAATGTGATGGAAGACATACTGGATCTATCCCAAGCTGATTTTGGGTATGATGACGTCGACGATATGACCGTTGAGACAGTAGAAGGCGGCCTGAAAATCGTCTTTGACACAGACAATAGTGTTACGCTGCTGAGCGATGACTTAACCTCAATTGATGATCTATCCAGTGACTATATTGCTGGTGTGGGCTATGACGGTGATATCTTCATAGGAACAGATGAGATTGATGATATTACAGGAACGTCGCTCAGAGATAGCATGACTGGCGCCGAATTAAATGATGTATTTGAAGGTCTGGGTGGGGCTGATTACATTGATGGTGGTGAAAATATTGATACAGCGAAATATGGGCAATCAGATGATAAAGTCATTATCGATCTTTCCGATGAATCCGCTGAGAAAGGCGGCCATGCTGAAGGCGACATCCTCGTAAATATTGAGAATATCGAAGGGTCAAGTTTTGGCGATGTGATCACAGGGGACGCAAAGGAAAACGTCCTTAAAGGGTTAGGCGGCAATGATAGCATCATGGGCGGTGGCTATGATGATACCTTACTTGGCCATGAAGGGAATGATACACTCTTCGGCGGGACAGGACGTGATCGTCTTGCTGGTCAACAGGGTAACGATTTTATCTATGGTAATACGACCTTAGTCGCTGACGCTGAATCAGAAGACTCTTATGATAGTGATGTTTTCGTAGGCGGTGATACATTACTCGGGGGGCATGGTACAGATTACTTGGTCTCGGGCGGTGAAAATTCACGTTTAGATGGGTGTGAGGATAACGATACATTGATCGGGAGTGACTTTGCTGAATTCCTTGGCGGGGGAGATGGTTACGATAGTCTTTTAGCCAATGGTGGGGATGATAGTTTACGAGGCGGCTCAGGCAGTGATTATATGGATGGCGGTGACGGTATTGATACTGCCTATTTCTATGGAGGCAGTATCAATGTCGATTTAGCCAAGCATGATGGCACAGATGGGTCACATGCTCTTGGCGGTGATGCTGAAGGGGATGTTCTTAAAAATATTGAAAATATCCATGGGACTGATGAGAATGATAGCCTATACGGCGATGATGGCGCTAATCAATTATTCGGAAATGAAGGCGATGACAACATCTTTGGTGTTGAGGGCGCAGATTCTCTGTTCGGGGGCGACGGGACAGATACGATCGGCGGCGGTGCTGGTAATGACAAAATCTTTGGAAATGAAGATGCTGACCTGCTTTACGGCGGTGCCGGCGACGATAGCCTTGATGGCGGTGATGGTGATGATACTTTATACGGCGGTGTGGGCGATGATAGTTTCACTGGCGGTTCTGGATCAGATAGTTTCGTCATTCTCAAGGATCACGGACACGACACCATCACAGGTTTCAATATTAGTGAAGACATATTAGATCTATCTAAATCTGATTTTGGCTATAATACTACCGACGAGTTGACCGTAGAAACGGTAGAGGGTGGGCTGAAAATTGTCTTTGACATAGAAAATAGTGTCACGCTGCTGAGCGATGACTTAAATGCAGTCACAGATCTCACTTCAGATTTCATCAAAGGAATCGGTTTCGATAGCACCCTCGTAGGCACAGCTGCTGCTGATCGACTGGTGGCGGGAACTCTGGCTCCTAGTGATGAGATTTCAACTTTAACTCCTGGAGATTATGAAGGTGGTTCCGCTGGTAAGGATAGTGTTTCAGGCGGCGCTGGTGATGATACACTTATTGGCGGCGCCTCAGGGGATTATCTGGACGGCGGTGACGGCAGTGACTGGGTTGATTATTCAGGGTCGACTGCTCGTGTAAATGTCAATCTGAATGATGAGAGTGCAAGCGGCGGCGACGCCCAAGGGGATATTCTTGTTTCTATAGAGAATATTACAGGATCGGACAAGGCAGATGTCTTGATCGGAAGTAATGCAGGTAATGCCATTGAAGGTTTAACTGGCGCAGACCTAATCCAAGGATTAGGTGGAAATGATACCCTATCAGGCGCTGGTGCGAACGCAACGCTTGAGGGCGGTAGCGGGGATGATTTGTTAAGAGCCTCAGTGGATACCTCTGATAGTGAAGGCCAGAGCGGGTTGATTAACTTCTACGGCGGTGCCGGCGATGACACCATCGAGGCTGACGTGACAAAGGGCGGCGTTATTGATGGGGGTGCGGGAACTGATAGGCTTGTTTTAGTGGGCGATGAGAACACAATTTTCAACATAGATCTGGGTAAGGGGTCAATAGAAATTGGTGACAAATCCTATTCATTCAGCGGCATAGAGCAGTTTGTTGGAGGTGATAACGGTGATAGTTTCCAAGGGCCTGCTGCAGATTCTGAGGAGTATATCGATGCTTATTTTGATGGAGGCAAAGGGGATGATACTATAGTTGGAACAGGGTCTGCTGATACTCTTATCGGAGGCGACGGGAATGATAGTATCACAGCTATAGGTGTATCAAGCGTAGAAATTCAGGGGGACGACGGTGATGACTATATCAGAGTAATTTCAATAGGAGGTGAAATTTCTGGAGGCGACGGTAACGATACGATAGACACTCGCGAGACTGACAATAATCCAGGAGACGGTTTAACTATTCACGGTGGCAATGGGAATGATCTGATCTCAGCCAATCTCAACGACACAGTTTATGGGGGGAGTGGGAATGATACGATTACAACAGTGCAAGATGGCACCTTATACGGCGAGGATGGGAATGATGTCTTAACTGGCGGCTTAGCGCAGGACATATTATACGGCGGAGAAGGCGATGACAGTCTAAACGGCGGTGACTTAAATGACACTCTGGAGGGCGGAGCTGGAGCTGATACGATTGACGGCGGTGAAGGCGAAGACACGGCTAGGTATGATAGTTCATCAGCTAGTGTGAATGTTAATCTTGCCCAGCATAATGGTGACACGGATAACGGTGGCAGCTTTGCGTCTGGCGGTGATGCAGAAGGTGATGCGCTCATTAATATTGAAACCCTCAGAGGATCCAAGTTTGATGATACACTGTACGGAGATTCTGAAGACAACCTCATTTATGGAGGCGACGGTAGTGGTGCTGATGAAATAGGTGGTGGCGCTGGCAATGATACGCTGATCGGCGGGGCAGGCGGTGACACGATCTATGGCGGTGTAGGGGACGACCTTGTTAATGGTTCTGCAGGCGATGATACCCTTTGGGGTGGCACAGGGGCTGACACTCTTTCTGGCGGTAGCGGGGCTGATGTCTTTTTCTTTGATCAAGATCAAGGGGTTAACCACATCATAGATTTTAATTCTGATGAAGACGTTATAGATTTATCTGAACTTGCTTTTGCATATGGGTCTATTGATGAGCTAATAAATGATGATACGAATGTTAGAGATACACAAAATGGGTTCATTATTGATTTACCAAATACTGGTACGAGTATAGAATTTTACAATGTATCTAAAGATGAGCTTACTAGCACAAATACAAGAGGCGTTGGTTACGATTCGACGCTGACTGGCAGTGCAGCTGGCGAGCGACTAATTGCTGGTAATGATGATGTTGGGACCCTTAATCCGTCTGAATATGATGGCGGATCAGCCGGCAGAGACAGTGTGAGTGGCGGCGATGGTGCTGATACACTTATTGGCGGCGCCTCAGGGGATTATCTGGACGGCGGTGACGGCACAGACTGGGTTGATTATTCAGACTCGACTGAGAGTGTGACGATTGATCTGGATGATGATGCAGCTGAAGCCGGGGGGCACGCACAAGGCGATTATCTTGATAATATCGAGAATATATACGGCAGCTCACAAAACGATGCCCTGAAGGGTGATACGTCTGCGAATATACTTGATGGTCAAGCTGGGAATGATACACTTTCGGGGGGTGACAACGATACACTCAGAGGCGGTGACGGAGACGATGTCTTTATAACCTCTGGGAGTATCGCTAATTTAACCATTGATGGAGGCGACGGTACTGATGTGGTTGACTTCTCTAGTTCAGATAATGCATTTGACCCTGCTGGAGGAAATATTAATATTCAGTCGGTAGAGCAATTAATTGGGACAAAGTTTGGAGATTATATTGCATTAACCTCAATCCCAGAAATCTTCGGCGGAGAGGGAGCTGATACACTCTTTGCTGAAGGGGATGATCAAACCCTATACGGCGGGGCGGGAGATGATGAGCTTCATAGTGAAGGTAATGATACTACGCTAACTGGCGGAGCAGGACGCGATCTTTTTGATTTATCTCAGTCAGACGATCATTACTCAGTTGTGATTACGGATTTCAACGATGAAGATTCTTTCTGGATAGAGGGTGACGGTGATTATTCTGTCCAACAAATTGATGCCGATGAGGACGGAATAGCGGATGATATAATATTTCAGAATCTAAGGGACATTCCTTTGAACCCTGGGCCAAGTGTTACCTTCTATAATATGACTCTTGAGGAGGCTGAAGATTTGTATGAGAATTTTGGAATTCAGCCCGATGCATAGCTTACTTGTAAGTGAGTGCAATGATGATAGTGAAGGGATCTCCACCTGTCGGCCTACTATTCGCTAGGGTAGATTTAGTATCGATCCTAGGTCTTTTGCTGTAACAGTTGATCTGAGTAAGCCTTTATTTGAATTCAGAACACACCAGCAGATGAAAGATGATGCTAAAATCTTAAGTAGATACAAAAAAGGGGTTCGCAGAAATGCAAACCCCTTTTTCTTTAAGTTTAGTCTAAATCTCTTAAACGAGTTTTAGGTCTTCAGCAGATGATTTGCCGCGGCGCTCATCCATCTGAACTTCAAACTCAACCTGGTCGCCATCATTAAGACCTTTAAGACCAGAACGCTCAACAGCACTGATGTGAACAAACACGTCTGAGCTTCCGTCTTCTGGTTGAATAAAGCCGTAGCCTTTGTCTGAGTTAAACCATTTTACTGTACCTGTAGCCATAATAAATTCCTTTCGATCTACAATTTAGTTAAGTGCTCTACACCCATGAGTGGGTATAAAAGCAGCATTCGGTTGACATGTCCTCAGACGAAAAGATCCTGCGCCATAGGCTGCAAAGGAGGATAATCGCTCTGAAAGGACGGTGAGTGTAAAAATGAAGGGTACTGTATAAAGAGAGTGTAGCACTTCTCTATAGCTTGCCGAGGCACACCTTGTTTCCTTGCTGAAAAGAGAGTCGGCACGGTTCTTCAAGACCGGGAGTTCATCACGCAGAAGGGGTGTTTTGGTAGTATATCCTAGCGCAGCACCAGCGGTAAGGATTTGTTCGGCAAGGCCGAGATCGGCAAAATAAGTCAAGTAGTTTCTTCAATCGTAAGAGCATACTACAGGCTTATCGCCTTTGATGCTCGGGTAGTTCTTATTGGAAATGGGTGTAGAACAACTTCCAAAAAATTCAGTACCGTTGATGTTCGTCATCCACACACGGCATTTGCGCATCTTAAAGCATAGAAATTGTAGAATAGCAAGGAAAGACTTTCTGGCTTGTCGTTTGTTTGTGGAATAGTAGAGACAAAACGCAGCCAAAGGGGATTTTCTATGCTTTTATAATGCAGAAATCTGGGCGAAAATTCTCTCAGGCGAAAAGAATTATTAGAAATCTGAAATCAATTATTGATTTAGGGGATAAGACTGGCATGCTACTGTTATAAAAATGATCAAAGTCAGTTGAGTCTCACTGACACTTAGAGAGGAATAGACCATGAAAATGAATAGACGCCACTTTTCAATGTTACTGACTTCTGTTGCCTTTGCTGGTTTTGCAGCTCAACAAGGACTAGCTGTTGAACAGTCAGCCGTCGGCTACGGAGCTTTGAAGAAAGACCCCAATGGCTTGCTTGATCTTCCAGAGGGCTTTTCTTATACGGTTATCTCTGAACTCGGAAGCACTATGAGTGATGGTCATAAAGTACCGGACCGGGCTGATGGGATGGGTTGTATCCCACTCAGTGAGACAAAGGTTGCACTTGTAAGAAATCATGAATTGTCTGTGCCTCACCCTGTAGACGGCGATCCTGAAAAATTGGCGGAACTCACAACTCAGGCATTTGATACATTTAAGACAGGGGCTCCACTTGGCGGCGGCACGACAACTCTTATTTATGATATGACAACAGAGCGTGTAGAGCGAGAATTTATCAGCCTCATTGGAACAATTAGAAATTGTTCAGGCGGCATTACTCCCTGGGGCAGCTGGCTGACGTGTGAAGAGAATACGTCTGTAGCAGGGGATATGATCAAGAAAGACCATGGATGGGTTTTTGAAGTACCTGCAACGGCTACAGGACCTGTTGATCCAGTGCCTTTGAAAGGGTTAGGTCGTTTTAATCATGAGGCCGCGGCCGTAGACCCTGACACTGGAATCGTTTATCTCACCGAAGATCGTAACGATAGCCTTTTCTATCGATTCATTCCGAAGACGAAAGGCAAGCTTAGTGAAGGCGGACAGCTTCAAGCTATGGTCTATAAAGATAAAGATCAAAAGGCAGACAGCCGCAATTGGGGCTTTTTTGGTAGAACGTGGAAACAGGGGGACTGGCTTGACGCTGAATGGATTAATCTTGAGGATGTTGAAAGTCCGAAAGATGATCTCCGTGAGCAGGGCCATAAACAAGGCGGTGTTCTCTTTGCTCGCGGAGAAGGTATTCACTGGGGCGACGGTGAACTATATTTCTGCTGTACGTCTGGTGGGTCTGAAAAGCTCGGGCAGATTATTCGTTATGTTCCGGGAACCGCATCAGCAGGACAAAAATCTGCGGATGTTGGCGGACGGGTGCAGCTCTTTGTAGAATCAAATGATCCTAAGAAATTCAATTACGGTGACAATCTTACGGTTGCGCCCAATGGCCATCTTTTTGTCTGTGAGGATCAATATACTGATACAGTCCGCAACTCGATCGTTGGCGTAACAAAAGACGGTGCTCTCTATCAGTTTGGGCGTATTCTTTTGCAAACAGAACCCGCAGGGGCCTGCTTCTCGCCTGATGGCTCGACCATGTTTGTCAACCTCTACAGCCCAACCAGAACTCTGGCTATTAAAGGGCCTTGGGACAGTGTAAAAGCATAGTTGAATAGCACCATCTAACCATCAAAAAGAGTGAGACATGAGATATGGCTCGCTCTTTTTTTGTGGTCACTCTGTGGCAGCTTCCCCTTAAGAGACCGAGAAGACATTCAATCGGCTCTCCCGTCTGTGAGTCTCTTTTCCGATACTGAGCAGTCTTTCATGCTCTAAGTTGGGCATAAACTTTATATCGAAAGTTATAATCCCTTTGATATAGCGCTCTCTTTCTATCGCGATTGTCTGTCCGTTTGTCGCACTGCCCTAGCCATTTGTGAATGATTGATTCATCTTCTCTTCATGTAAATTTATGCCTTCAGAGCACAGATAATAAAAACGCAGAAGCGAGGAGAGGAACCGTGGGATTAACCGAAAAAAGTCTTAAAAATCCGGCAGCAGTCATTGTGGTAGCAGCAATGCTTGTTGTTCTTGGATTGGTAACGCTGACAAAGTTACCAGTGCAGCTGTTTCCTAGCATCGAGAGCCCCAGGCTAGCAGTCCAAACATTTTGGAGAGCAGCCAGCCCTTCGGAAATTGAATCAGAGATTGTAGAACCCATTGAAGAAGTGATGCTTGGTCTTCCGGGACTTGAAAGCCTCAGAACTTTCTCTAATCCTCAAATGGGTTGGGTGCAAATGGAATTTGCTCTCGAGTCAGATATGGATAGGGTTCTCATTGAAGTCATTTCACGCCTCAATCGCTTACCTCCTTTACCGGCGGATGCGGATCGTCCCCGAGTGATTATGACGGGCGGTGGTGATTCAAATGAATCTCTCATTTATCTCTTTACGCAATTTAGCGAAGATTCTGTTCTTGATCGTAAAGACTATGTTCCTTTCCTAGAAGATGAAGTATTACCGCGGTTGATGGCTCTGGACGGTGTATCTAACGTTGAAATTCAAGCAGGAGGAGGCCTGGGCGATGATCAACTGCAGATTATTTTTGATCCAGTCCGGGCGGCTCAATTAAATATTGATTTGAGCAATATGGCTCGCTCGATTGGTCGAAGTACAGACAGTTCAGGGGGATACCTGGATGATGGCCGCCGCCGATATATGCTCAACTTCCAAGGTCGGTATGAACCTGATGAGCTACGCGCTAAAATTCTTACATGGCGCGATGGTAAGCCTGTGACTATTGGTGATGTTGCGGAGATTGTTGAAGCACCAGCACCGAGCCAAGAAGTTGTTTATCAAAATGGTAACCCTGCCATTGGTATGCGAGTGATGAGAGAAAGCGGTGCTAATGTTTTAGCGACGATTGATGAACTTACAGCAGTTCTTGATGACCTTAATGCTGGGATTCTAAAAGAAAAAGGACTGCATATTGAAAAGTCGTTTGACCCTTCAGTCTTCATTAAGCGGGCAATCAATCTGCTGACAACAAATCTCTTTATTGGGATGATGCTTGCTATTGCTGTACTTTGGTGGTTCCTGCGTCATATCAGGGCAACTGTTTTAATCGCCGTTACCATCCCGGTCTGTTTGTTGGTCACCATTATCGTGTTAGGTGCCTTTGGCCGGACAGTGAATGTGATTTCATTGGCAGGGTTAGCCTTTGCCACAGGCATGGTCATGGATGCAGCCATTGTAGTATTAGAGAATATTGTCAGGCTAAGAGAGAAGGGGCGCACAAGTTTGGAAGCTGCTAAAGAAGGCGCTTCACAAGTTTGGGGAGCCCTGCTTGCCTCTACAGCAACGACTGTCGCGATCTTTGTGCCGATCCTCTTCTTAAAGGATGTTGAAGGACAACTCTTTGCTGATCTTGCGTTAACCATTGCCATTGGTGTTGCTGTGTCCTTGGTCGTCGCCGTAACTATCTTACCAGTGACGTCTCACCTTTGGTTGAAACATTTGCCAAAATCAGAAAAAGGGTCTGCAAAATCGGCAAAATTAGTGCGGGGGCTGATGACCTTGACGAAAACACCTCTTCGTCGTTTTGCTATGACGACGGGCCTGATCGGGTCGGCAATCGGGCTGAGCGTCTTTCTCTTGCCTAACTTAAATTATTTGCCTCCTGTAAAACGGGATGCGGTGGATGCATTCCTCATGTTCCCTTCAGGATCTAACATTCAGACAGTGAACGAAGAGATTGCTCAAGTGATGGTTCGTCGCCTCGAGCCTTATATGAAAGGGGAGAAGGAACCTGCACTGAAAAATTATTACATCATTACTTTCCCCAATGGCATGGGCGCGAGTCTTGGTGTCAGAGCGAAGGATCAGTCTAAAGTCAAAGAACTTGAAAAGTTAGTGAATGAAGAAATTCTTGTTGGCTTTCCTGATGTTATGACTTTTGCTCAGCAGGGGAACCTATTTGGCGGCTTTGGCGGTAATGGCGGTGTTCAGTTGAATATCCATGCTACTGATATGGACGCAATGCGGGATATTACATCTCAAACTATGGAATATATCAGAGAAGCTTTACCTGGCAGTCGAGTCCGCCCGAACCCAGATCCAAATGTGATTTCTCCTGAGCTGAAAATTTTCCCTAATGATCGTCGTTTGGCCGAGGTGGGCTTTAGTCGTGCGGATATTTCTCGGATCATCCGAGCCTTGGGAGACGGGCTATGGCTGGGGGAGCATTTCGATGGTCAAAAACGCTTAGATATGATCATGAAAGCGCAAGATTGGAATAATAACCCTGATCGCTTGTCATCTATCCCAATTGCAACACCGCGTGGCGGCATTGTTCCTCTTGGTGAAATGGTTAGAATAGAACGCAGTGTCGGGCCTAACTTTATCCAACGAGTGAGCCGGAAGAGAACTGTTACGTTCAATATTTCTCAGCCGGACAATATGCCACTTGAGGATGTTGTGACCATTTTGAAAAATGATGTAGAGCCAAAACTTCGGGCGATATTACCTACAGATGGATCTATTAGCTATGATGGAAGTGCAGATGCTTTAGACCGGGCAGTTGGGTCTCTAACACAAAATTTTGTCCTCGCTCTAGGTCTGCTCTTCATGATTTTGGCAGCGCTCTTTAAGTCTCCAAAAGATGCTTTGATGGTTGTTATCACTATCCCGTTGGCGACAGTTGGTGGTGTGATGGCACTGAAGATTTTGAATATGGTAAGTTTTGCTCCGTTAGATCTTTTGACGATGATTGGCTTTATTATCCTTCTTGGTCTTGTCGTGAATAATGCTATTCTTCTTGTGGCTCAGACCCGTAAAGGAGAAGACGAAGGCATGACCCGCGAAGCTGCTATAGAGCAAGCTTTGACGCTGCGCCTGCGTCCAATCTTCATGAGTACGCTCACATCAATTATGGGCATGCTGCCTTTGGTGCTCTTCCCAGGAGCTGGAAGTGATATCTATCGTGGTATGGCAACAACCATTGTTGGGGGTATGTGTGTTTCGACATTATTTACCCTTGTTCTTTTACCCTGTTTGCTTCGTATTCCTGACTTTGGTGATTTGAAAGAGATGATCACTAATCGGTCGAAGCACGTGCATCCTGCAGAATAACTATAAATCGGAGAAAATCGATGAAACATCTAATGAAAAATGTTGTGATGAAGGGCTTGGTCCTTGGTGCTATCTTTACAGGTGCCTCCCTTCATGCCAGTGCGCAGGACGCACAAAAAAGCCCGGCTGTTCTAGTTGAGGTGGACTCTGCTGATAGTGCCATGATGGCGCCAGAAGTATTGATGCCAGGAACGATTGTCAGTCGGAATGATAGTCGTATTTCGGCACAAATTTCGGGCCGAGTTGAATGGGTGGCAAGCGAAGGTACTCTGGTAAAAGAAGGTGATGTTATTGCTAAAATAGATGCTAGTGATTTTCGCCTTCAGGTGGGTAGAAGTGATGCTCAAGTAAAGCGATTAGAGGCGCGTATTGAATTTTTAAAATCTCAGCTGAAGCGCTACCGTGAACTTGCTTCTACGAACAATACGACAACAAGCCGCCTGGAAGAAGTTGAGAATGATCTTTTGATGACCAAGCAAGATTTGGCTCAAGCTCGGATTAATCATGAACAAGCAAAATTGGCCCTCTCCCGTACTGAGGTGAAAGCACCCTTTCCAGGGCGCGTGGTTCAAAGACTAGCCCAAGCCGGAGAATATAGTGCACCGGGTCGTCAGATTATCCGTCTTGTTGACGTGACAAATCTTGAAGTGAAAGCCCAAGCGCCTGTAAAATTATCACCGTTTATTAAAGACGGTCAAGATGTGACCCTTAACGTGAATGATAAGATCTATGAAACAAAGGTGCGGGCTCAAATTCCTGTTGGGGATGAAGTCAGCCGGACAATGGAAATTCGCGTCGATGTGCCAGAAGGGGACTGGGTTGTAGGCGCTGCTGTTGAAGTCGCCTTGCCCTCTCAAGCGCCTGAAAAAGTAGTTGCTGTGGATCGTGATGCACTCATTTTGCGAGTTGATGGGACATATGTATTCCGAGTTGGCTCTGACAATAAGGTAGAACGCTTACGTGTTAGAACTGGTGCTACCAGCGGCGCTCGTGTTGCCATCCTTGGCGGGCTTGTTGACGGAGATCAAGTTATCATTAGAGGGGGCGAACGTTTAAGACCGGGCCAGGAAGTCCGCTTGAAACCCAATGCAACTGAAGCAGTAGGCCGATAAGAGTTTACATTTTCCTCCAAAGTCCTTAGCCTTCCTGCCTGTCAGGGAGGCTTTTTTATGAAGACATTGGGACTGATTGGGGGCATGAGCTGGGAAAGCACTCAAGTCTATTATAAGCTCTTGAATGAGATGATCCGAAGCGAACGAGGGGGGCTACATTCTGCCTCGCTTCTTTTACATAGTTTTGATTTTGCAGAGATTGAGGCTTATCAAGCACAAGGTGATTGGCGTGCTGCGACGACAGCTCTCTGTGAAGCAGCTGTGGGTCTTAAAAAAGCAGGCGCAGAGTGTATTGTGATCTGTACCAATACAATGCATAAAATGGCTTTGGAAGTTGAAAAGGCGTCTGGACTGCCGGTTTTACACATTGCCGATGCAACGGCACGCGCCATTCAGAAGAAAGCTCTTAAAAAGCCCCTTCTTTTGGCAACAGATTACACAATGAAACAAGATTTTTATAAGGGCCGCTTGCGGGATTTACATCAAATTCATGTGGTCATTCCGAATGATGATGACTGTCAAAAAGTGCACGATATTATATATGAAGAATTATGTCAGGGGATTGTCTCTCAACAATCAAAAGAGACCTATATTGATATAATAAAGTCTTATCAGCAACAGGGCTGTGATGGGGTGATCTTAGGCTGTACTGAAATTGGCTTGCTCATTCATCCATCGGATGTGACGCTTCCCCTTCTAAATACGACTATTTTACACTGTAGAGAAGCTGTCCAGTTTGCTCTTAATTAGATAGATGAACAACTTTCTACGAGTGAGCGCCTGCCTTAAAGTGTGAAGGCGTCAATTTCTTTAAGTCGGGTTCGCCACTTCAAAAGGTGGGGATGTTTTTCCGTGATTTTATTACCTACCACACGGGTGAAATCTATAAAGGAAACAGCTGCAATATCAGCTACAGATAGTTGGTTAGCGGCTATATAGTCTCTTCCATCCAAGTGTTTATCTAACTTATCCATGAAATTACTGAGCATCGTTAGGCCGCGTTCTGCGAGTTCTGGAATCTGGGGATAATTAATAGGCCCAGGCAGAGCACGATCTTTAAAAGCTGGATTTGAATTCCTCAAGGCGTTTGGAATGGCCATGCCCAGTTCTTGTTCAATTTTAGATTGCCACCCAGCAATTTCAGCCTTCTCAAGCGCAGTTGTCCCCATTAAGGAAGGTTCTGGATAAGTCGCTTCAAGATAAGCATTCATGGCGGCTACATTTGTAAAGGTTGTACCATCCTCAAGTTTAAGCGTTGGAATTGTACACTCTGGATTGATCGCTTTGTAGGCGTCTGTGAGTTGCTCTGCTTTCATCATGTCGACTTCAATAGCCTTATGATTAATGTTTTTAAGGGCGAGCAGGATCCGAATTCGTCTTGGGCTAGGGGCGTGTTTGAAATCGTAAAAAGTAAGAGACATGTATAAATCCTTTATTAAAATTAAAAGCAAGGCCTCTCTATATTCTAGAGACCTTTGACAAAAAGACAACGTCCTGATCAATGATTTCTATTTTGAGGTCATAAATTGCGCTGATCCATTGGAAGGTTTTTTCACTATAGAAGGTGATATGCGTTGGATCATTTTTATAATGCCAAGTTTTAAAAGCGCTTTGATTGGTCAGTCGCTTGGTCATAACGGCGAGAATACCATCGTCGTTAAGGCAAGAGAAGAGCGTCTCTAAAACGGGTATAGGCTTCGCAATATGTTCAATCACTTCGGTCATGGTAATAAAATCATATTTTTGAAGCAAAGGGGCAGCAGAAGTGGCATAAAACTTATCATAGACTGCCATCCTATGGCCATGCTCCGTGAAAATTTTTGCCAAAACTGGATTGGGACCACAGCCAAAGTCAAGGCCAATTGAGTTGGGTGTTAATCGATCTAATATTGGTACAGCTGTGCGATTAAGAAATTTCCTATAGCCATTCGTGTCACTATTATCGTGGAGGTCATAGACGGTCTTTTCAGCGTGGGGATCTATATGGAATTGAGTTGGAACATAGACCAACGCGCAGTTAGAACACTCAATATAAGGCCTTTTCGTATCTTCGTAATAGAGATGCAGGTCAGCAGAAGCGCATAAAGGGCAGACCCTATTGGTCTGCCCTTTCTCTAATTTATGGATTGCTCGAGAGATGCTATTGTTCTCTTAAAGCAGCTTGTGCTGCGGCCAGACGCGCAATTGGTACACGGTACGGAGAGCAAGACACATAGTCTAGGCCCGTGCGATGGCAAAACTCGACAGAGGAAGGATCACCACCATGCTCGCCGCAAATGCCAAGTTTTAAGTCCGTTTTTGTCATACGGCCGCGTTCTGCACCAATCTCGACGAGTTCGCCCACCCCGTCTTGATCCAGAGACACAAAAGGATCTTGTTCAAAGATATTCTTCTTCACATATTCATCAAGGAATCGTGCGGCATCATCACGGCTAATTCCAATCGCTGTTTGAGTGAGATCATTGGTGCCGAATGAGAAGAAATCTGCACTTTCAGCAATCTTCCCTGCTTGAAGAGCTGCGCGAGGCAACTCAATCATTGTACCAACAAGATATTCTACTTTATTGCCTTTCTCTTTGAAGACATCTTCAGCAATGGCTTCTACGCGGTCTCTCAGGAGGCTAAGTTCATCTTTTGTGGCCACAAGGGGAATCATAATTTCAGGGATAACTGTGTCATCGCCTGCTTGATCTACGTCGATTGCAGCTTCAAAAATGGCCCTGGCCTGCATTTCATAAATTTCAGGATAGGTGATGCCAAGACGGCAGCCACGATGACCAAGCATTGGGTTGAATTCATGCAGTTCACTTGCACGTCTCTTCACAACATCGATGGGTTTGCCTATGGCCTCTGCAACTGCAGCGAAATCTTTTTCCTCATGAGGCATGAATTCGTGAAGCGGCGGATCTAAAAGTCTAATTGTCACAGGCAAACCATGCATGATTTTAAAGATCTCAGTAAAATCAGCACGCTGCATGGGCAGAAGTTTCTCCAAGGCTGTTCTACGGCCCTCTTCATTTTCACTTAAGATCATTTCGCGGACGGCGGTGATCCTCTCTCCTTCAAAGAACATATGTTCGGTTCGGCAAAGACCAATGCCTTCCGCTCCAAATTCACGGGCAGTGGTCGTATCGAGAGGCGTGTCAGCATTGGTTCTGACCTTCAAGGTTCTAGCGGCATCTGCCCATGTCATTAATTTGGCAAAGTCCCCAGCAAGCTCAGGCTTAAGGGTCGGTACTTCACCAATCATGACCTCACCAGAAGCGCCGTCGATAGTAATAATATCATGACGTTTAATTTCGCGGCCCATACAGACCATAGTGCCAGCTTTACTATCAATACGCAGCTGTCCTGCTCCAGAGACGCAGGGACGCCCCATGCCCCGTGCGACAACAGCGGCGTGAGATGTCATACCGCCACGCTGGGTTAAAATTCCGCGCGCGGCGTGCATGCCGTGAATGTCTTCGGGGCTGGTTTCGACACGGCATAAAATGACGTCCTTCCCTGCCTTTGAAAGTTCCTCTGCTTCGTCAGCTGTAAACACAGCCATGCCGCATGCAGCGCCTGGAGAGGCAGGTAAGCCTTTTGTGAGAATATCCCGCGGGGCATCCGGATCAAGAGTTGGATGTAAAAGCTGATCTAAGGCGGCAGGTTCAACACGCATCACCGCAGTTTTCTCATCAATGAGTCCTGCTTCTTGCATTTCAACAGCAATCTTAAGAGCTGCTTTTGCTGTTCTTTTGCCGGACCGTGTTTGCAGCATCCAAAGTTTGCCGCGCTGGACTGTAAATTCAATGTCTTGCATATCGAGATAATGGGTCTCTAATTTGTCAAAGACATCTGTCAGTTGACCGTAAACTTCCGGCATGCTTTCTTCCATCGATAAAGCTTTAGCCCCAGCATCTTCACGGCCCTTTTTGGTAAGATATTGAGGTGTCCTGATGCCTGCGACGACGTCTTCGCCTTGGGCGTTGATCAAATATTCTCCGTAATATTCATTCACACCAGTTGAGGGGTCACGAGTAAAAGCAACTCCTGTGGCGGATGTTTCGCCCATATTACCAAAGACCATGGCTTGAACGTTGACGGCGGTTCCCCATGAATCTGAAATATTGTGAAGTTTGCGATAAATTCGTGCGCGCTCAATTCTCCAACTTCCAAAAACAGCCGTAATGGCTCCCCATAATTGTTCCCATGGATCTTGTGGAAAAGGGCGTCCTAATTCTTCTTCAGTTTTTGCTTTGAAGGCCTCAGCAAGGTCTTGCCAATCTTTCTCGTCAAGATCTGTGTCAAGGTCCACACCCTTATCTTCTTTGTGGATCTCAATAAGGTCTTCGAAATGATAGTGATCAACACCGAGTACAACATCGCTATACATTTGAATGAAGCGTCGGTAGCTATCCCATGCGAATCTTTCATTACCGCTGGCGGTTGCAAGGCCTTTAACCGTCATGTCATTCAGTCCTAGGTTGAGAACTGTATCCATCATACCGGGCATCGAAACACGAGCACCAGACCTTACAGATACCAAAAGTGGGTTTACCGCATCCCCAAACTTAGCGCCCACGCTTGCTTCGATTTTTTCAATCGCGAGACGCACTTGGCCGTCTAAGTCTTCGGGATAGGATTGGCCATGGTCATAATACCATGTGCACATTTCCGTGGGAATTGTAAATCCTGGGGGAACAGGAAGACCTAAAGAAGACATTTCTGCTAGATTGGCGCCTTTGCCACCAAGCAAGTTTTTCATGTCAGCACGACCGTCTGCCGTACCATCACCGAAGCAGTATACCCATTGTGTCATGGTAAACCGAACTCCTATACGCACTCGCAAAAGCGAGCTATGTTGGGACCAAATCATTACTTAGTAATGAAACTGCCATCACCCTATTCAATCGTAAGATCAATTTCAACTGTTTCTCTAAAAAAATTGTGCACTGCAAAATACGAATGGCAGGGTTGCAAAATCATAATAGCAAATCTGAAGTTTGCTTGTATGAAGATTGATCTATATTAGAATGAAATCAGTATAATTTTGAAAAGGGGAGCATTATGCCAAAATTTCTATCGATTTTATGTCTTATGCTGGGCTCATTTGTTGCTCAAGCCGACGATGCTAAAGTCTATTTTATCGAGCCAAAAGATGGGGCTGTGGTAAAGGGACCTGTGAAAATTCTTTTTGGGCTAAAAGGCATGGGAGTCGCCCCGGCCGGCACAGATAAACCAGGGACGGGTCACCATCATTTGATTGTTAATGCTCCTTTGCCAGAAATGCTGTATAGTATCCCGGCTGATGAAAACCATATTCACTTCGGCGGCGGACAGACTGAAACTGTACTTTATTTAAAGCCAGGCAAGCACACTCTTCAACTCTTATTAGGCGATCTGAATCACATCCCTCATAAGAAGCCTGTCTTTTCAAAAGTCATCACCATCACAGTGACTGAATAATTTTTGGGATTATTGACCAAGTTTAGAAATTTGGTCCTGAAGAGCTGCTAATTGACTTTGTAGGGCAGAGATTTGCTCTGACTGTGGGTCATGCTCAGCTTTTTCTTGAGGCTTGCTTTCTTCTTCTGGTGCCGCCGCTTTCTGGGGCTGTTTATTCATGTTACCCGCAAAGAATTTCATGCCCTCTTGCATCATCGCCATATTTTGTTTGGTCATTTCTTCAAACATTTTCATAGGCTCTGGCTGTGAAAATTGTTCTTGAATTTTTTGCTGGTTGGCCATGAAAGTTTCTAGGCTAGCTTGAAGATAGTTCGGAACAAATTGCTGCATGCCTTCGCCGTAAAGACTGATCAATTGTTTAAGAAAACTAACAGGCAGCATATTTTCTGATCCACTGTCTTTGCTTTCTTTGTCAAAGATAATCTGAGCAAGAACAGAACGTGTGATTTCATCACCACTTTTTGCATCAACAACGACAAAGTCTCGGTCTTCTTTGACGAGCTCTGCAAGGTGATCAAGTGTGACGTAACTGCTTGTGTCCGTATTATACAACCGTCTGTTTGCATATTTCTTAATAATGATAGGACCATCAGTCTCTGTTTTCTTGCGTGCCATACTACTCTCCAAACCAAAAGCTATAGGGAGACTATACGCTGATTTTTTGCACTGCCGCAACATTTTTTGTGCAGTTGCGTTGATCTGGATAGACGTTTCTTTTTGCACGGACAAATAAAATCATTACACTAGGGACATGAGGAGAAAGCCTGATGGCTGAAAAAGACCAGAAAACCAACGATACACAGAAGAAGGCTGAAATGTTTCTTGAGCTTTGGCGCTTAAATCTATCTCTATGGGCGCATGAAAATCCAGAGTCAGTTCAAGCCATTTTGATGGAAAAAGGGATCGCAATGACAAATCTCATGGAGAAGAAGGGTGACTAGTGACTCGCTTAACCCTCTTTCGCCTCTCTCCCTCCACATGGCCAATACAATGGCTCTCTGGTCATCAGCCCCGTTGGCAGCCATGCATTTGATGATAGGAAGTTTACCTGTACATCCAAAATTGACAGCTCTTTTTGATGAGCTAAAGTCGACCCTTGACCCTAAGGATATGGTGGCATTTCAACTGTCGACTGCTCTGCAAAGTCGAGAGCGCACAGAAGCTTTTCTAAAGGGGGTTGAGGCTTATCAATCCTATTCATATGAAAGACAAAAGGCAGAGCGGACACTTTTCTTTCAAAAAGGAGCGATGCAAGTCTATGATTATGGCGGACAGGGGGACCCAATCGTTCTAGTCCCTTCGCTGATTAATCCTGCGTATATATTAGATTTAATGCCAGGGCGAAGCCTTGTGGAATATTTAACATCAAGGGAGCATAGAATCTTATTGGTAGATTGGGGATGTCCTTCTGATCTTGAGAAGTCATTTTGTGTAGATGATTATATCACTGAATTGCTTGTGCCACTTGTTGAAGAATTTAAGGAAGGCTGTCATATCCTCGGCTATTGCATGGGAGGCACTCTAGCAACGGGACTTACTGTTCTGAAAGCAGAAAAAATTAAGTCGCTTTCTTTGTTAGCTGCGCCTTGGGATTTCCATGCAGAGCAAGATCATCCCGCATTTCTACAAGCCCAAAAGTTATCCGCTGTTATCCAAAAGATGCCTCAGACAGATTTCCTTGATTTTACAATTCTGCAAACATATTTTGCCAGCCTTGATCCAACACTGAGTGATAAGAAATTTCGTGATTTTGCAGAGACAACTCCCGGCAGTTTTGAGGCTGAGTTCTTTGTCGCAATGGAGATTTGGGCAAATAGTGGTGCCCCACTTACCATGCCGGTTGCCGAGCAGGCCATGGTTCAGTGGTATAAACATAATTTCACCGGCAAAGGGACTTGGCAGATTGACGGCCAGGTCATCGCACCTCACACCATAAAATGCCCTGTCTTTGCCGTCTGTCCCGAGAGAGATCGACTTGTGCCTCCCGAATCAGCCCTCTCTCTTGCTCAGGCCATTCCGGAAGCCATTCTCCATAATCCCAAAGCGGGGCATGTGGGTATGGTCGTTGGGAGTAAGGCAGAAAAGAATTTATTTGCCCCTCTTCATAGATGGTATCAGGCACTAGGAAATTCCTATGAGACCTGATGTATCCTCCCTTAAGCTTTTTTACAATCGACCTATTGGGCGCGGTGTCGCTGCTTGCCTTAGTCAGAAGATTAGCACCCATTGGTCGTCTATCTCTTCTTTGGATGTGATGGGAATAGGATATCCTCTCCCTGTAATGGATAATTTACTTGCGAGCGGTGCAGACCTTTTTGCTCTCATGCCAGGCGGGCAGGGCGCCGCTGTTTGGCCTGATGAGAAGCATGGACGGTCTATTCTGATCGATGAGTATCACCTTCCTTTTGAGGACGGGTCTATTGATAGAATATTTTTGATGCATGCAATCGAATATGCTCACCAACCTGCGGCTTTCTTGCGAGAATGTTGGCGCGTTCTAAAACCAGGTGGTCGCCTTTTAGTGTTGGTTCCCAATCGTCGACGAGCGTGGTCTGCGCTCGAGCATACTCCATTTGGTCAAGGAACACCGTATAGTAGCAGGCAAATGCAAAAGCAGCTTGAAGACCAACTCTTATATCCAGTCCACGTGAGTTCAGCTTTAATGATGCCGCCTTTTATGTTACCAGGCATTGAAAAAATGATGAAGGTGAGCGAGTTGGCTTTGAGAGGAAGTTTTGAAATGTTAGGTGGTTTATTATTCATCGAAGCGGAGAAGCGCGTCTATAGCCGTTTAACCCCCCCACCAAAACGTCAGGGGGTTCGTGTGCTGTCTGGTGTTAGTCCTCGAGTTTAAGAAGTGAAGCTTTCCACATGTCATTCACTTTCTCTGCTAAGACTAATCCTTTTTCAACGCCCTTAAATTGCGCTAAACACTTGCCTTGATACCATGCACCACTTTGTCCAGCAGTCACAGCGGTGGATGCATCGGCCGCCGAATTTGCCATGATTACCAACTGAGTATAGTCATGAGAATATGCGCTCAGCATCTCGCTCTCTATATCTATGACTTTTGGGCTAAGAAATACACTGGCGGCATAAATTGTGCTCTTCTCTACAGCACAGCAAGCAATATGCTCAGGATGGGTAATGTCTGCGCAGATTGCATGGCCGATCTTTTCTCCGTTATGCGGCGTGACGACATGATGCTCTCCAAAATCAAAGACATCTTTCTCGGCGCCATGAAGGTGGATTTTTTTATAGATTAGAAAGTCATTGTTGGGGAGGATTATCAAATTTGCTAGGAAAAGGCCATCACTGTGCCGGAGGGGCAAGCCGAGGCTGATTGTTAGTTGGCATTCCTGGGCAATCTTATAAAGCGGCTGTAAACGCGAGTCTTTAGGAGCGAAAGCCATTTCGCTTGCAAGGTCAAGTTCATAGCCTGTGAGGGAGAGTTCAGGGTAGAGTATATAAGAGGCCCCATGGTCAGCAGCTTTCTGTGCGACCCTTGTGTGCGAGAGGATGGTCTTTTCTACATCCCCTCGCACTGATCCAAATTGAGCTGCGGCTATTTTCATAAGGCCTCTCTCTTTTGATGGTTAGTCTCGATCGTTGAATATTTCTTCAATCGGTTTACCAAAGGCACGAGCCAGTTTAAAGGCTAAAGGCAAACTGGGGTCGTATTTCCCTTTTTCTAGGGCGTTAATCGTTTGTCTTGACACACCTAGCTTGATGCCTAGATCGCTTTGTGTCCACTTCAATTCGGTTCTCAGATCCTTAATGATATTTTCCATAATTTTCGCCTCTAGTTATAAGCGCGTGAACGCAGCCCTGAACCAATGCCGTAACCGGCTAATAAGAGGGGGAGTACCATGATTGATGGAAATTCTGGCAAGCCTATATTAGTAAATAAACTCCAAGTGAAAGTCAGTCCAGCTGTGAAGCATGCACTGATGAAAACCCCTTCCAAATGGATACGACGCAGCATTTCATCCATTGCCATCACGCCTTTATAACTTTCATAGAGTGCCAAAAATGTGAAGATGGCGGGCAGGGCGACAAGCCCTACAAAGATAGGATCGTTGTGCAGATCCTTTTTTAAGGAGGCCATGATCAGTATGGAGATGACGTAAGCGGCCATATAGATAAAAAACCGGATCATATGTTTTTTAGAAATCGGTGGAAGTTTATGCATTTTATTTTCCTTTCTGTCGATTGTCGGGCGTTTTTTGCTCGGTCACTTGAATATAGCATGTAAAGCGCACTTTACATGTCAAGCATCCTTTACATAGAGTGTCTTTCTTTTTATGTCAAGTACCCTTTACAAATTTAGACGGCAAGAAATTTAAAACAGTTTAAGAGAAGGATGGTCTTTTTCATTTTAGCTCGTTATAAAAAGAGAATGATCAATTTATTTGGAAGATGAAGATGTCAGAGATAGACCCATGCCAACTATATTTATTATCGCCGCCGCAAATAGAGTCAGCTGAAGACTTTGCCGTTACTTTAGATAGTGTATTCTCTTCGGGGGATGTCGCTTGTTTTCAACTTCGGCTTAAAGAGGCTTCTGAGGATCATCTTATTCAAGTGGCAAATGCAATTCGTCCCGTGTGTATCAGTCATGATGTTGCTTTCATTCTGAATGATTCTGCTGAGCTCGCAAAACAAGTGGATGCTGACGGTGTTCATTTAGGTCAATCAGACGGAAGCGTAGAAGAGGCTCGCACGTTATTGGGGTACGACAAGAGTATTGGTGTGACATGCCATGATAGTCGACATCTTGCTTTTGAAGCAGGTGATAAGGGTGCAGACTATGTTGCCTTCGGCACATTTTTTGATAGTCCTACAAAAGCCAGTGACTACCGTCCAGAACTTGATATTTTAACGGGGTGGGATGAAGCTACGGAAATTCCAAGCGTGGCAATTGGCGGAATAACAGTCGATAATTGTCAACAACTTGCGAAAGCCGGCGCGCATTTCGTGGCCGTTTCTAGTGGTGTTTGGTCCTATCCAGAAGGGCCGGAGGCTGCGGTCAAAGCTTTCAATGCCCAACTGAAAGCGGATCTCTAATCATCCAATTTTATGCAGAATATAAAAAAGGCTCCTGAGGGAGCCTTTTCTTGTTTGGATTCTTATTTTAAAGTGCGCTTAGAATTTCTTCGACAGCGGGTCTTTTGCGATAGCTTTTTTCAAAAAGTTTCGCCTTTACAATCCCGTTAGTATCAATCACGAGAACCATGGGGTAAGGGACACCGTAGAAACGGCTTTTGCCTTTATACTCAGGGTTTTTAAGCTTTAATGCGTCAATAACTTTAGAGCCTGTATCTGAAAGTAGTGGGAAGTTAATGGACCATTTTTTCGTGAACATATCTAAAGTCTTCACACTGTCGTAACTAACCGCAGCCAGTGAGTAGCCTTTGTCTTGAATTTGCTTATTTGCATGTAACTGTAAATCGATCAGTTGCATCTGGCAGTAGGGGCACCAGTCAGCGGATCGGAAAAATACAAGGACAGTTCCTTTGCTGCCTTGCAAGGATTTAAGAGACTGTTCAGTACCCGTTTGATCTTTAAGGCTAATAAGGGCTGATATTTCTTTTCCAACTTCTGGTCCAACCATATCCGGTGCATCAGCAGCGTTAGCCAAGGCTGTCATTGAGAAGGCCATCAACAAAACAATCGATAGTATTTTTTTCATTTTAAACTCCATATCTCGATTAATTGAGCACTCGATACACCATTCCTGTCACATTGTAAAAATCACAAACTTGTTAGATGGCAGACTTGTCTCGTAAAGCTGAACAAAGAGGTCACCGAGCTCTCTATGTAAACTTTCTACGCAGCAACGTATCTATGGATTGGTCATTGCCACCTCTTAGGATAAAACTGGTGGTCACAGCAGCCCATAGTATCGGATATTCAAACCCACCATTTGTCCAGAAAAAACCCGCATCTAAATGTATGGTCGATGCCACAAGTAAGAGAATTGTTGCCCCTAATGCTGATACGCGTGTGAACAGCCCTACGGCAAGAGCAATGCCCGCAAAAAATTCGATAAAACCTACACTGAAGGCAATCGTCAGACCTTCTGAAAAACCAAGTTGATTTTCGAAAAATAGGCCTGTGGCTTCCAAGCCGGCACCGCCAAACCAACCAAACAATTTTTGTGCGCCGTGGGGAACTAGAAATAATCCTGCAATAAAGCGTGTCATTGTTTCAGCAGATAGAGCAAGGGTAGTGTTGGCTGGTTTTCCAATAAGAAATTGGGCAATGGGTGTGGTATTTGCTGAGAAAGTGGATTTTGATTTTTGTGTCATTAGAGCTGTCCTCATGTCCGTGTTAAATAATTGAGGATAGATATAATGTTTCTTCATATGTTTTTATAGACAAGAAAATATTTCCATAGAGTTTCAAATCTTGAAACTTACTTGAGAGCCTCTCCCATGGATCGAATAGCCTTGATTTTCTTTTCGAAGGGACCCCAATCATCTCTTTCATCAATGTGTGACCAGAGCGATTCCACTTCATCAATGAGCATAGAGCAGGCATCTTTTTGAGAAAAGTAAGGCGTGTCTAGAGCCGTTTTTTTATGGGGGCTATAATTGTTTAATCCTTGCTTAATTGAAGAGAAGGCGTCTTCTGAGTATAGGGCACAAAGAGGGCTATCTGAAGCTCGCTGCTCGCTAATTCCACCGCCATGCCAATCAAAAAAGACTTGATCAAAAGGGGCTTCAGAAGCGACCATCCACCCTAAGAACTCATTCAAAAACTCATCATCTTCTTTATCATTCTTGGCCTGCAGACCTAAGCGTTTGAGATAGGCTTGTCGCATAAAGGGTGTCAAATGAGTTTGCCAGTCGTCAAGGATACCTTTTATATCTTCATGAGGAGCAATGTCTGAAAAGGCACCGCCCAGTTGATAGAGGTCCCAATGAATGGCTTGGGGCTGGCGGCCGTAGGCATAGAGACCCGTGCGATCGAAATATGCTGCTGTAAAGCCAGGGTCAAGTGTAGGGAGGAACCGCCATGGCCCATAGTCAAAATTCTCACCAGTTATATTGATATTATCGGTATTCAAAACGCCGTGGACAAAGCCAGCGGCTAAAATCGAGGCCGTTAACTGAGCGGTCGCTTTGCTAACAGCTTCAAGAAGAAGGCAAGCATTCTGTGCCGAATCTTGAGAAGGCTGAATACCAAAGTAAGTCTCGAGACTATAGTCTATTAGTTTTTCAAGCAGGGTGTGCTGGCTGAGATAGGCCAGCCGTTGAAAGGTTCCAATGCGAAGATGTGAATGAGACAGCCTAACAAGGACACTTGACCGGGTTGGCGAGGGCTCGTCTCCCCGAGTGAGGCTTTCACCTGTCTCGATCAGGCTAAAACTTTTGCTGGTGTTCACACCAAGAGCTTCAAGCATTTCTGTAGCTAAAATTTCTCTGACGCCGCCTTTTAACGTCAAACGCCCATCACCGTCTCGGCTATAGGGTGTCACACCGCTTCCTTTTGTGCCAAGATCTAGAAGGCGATCATTCTCATCACGCATTTGTGCAAAGAGAAATCCTCTCCCATCGCCAAGATCGGGATTGTAATGACGAAATTGGTGGCCGTGATACCTGAGCGCCTGCGGCTGCTCAAGGTTATTGGGAAGAGGATGGAATTTGCCGAAATAGTTTATCCATTTTTCATTGCTAAGGTGGTCAAGGCCAATGGTTTTCGCGGCCTTGTCATTGCGCCATCTCAGAATATGCTTTGGGAAAGTTGCAGCATGCACTGAATCTCCAAACCCCTCACCTAAGGTTAGATAGCGAGGGTCAGGCGAATAGTATTTTCCTAAATCTTCCAAGAGACGATCTCATCAAGGAGGGGGCGGGGCCGTTCTGTTGGCTGCCGGTCTTGGCTGCCAAGGAAGATAAATCCAGCTACTTTCTCCTGCTCGTTTAATCCTAAACCTGAAGCCACAGTTGGGCTAAAAGCAGCCCACCCTGTTAACCATTGACCCACATAGCCTAGAGCATGGGTGGCAACTAATAAATTCATTATTGAGGCACCCGTAGAGAGTTCTTGCTCCCAGGCTGGAATCGGACGTTTGTCGGATAAGCTATGGATTGCCACGATGCAAATGGGGGCTTGCATGCCATAGTCGCGCATTTTTTCCCTGACAGAATCGCTGACATCTTTTTCAACTTCAAGAGCATGTGCAATGATATCCCCCAATTTCTTGCGATCATCTTCCAAAAGGGCAATATAGCGCCACGGCGCTAACTTGCCGTGATCGGGGACACGGGCAGCTGCTGTAAGGATGATCTCAAGCTCATCTATTGAAGGGCCAGGGCCTGTCATGTCTTTCGTTTTTACAGAACGACGGTTGAGTAATAATTCTATAGTTTCAGGATTTGCTTTGTTGAAAGACATAACTATCTCTTGCCAGTTGAATGATAAGTCGCATATTACATAGGAACTTTTAGTCATTAGGGGAAGAGAACAATGAAAAAACTTTTTGCTGTTGCTGCTATTGTCACTGCCGCTACAAGTTTGAGCGCTCATGATTATGCCATGAAGGGCGTAGACCTCTCTAAGGCCGTACCAGAGGCAGGAATGCGTCTGGCCAAGGGGTTTACTGCTCAAGTTTTTGCTGATGAAGTGGGCCGGGTTCGGCATATTGTTGCCCATGAAAGTGGATGGATCTATGCCTCGCTTGCTCGTCCGCAAGAAGGAAAAGGCATGATCGCCCTTAAAGATACAGATGGAGACGGTAAGGCAGACAAAAAAATATATTTTGCTGAGGGCCTCTATGGAACAGGGTTGGCTCTGGACGGAGACAAGCTTTATTACGGTGCTGATCAACGGGTTATTCGCTACACTTTAGTAGACGGAGAAGTGAAAGATAAAGGCGAGGTGATCGTCGATGGCTTCTCACTCAACAGACAACATGATGCAAAATCCCTGACCCTTGATGGTAAAGGTGGTCTTTATATTAATTTCGGCGTGCCTTCTAATAACTGTATGGAAAAAAGTCGCACGAAGGGGTCTCCGGGGCAAATGCCTTGTAAAATTCTAGAAAGCTACGGGGGCGTTTGGAAATTTGATGCTGATAAATTGAATCAGACACAACAGGACGGTATGCTTTATTCTACGGGTCACCGCAATGCGGTCGCGTTGGAATGGAACATGAAGGCCGATGATTTATACTTGGTTAATCATGGGCGTGATCAGCTTTTTAGCTTTTTTCCAGATCTTTATTCTCGTGAGGAAAGCGCTGAATTACCCTCTGAAGAATTCCATAGAGTGAAGAAAGGCGATAATCTAGGCTGGCCTTATAGCTATTATGATCACCGGAAGGGGGCGCGCATCAAAAACCCTGAATACGGCGGAACAGGGAAAGAAGTTGTGACTGATGCTAAAAAGCCTATTGTCGGGTTTCCTGGGCATTGGGCGCCTAATGATATTTTATTCCCTTCTGAGAAATCGGGCCTTCCTACTGGTGCTCTGATCGCTTTTCATGGATCCTGGAATAGAGGGTCGGCGCAGCGGGGGTACCGGATTGTTTTTGTGCCGCTTTCTGCAAAGGGGGATGTACAAGGCCAGTGGATTACTTTTGCAGATGGATTTGCTAACCCATCTGGAACAGGTGAAGCAGTAAACCAAGTATCCTCTAGTCGAAATGCTAAGCATCGTCCCATGGGGCTTGCTGAAGGCATAGACGGCAGTTTATATGTTACCAGTTTGATGAGTGGTGGTCGCATATGGAAAGTAAGTCATGAATAAAATTTGCATCCTCATAATAACAGGTATTGTCGCTGCTTTACCGGCAGTGGCAGATGGTAAAAAAACATATAGAGAGCATTGTTCCGTCTGCCATATGGAAGACGGAGGCGGTGTTCCCATGATGCAACCTGAATTGATAAACTCTCCCATCGTGAATGGGGAAAAAAATATATTAATAGACATGCTTTTCTTTGGCTCTGAGTCGAAATATGCTCCCGGGGAGAGTATGAATTTAATGGCTGGTTTCCAGCACTTAAAGGATAAAGAAATTGCAGATCTTCTCACGTATATTCGACAAAACTTTGACAACAAAGCCTCAAAAATCAACGGTGCTGATGTTACTCAGTACCGTCAGTCTCTTAAGCGTTAATGCCCCCGTCCAGTCTCAAACAGATGCAGAAGTTTCGGATCTTAAGGAGATTCAGGTTATCGGCCGCGTTTTTGACCTAAAGACGGTTGCTACTCGTGTGGATGTGCGTGTGGATCAGATGAAGGGAGCGGCGCTTGACCAACATCTTTCCCAGATAGCAGGATTGAAGCTTTTCCGCCGTGCAGATAGTTTTACAGCTCATCCCACTACGCAAGGGCTATCCCTTAGGGGTATTGGGGCTAATGCTGCGGGTCGAGTTCTTGTGACCCTTGACGGTATGCCGCTTAATGACCCATTCGGGGGATGGTTATATTGGTCAGCTTATAATCCGGCTCAAATAGCCTCTGTTGCCGTCGTAAAAGGAGGAAGTGTCGGGCAATTTGCTTCTTCTGGTCTCTCAGGCCAAGTAAGGTTGAATAGCAGGTCTCTTGATGGCGGACACCTCTCTGCTTCCTTCGGTTCACAAGGCAGGCAGGCGCTCTCCCTCGCTTATGGCAAAGGAGATCGTCTACAGCTATCGGCTGGTTGGCATAAAGGCGACGGCAGATATTTGCTCGATGAAAGTCAAAGAGGGGGAGTGGATATCAAGACAGCATTTGAAAATAAGCATGTCTCGCTCAGCCTAGGGCAAAAGCTAGAAATGGGCGAGGTGGGGCTTACATATCGCTATTTCGAGGAAGAGAGAGTGAATGGCATATCAACTTCGACCAATAGCACACAGGCTCATGATTTATCTATGAGGGGCGCATTTGAATTTGGAGGAGATACGCTTGAATATATCCAGTGGTATAAAAAGCGTGACTTGGTGAACAGTTTTGGATCTGTAAGAGATGAAAGCCGCTCGATCGAGCGCATTGCTCTCGATCAATATGATATGCCTGCGTGGGGACTTGGTGGCTTCTTTCGTTATGTGTCTGGGCCTCTTGAATTCGGCGCCGATTATCAGCGCCTCAGTGGTGAAACCAATGAAAATTTTAGAAATTTGGGTGCCGGCTTTACACGCGAGCGTCGTGCAGGCGGAGACCAACTCTTGTTGGGGGGCTATTCACGACTGCATTTTGAAGAAGAAAAATACATGATAATGGTGACGGGCCGTATGGATAGCTATAAAGTGTTCAACGGTGGCCGGTATGAATTTAATGTATCCGATAATAGTTCTGTGAGAGATGAAAATTATGATCAGATCAGTGATACAATCTTTAGCGGCGGTATCTCAGCTACTTATGGAAGAAATTGGCAAGTAACCTTCGGTGCCAATAAGTCATGGCGCTTACCTACGCTAAATGAGTATTATAGACCATTTCGGGTAGGTAATGATATTACAGAGGCCAATGGAGCCCTAAAACCTGAAAAACTATATACCCTGGAAGCAGGTTTGCGTTACACTGGAAATGTGTCATTTGGCTTGAATTTTTATACGGCTTTATTGAAGGATGGGGTTGGCAACATAACCATAGGTTTTGGACCTGGATTTTATCCTTTAGGGGGATTTGTCCCTTCGGGAGGTGTGCTAAGACAACGCTCGAATATTGATGAAATGGTCACTAAAGGCATCGAAATGAATGTAAGTGCAACGCAGGGTAGTTGGCGTTTTGCGCTGGATTATCTCTTTGCTGATAATGAAATTACAGCCTTTGATAACAACCCTGATTTGGTTGGCAAGCGATCCATTCAGACGCCCAAACATTCTGTGACACTCTCAACGGAATATGATTTTAGTAAAGGCATTATTAGTGCAGAAGGCCGGTATTCCGGCGCGATGTTTGATGATGACATGAATGCACGCAGTCTTGCTGACGTTTTAACCTTCAATCTTGGGGCAACCTATGAAGTGAACGACGCAGTTCATCTGCATCTTACTGCTCATAACATCTTTGATAGCAAAGTCATTTCTGCCGTGTCTGCAACGGGGCTAGAAACCCTCGCTCAGGGAAGATCTGTCGTATTATCAGTAGGCTATGCCTTTTAACGGATTGAAATTCCTATTTTGAAATGAAAAATACACCGATAAGCTTTGATTTTCTTGTCATAGGTTAAAGAGTGGACTAGGTCTTTAATCTGAAATGGGAATGATAATGCTCGAGAGGTGAGTGTGTGGCTAGGTTTGTTGTATTATGCGTATGGATGATTTACTCTTTGGGAGGAACTTATTCTTCCGCGTTTGCAGAAGGTGTCAGAGACCCTGATTTATATTGTTATAAAAACTCTGTGAAGCCACTCAATGAGTTTATCACTTATTCACGATCAAAAAGGGCTGCCCCCTCCTTTGAGGATGTTTTGTCTGGCACAGTTGCTTTAAGGCCTATGGATCGCGATGCCATTCATTTTGGCACGACCAATGATGTTTTTTGGTTCCATTTATCCCTTGAAAACTGTGAAGCCCGTGCTGAAGATTATATGCTTTTAACTCACAACGTTCGTCTTGCTGAACTTGTGATTTATAAAACAACTAACCCAGAAAAAAGCATTCTGTTTGATACCAATACGAAGGGGGCAACAGTTGCAATCCTTAAAAAATACGGCACGATAGCCACGCCTTTTAGTCTTGGTGCCGGTGAGAAGGTTGATTTCTATTTCAAGGTCAAGGCCCACAATGCCATGTCCTTTCCTGTGGAAATTCAATACGAAAACGAATTTGCATATCGTCAGGGTAAAGAGAAGGCGATACTGAGTGCGATCATAGCGGCCATTATCTCTTTGATCGCCTTCAATGCCTTAATGTTTGTTTTCACTCGCATGCAGGTTTTTTCTTTCTACGTCTTAATAGAACTTGCCTCCCTTGGCTACCTTCTTCATCACATTGGTTGGACGACAGCAAATTTATGGGGCGACGGGCCTTTTGACCATTTAGGTGCGGGATTGCTCTCAGTCTTGGCAACCATGATGATTGTGCAGTTTAACCGCTACTATTTTGAGACGAGAAAGAAAGCTCTTCTTTTGGATAGAGTGTTGAGATTTTTCGTCTGGGCCATGGGGCTTTGGTGTGTTGCTAAAATATTGACCATGTTTGGTGATTTCATTGCTCCTGTCGTGCTGAATTATTATGCTTATATTTTTGCCTATCCGAGCTTTTTTGTGGTGCTTGGGGCTGCGGTTTATTTTTCATTTTGGAAACGGCAGAAAACAACATTGAATAAAATTGCGAGTTATCTAATTTTGACAGCTTGGGTGGTTTTGGTTGGCAATATCATGATCATTGGCCTGCGCGCCAATAGCATTTTACCTGATGCAGGTGTGTCCCCTGCAATAGAATTTGGGTATGCGGTATTAATAGAAGCCGTACTTGTTTCGCTTGCTTTGGCTATCCGTATTAAAACTCTTTATAATGAACGCGAGAAATTAAGTGTGCAAAGTTTAGAATTAATTCGCCGCGAACAAAAATTGTTGACAGAGCGTGAGCTTGCAAATCAATCAGCGATTGAGACTGGGAAGCTAATCCTATCGGTTGGTCATGATAGTCAGCAAATGCTTGCGGCCATAAGAAATTATTCAGACATTCTTATACGAGACAAAAACTTAGAGAAAGTAAAAGTGATCGGGCAAGCGATGAAAGACAGCTCGCTAATCCTAATGGATATTCTTCGGAATGCTATGAATGCGGGGGATAGACGGTCGATCGCCTTGGAAGTTCAACCCGAAGAATTTGATGCCCGAAGTACATTTGATGCCTTGAATTTGATTTACAAGCAAATTGTAAGGGAAAATAATAATCAGTTATCTTTTAAAGGGGCTGATGTCGTTTTGAAGACAGATCGAGTGGTTCTGATGCGGATTATTGGAAACTTTATTAGTAATGCCACAAAATATACACAGGATGGAAAAATACTTGTTACATGCAGAAAACGCAAGAATGCTATTGCTCTTGAAGTCTGGGATACTGGGTGTGGCATGTCGGAAAATGAATTGAAGTCGTTCTTAAATGCCACGTTTAAACTTCGCAGTGTGGCAGACCAAGAAAAATATAAAGGCACGGGGGTAGGCCTGCAAGTTTGTCTTGAGCTTGCTGAAAAAATTGACGGGGATATCCAGTTTTTTAGTCAGCAAAACAAGGGGACACGAGCTGTCCTCCTAATACCGGCCAAACACAATGTCGAACGCCTTGGATAGAAGCCTGTCAAAGATTTTTACTTGTCCTATAGACTAGGAATGTGCATTCTGACCACTTTCAGAATCACTAAGATGACTTAGGATTCGAGAGAGGCGCGGGGGGCGCCGCGGTTTTAGCCGCACATATTGCAGAAATTAACATAAAGGATCGTCATGACTGAACAAGCCATCGACAAAACTGGATCTCAGGAACGGGAGTTTCTTGGGCATCCAATTGGACTGACTGTCTGCTTTTTAACAGAGATGTGGGAACGATTTTCATACTATGGGATGCGTGCACTTCTCATCCTGTTCCTAACAAAGCATTTTCTTTTTTCAGCTGGGGAAGCTAGCTTAATTTATGGTGCCTATACAGGTCTGGTGTATATGCTGCCGGTGCTGGGGGGGTATCTAGCTGATAAATATCTCGGCAGTAGGAAGGCCGTAACATATGGAGCACTGTTGCTGGTGCTCGGACATCTTTCACTTGCCTTTGAGGGGCCGCAAGCTGTGTTGAACGGCGATATGGTGGAACGATCGGAAATGCATGTTTCTATCTTCTTCCTTTCTCTTGCTTTAATTATTACTGGTGTCGGCTTCTTGAAAGCGAATATCTCAACAATTGTCGGGGCCCTATACGGACCGAATGACCCACGTCGCGATGGTGGTTTCTCTATTTTTTATATGGGCATTAACTTAGGGTCTTTGCTTGCAACTTTCTTCGTTGCTGGTATTGGAGAAATATATGGATGGGGTTACGGCTTTGGTTTGGCCGGTATTGGGATGCTTCTTGGGCTCCTCGTTTTCTGGAAATATCAACATCTTCTTGAAGGCCGCGCTGATCCGCCAGATCCAGAGGCATTAAAGAAGCCTGTTTTTGCAGGTTTGAGTACAGAAGTGATTATCTATCTTGGGGGCGTCGTTGCTGTTCTTGTGATGTGGTGGCTTGTGCAAAATCAAAAAATGGTTGGTTCCCTTCTTGGTGCATCCGGTGTGCTTATGGTCATGGTCGTCATGGTCTATGGGTTTACAAAGTGTACGCAAATTGAGCGTGAGCGGTTGATAGTTGCCACAATTTTAATCGTCTTCCAGACCGTTTTTTGGGCACTTTTTGAGCAGCAAGGGTCAAGTTTGACTTTGCTGGCTGATCAGCAGTTTAATAGAGATCTTGGCCTTTTAGAGGTGACTGCTGCACAGGTTCAAACCATGAACCCTCTGTTTATTGTTATTCTTGCGCCGCTGTTCGCTTGGTTCTGGTTGAAGTTGTCACAGAAGGGGCTTGAACCTTCTACACCAGCTAAATTCGGTATTGCTATGTGTTTAGTGGGCATTGGATATATCCTCTTCTCTTATGGCCTCGGTCTTACCGATGGTCCTGGCAAAAGCTTCTTCTGGCTCTTTGTGATTTATCTGTTTATGACGATGGCAGAGCTATGTCTTAGCCCTGTAGGCCTCTCGATGATCACTAAGCTTTCTGTGGCCCGTCTTGTGGGAATGATGATGGGAATGTGGTTCCTCTTCACGGCCTTTGCGAATTTTGTCGCCGGATTCCTTTCAAGTTTAACAGGAACAAGTAGTCACGGTGCAAACTCCGCTCAGCTTGATGTGGGAGCAACTATTGACCTCTTTAATTCGATTGGCATGGTTGCGATTGGTATTGGTATTATCCTCTTTATCCTAACACCTATGATGAAGAAATGGATGCACGGCGTCCATTAAAGTGTTATTATATAACATTAATTTTATTAAAAAGGGCTGTTTATGGCCCTTTTTTTCTTGACGAAATGACTTATTTTGTCAGTCTGTACATGACTGTGAAGAGTGGACATGTAAGGCTCTGCTCTCACCATATTCTCAGAGGGGACTATCAATGAAAAAACAGTTAACATTCGGCAAACGGATGGGCCGTTTCGCATTAAAGCCTGTGATGGCTGTTGCTCTAGCGCTAGGCGCAGGGCAGGTTACCGCAGTGCAAGCTGGTGATAAAGGAGCGTGGAAATCCACCTATAAGCCAATGGCAAGCAAAACCACATTCATAACAAATGTGAATGTCTATGATGGAAAAGGCGGCGAGCAACTGAATGTGAATGTTGGCTTGCGCAATGGTAAGATCTTTTATGTGGGGTCTGGCAAAGGGCCAGCAGTGGCTTATGATGTTACCATAGATGGTAAGGATCGCTGGTTGACGCCAGGTATTATCGATGTGCATTCTCATCTTGGTGTCTATCCAAGTCCAAGTACTGGGTCTCACTCTGATGGCAATGAAATTGGGGAGCCGGTTACAGCCGATGTGTGGGCCGAACATGGTATCTGGCCGCAGGATGCAGGCTTTGCAGCAGCAGCAGCAGGCGGTATTACAGCCCTACAAATTCTCCCGGGATCAGCAAATTTGATAGGGGGCCGGACGGTTACTTTGAAGAATGTCTATGGTCGCATGCATCAGGATATGAAATTCCCTGGCGCACCGCACGGGGTTAAGTTTGCATGTGGCGAAAACCCTAAACGGGTGTATGGGCGCGGTAATAATCCTGTGAGTAAACGTCCGTACACACGCATGGGTAACATTGCTGGTTTCCGCCAAGCTTTTGCTGATGCAACGCATTATAAAGCAGAATGGGATCAATATGAGGCTGATACGAAAGCCGGTAAAAATGTTCCTGCTCCAGCGCGTGACTTGAAAATGGATACGTTAAAGTCAATCATTGAAGGTGATATTTTGGTGCATAACCATTGTTACCGTGCGGATGATATGGGTAGTATGCTTGATGTAGCAAAAGAGTTCGGTTTCAAAATTGGTACTTTCCACCATGCTGTAGAGAGTTACAAAATTGCTGATCGTTTGAAAGAAGCGGGAACCTGCTCTGCCATGTGGGCAGACTGGGGGATGTTCAAAATGGAGGCTTTTGATAGCATCCGCGAGAATATCCCATTTGTGCATAAGGCGGGTGCCTGTGCCATTGTTCATTCAGATGATGATCTCGGTATTCAGCGTCTTAATCAAGAAGCAGCTAAGTCTTTAGCAGACGCTCACAAAGTTGGTGTGAAGATTACCAAAGCTGAAGCTTGGACATGGTTGTCGCTCAATCCCGCTAAATCATTGGGTATTGATAAGGTTACCGGGACGCTTGAAACAGGGAAAAACGCAGATGTTGTTCTGTGGTCAAAGAATCCGTTTAGTGTCTATGCCGTTGCAGATATGACTTTTGTTGATGGCGCCGTAACATGGGATATTAATGATAAATCGAAACAGCCAATTGCAGACTTTGAATTAGGGACTGTTGGCGAAGAGAGCAGTAAGTAGGGAGACGACAGATGAAATTAGTAAAATCAATCGTAGCAGCCACACTCGCTGTTTCTGGAATTCTTGCAGGACCTGCAGGATCACTAAGTGCCGAAGATATAGCTGTTGTTGGCGGTAAAACTCATACAATGGGATCAGACGGCATCGTAGAAAATGCGACAGTATTGATCAAGGACGGCAAAATTGTATCTGTCACTGCCGGTGGTGCAGTCCCTGAGGGATACCGTGTCATTGATGCGAAGGGTAAAATCGTTACACCAGGCTTGATGAACCCAGCCACAACGTTGGGTCTCAATTATGTGCCGTCTTGGGCGGACAATAATGATGCCAGCTTCTCGAAGGGTAAGATCACAACAGGACTTGATGTCACTTGGGCACTAAATCCAGATAATGTACGCATTCCTATCGCCCGTGTTGAAGGGTTAACAAGAGCCGTGACAGGCTTTACATCAGCGTATCCATTTTCTGGACAAGGCGCTGTTATTCACTTGAATGGGGATGACTTGGTGTCTCGCTCAAAAGCCTATATTCGTCTGAATGTTACAGGCCGTACTGCTGGCAGCACGGGAGGCAGTCGCGCGGCACTTTGGCAGACAGTCGTGGATACATTATCGAAAGCTCAAAAGTCTCTTCCAAAAGAAGAGATGAAAGCCGATAAGAAAAGAAAGAAGAAGAAAAAGAAAAAAGGGGCTAAAGCAGCTGCTCCCAAGAAAGCTGATGCAAACACCAAAGCTCTGCACGGTGTTTTAAAAGGGGAGACAACCCTTGTTGTTCAAGCTCATGAAAAACACGATATTCTTCGTGCCCTCAAGATCAAGAAGATGTTTGACCTTAAGAAAATGGTTATATATGGCGCATCAGAAGCATGGCGCGTTGCGGATCAACTGGTTAAAGCCGACGTGAGTGTTGTTATTCGCGTGCATGATAACTTACCGAGCAGCTTTGAGCGTCTCGGTGCGACACTGAAAAACGGTGCTCGCCTTTCAAAAGCGGGTGTTAAAGTTATGTTTACTGGGAACGGCGGAGATAATTTCCGCTTAATGCCTCAGCATGCGGGGAATGCCGTTGCCAACGGCATGTCATGGGAAGAAGCCATGAAAGGTATGACTGTTTATCCAGCAGAAGTTTACGGTATCTCTGATCGTTATGGGACACTTTCCGCAGGTATGGATGCGGACGTTGTTGTCTGGAACGGTGATCCTCTTGAAGTGATGACAAGCCCTGATGCCATTCTCATTCGGGGCGAGCAAGTTAGTTTAACTTCACGTCAAACTAAATTACGCGATCGCTATAAAGAGTTAGTGGCGAACCCTGCTTACCGAAAATAAATGTCTGATCTATTGTCAGATCTTAGCAAGCCGGGAATCCCGGCTTGCTTTTTTTGTGCGCTGCGATAAATTGACTCTCAGTGTATAGGAGGTCCCCATGTCAAATCAGAAGCTCACATCATTTAACCCACCACAACGTCTCTTAATGGGGCCTGGGCCAAGCGATATTCATCCTCGTGTCCTTGCGGCAATGGCCAGACCAACAGTTGGCCATCTAGACCCGGCATTTCAGACTATGATGGAAGAGATAAAGGCAGGGCTTCGCTATGCATTTCAGACAGAGAATGCCTTGACGTTTCCTGTGAGTGCACCAGGCTCGGCAGGTATGGAATGCTGTTTTGTGAACCTGGTAGAACCTGGAGATACAGTCATTGTTATCCAGCACGGCGCGTTTGGTGGCCGGATGAAAGAAAATGTGGAAAGAGCTGGCGGTCATGCAGTGTTGGTCGCTTTTGAATGGGGACAACCAATTGAATTGGAAAGTGTTAGAGCGGCTCTTGAAACACATGCATCAGCAAAAATATTGGCCTTTGTTCACGCGGAGACATCAACAGGTGTGTCTGCGCCAGCAAAAGAGCTTTGCGACCTGGCTCAGGCTCATGATTGTTTAACAATAGTTGACTGCGTTACCAGCTTAGGCGGAAGCGAGCTAAAAGTTGATGAATGGGGCATTGACGCAGCCTATTCCGGAACACAGAAATGTTTGTCATGTCCTCCAGGAATTTCACCTGTCACCTTCTCAGAGAGAGCAGCAGATAAAATCAAGCAGCGTCAGAGCAGCGTTCAAAGCTGGTTTTTAGATCTTTCCTTAGTGATGGCATACTGGGACAATAGCGGCGGTGGTGCGCGGACCTATCATCATACGGCGCCTGTGAATGCCATGTATGCACTTCATGAAGGACTTGTGATGCTTCAAGAAGAGGGGCTTGAAGAAGCTCAGATGCGCCATCATGCTATGCATCAAAAATTAAAAGCAGGCCTTGAATCTTTGGGACTCGGCTTGATTGTGGATGAAAGCCATAGATTATCGCAACTGAATACAGTTTCTATACCTGATGGAATTGATGAAGCCGCTGTGCGCCAGTATGTTTTACAAAAGTATGATCTCGAGATTGGCGCAGGTCTCGGCGCTCTAGCAGGAAAAGTCTGGCGGATTGGGTTGATGGGCTCTTCTGCAACTGAGCGGCATGTGATGACATGTCTCACAGCTCTAGAGGATGCCTTGAAGGCCCAGCAATATTCGGTTCAAGATGGTGCAGGAACCGCTGCTGCTATGGCTGTAGAGGATTAATCCTATGAAAATTGAATTAAGAGATCTCGCTCACTGTCATTTTGAAGACCTTTACAATCAGAAAAACGATTCAGATGTTCTGGCGTGGATACCGGGAGAATATCCCTTAGATAGAAGAACGTTTGATACGAAAACTAGTGATGCTCTCGCTAAGGGGCAAACAGTAGAGCAAGCAAATTACACAATCTTTGTGGACGGGATCATTGCAGGCATGATCGGGCAATTTCCAAGAGACGGTGAAGACCGATTTGAAGTTGGCTATTTTATTGGGCAAGAATTCTGGGGCAAGGGAGTTGCTTCAAGAGCCCTTGTTCTCTGTCTTAAGAACCTCAGAGAGTTAGGGTTTAATCATCCGCTGTATGGCTGCCATGCAGCCGACAATCCGTCATCAGGTCGTGTTTTAGAAAAGGCCGGCTTTCAGCCTGAAGCTGATATCCCTTTCACTCTTGCTGATGGCACAGTTGTTATGGATAAATGTTGGGTTTTTCATTTCGAATAAAGGAAAATATTTATGAATGTTTCTGAAGCTGTGCTTAGTCGCCTTTCTGTGCGTGATTTTTTAGATAAGGAAGTCGACACGCTCTTATTGCAAGAGATTCTAGAAAAGGCTGGCAGGGCTCCTTCAGGGGGCAATTTACAGCCCTGGCGTCTTTATGTGATTAAAGACGAGTCGATGAAAGCCTTCCGAAAAGAGGTGGACATTATGTTTGAGGGTGCCAATCCCAGTCAGCAACGGCCAGCACATCTTGCTTATCCCGTGAATTTAAAGGAACCCTATAAGACTAACCGCTATAAATGCGGGATGGATTTATATGCTAAATTGGGTATTGAACGCGGTGATAGAATGAAAAGGCTAGAGCAATTTCGTCGTAACTTTGACTTCTTTGGTGCACCTGTAGGGCTGATGTTTTATATCGATAAACAGATGGAATATATTCAGTGGAATGACGTAGGGATTTATATGCAAACCATCATGTTACTTCTAAGAGAAGCAGGGCTTGATAGTTGTGCACAAGGGGCATGGTCGCAGTTTCCCGACTTAGTGTCTCGTTTTGTTGGTGCCCCTGAACATCTTATGTTGGTCAGCGGTATGTCAGTTGGCTATCGCAATCCAGAGGCTGAGGTGAACCGTCTGGTGACAGACCGAGAGTCGAGTTCAGTAATCACGACATTTGTATAAAATAGGGTATTTACACGATTAAAATGCCCGCCATACTTGTTAATCCTATTGTAATCATCTCGTAATAGAATTCCTTTATGAGAGTTTTGAGTGATTATTTAGGTTGAGTATGAAATATAAAATTAAAAACAGTCAGCAGCTAATCGAGGCAGTTAAAGAATCTATTCAATTTGCCTTTCAACCAATTGTCAATGCTGGTACAGGCGGAACTTATGCTGTCGAGGCTTTGCTGAGGGGGCATGAGGCGTGTGGGTTTGCATCGATCGCAGGTGTATTCGATTGTGCTTGGGAGTTGAGATGTCTGGAGCAAGTTGACCGCGAGCTAAGGAAAATTGCTATTGAGTCTTTTGCTAAGCTCTCCTTTAGGGACCATATCAAACTTTTTTATAACTTGGATGGGCGCATCTTTGAGCGGGAAGATGAAGACCCCAATTGGTCGAGTGAGATCTTAGCAAGAAATGATATTCAGCCCTCTCAACTCGTGTTTGAATTATCCGAGCATTATAATAACTCCGATGCTTCCTATTTTTCCGAGCATTTGCAAAGCGTGAGGGACAGAGGAATTCGAGTGGCCATTGATGACTTCGGTCGTGGCTTCTCAGAGATGAAGCTTCTTTACGACCATCAGGCTGAATATTTGAAAATAGATCGGTTTTTTGTGGATGGCATTGCAGCGTCTAATAAAAAGAGATTGTTTGTTTCCTCAATCGTGAATTTAGCGCATGTGCTTGGTTTAAGAGTTGTGGCTGAAGGCATTGAGGAAGAGCAGGATTATCTTGAGTGCCGCGCGATTGGATGTGACCTGATTCAGGGGTATTTCATATCGGTCCCAGAGACTAATCATGCTAATCTGAAGCCTGCATATGAGCATATTGAAGCAGTTCTTTCGACGGACCGGCGCAGAAAAGCCAATCATGTGACTGACCTTTCAGCCTGGATTGAAGACGTAGAGAGTGTTTCAGTGAATGCTGATATTAAAGAGGTGCTTGAGAAATTTAAAAGACAGTCAGACCATTCAATATTACCTCTTGTAGATTGCCACAATGTGCCGGTTGGTATTCTAAGGGAGCAAGACTTCAAAGCTTATTTATATGACCAGTTTGGTTGGGACCTGCTTCATAATAAAAGTATTGGAAATTCTATGCAGCGATTCTGCGTTTCATGCCCTGTCACGGATGTGACTGTTCCAGTGCGGTCATTGCTTGAAATATATTCTCTCGCTGGAGAAGGGGGCGGGGTAGAGGGGGCTGACGGGCTTATCGTGACAGAAAACGGTAAGTATAAAGGGTTCTTAAAATCAGAGGCTTTACTCAGAATTTTCTCTTCCATCACTTTAGCGGAGGCTCGGGACCAAAATCCTCTCACGGGGCTTCCGGGTAACAATGTGATCAATGATCATATTGCAGACTTGCTTCTCACAGGGGAAAGCAGTTCAATTGTTTATTTTGATTTTAATGAATTCAAGCCTTTCAATGATGCTTATGGATTTCGTCAAGGTGACCGTGTCATTATACTATTTTCTGAGCTCTTAAGAAAAAGATTTGGGGCACAGGATGATGTCTTTATTGGCCATGTGGGCGGTGATGATTTCTTTCTCGGTTTCAGAAGAAGGCGCGCACAGGCAATCAAGAATGAAATTCAATTCATTATGGATGATTTCAAAGCTGCCATCGAAAGCTTCTATCAAGAAGAGGATCGAAAGCGTGGAAAGATTGTTATGGAAGATCGCCACGGACAAGTTAGAGAATTTGATCTCTTGAATACTGCGGCAGCTATCGTGGAGTTGGATAGTGAGACCGGCGAGAGTTTTGACTCCCTAAGCCGGAAAATCGTTGAAGCGAAAAATCAGTCAAAAAAGAGAAGAGGTCAAGTCTTCTTGCATGAAGTAAATTCCCCAGAAAACAAACTTGAATTCACGCGCGCTTAACCTAAAGTCACAGCCTAAATCGAGATTCTTTAAGAATCCCCTTTCCCCCTCTTGCACTTGCGAAAACCATGTGCTAGAGGGTGGCTGCGCTTGATGTTCCGTCCATCAAGTGTTTACTTATGTGTACAACGCAGAAAGTAAGGGCTGACGGAGAATTTATTGAGCGATGAACCGAAAAGAATCGCTTATGCTTAGGCAAGAAAAATCGGTTCATTTATGGTTTAAAACCTCTAGTAGACATATGAATGCGATCCCAGCATTTTTATATGTCGCGAGAAAAGGATTACGGCGTGGCATCAAATAAAGCCATCGTGTCAGGTATTTCTGGTCGTTATGCACTAGCACTGTTTGAGCTTGCTCTTGAAGCGAAAGCGCTAGAGGCAACAGAATCTGATCTTGTTTCTCTGAGTAATCTTTATAGTGAGAGCGCAGACTTGCGTGATCTTATCCTATCTCCAGTGTATTCCCGTGATGATGTAGCAAAAGGTGTTTCTGCAGTTGCAGAGAAGGCTGGTCTTTCTGATCTCGTTCAGAAATTCCTCGGTACTCTTGCTATGAACGGGCGTACAAATGTGCTGGAAAACATTATCCGTGATTTTGGTCTTTTGATGGCTGAGCACCGCGGAGAAGTGAAGGCTGAGGTCATTAGTGCTGCTGAGCTGACAAAAACTCAGGTTAATGAAATCAAAAAGAAACTTAAATCGGCTGTTGGGCAAAAAGTGGAAGTTGACGCGCGCGTTGACGAAAGCTTGCTTGGCGGTCTCATTGTCAAGGTAGGCTCTCAAATGATTGATAGTTCTATTAAGACTAAACTCGACAACATCAAGGTCGCTATGAAAGGGGTTCAGTGATGGATATCCGTGCGGCGGAAATTTCCAAGGTCCTAAAGGATCAGATCGCTGGCTTTGGCAACGAAGCAGAAGTATCAGAAGTCGGTACAGTGCTGTCAGTAGGTGACGGTATTGCCCGTGTGTATGGCTTGGACAATGTGCAGGCTGGTGAAATGGTTGAATTTCCAGGTGGTATTAAGGGCATGGCTCTTAACTTGGAAACAGACAACGTTGGTGTGGTGATTTTCGGTTCTGACCGTGGTATCCGTGAAGGAGACACAGTCAAGAGAACTGGCACCATTGTGGACGTTCCTGTTGGTAAAGGTTTGCTTGGTCGCGTTGTTGACGCGCTAGGTAACCCAATTGACGGTAAAGGCCCGCTAGAAGACGTTAAGCGTCAGCGTGTTGAGGTTAAAGCCCCTGGCATTATCCCTCGTCAATCAGTCCATGAGCCAATGATGTCAGGTCTAAAAGCTGTTGACGCTCTTGTTCCTGTTGGTCGTGGTCAGCGTGAGTTGATCATTGGTGACCGTCAGACAGGTAAGACTGCAGTTGCCATTGACACATTTATTAACCAAAAGGCAACCAACGATGCCGCAGCGTCTGAAGGTGAGAAATTATTCTGCATCTACGTAGCAGTTGGTCAGAAGCGTTCTACAGTTGCTCAGATCGTTAAAGCTCTTGAAGAAAATGGTGCTCTAGAATACTCAATCGTTGTCGCAGCGACAGCGTCTGAGCCTGCGCCTCTTCAATTCCTTGCGCCGTATACAGGCACAGCAATGGGTGAGTTCTTCCGTGACGGCGGCATGCATGCTGTTATCGTTCATGATGATCTTTCTAAGCAAGCTGTTGCTTATCGTCAGATGTCACTCTTGCTTCGTCGCCCTCCAGGACGTGAAGCGTATCCGGGTGATGTATTCTATCTTCATAGTCGTCTTCTTGAGCGTGCTGCGAAGATGTCTGATGCGAATGGCTCTGGTTCTTTGACAGCTCTGCCTATTATTGAAACACAAGCGGGCGATGTATCTGCATACATCCCAACAAACGTGATTTCGATTACAGATGGTCAGATCTTCCTTGAGACAGATTTGTTCTATAAAGGTATTCGTCCTGCGATTAACGTTGGTCTTTCAGTATCTCGTGTGGGATCTGCAGCTCAGGTTAAAGCGATGAAACAGGTTGCTGGCTCTATTAAACTTGAGCTTGCTCAGTACCGCGAGATGGAAGCCTTTGCTCAGTTTGGCTCTGATCTAGATGCCGCGACACAGCAGCTGCTGAACCGTGGTGCTCGTTTGACTGAACTTCTAAAGCAGGCTCAGTACAGCCCGCTGACAATGGAAGAGCAAGTTGTCTCAATTTTTGCTGGTGTGAAGGGATATCTTGATGGTATCGCAGTAACAGATGTCAACCGTTTTGAAGAAGCTTTCCTTGCGGAAATGCGGTCAAAACATGCTGACGTTCTGACAGCTGTTCGCACTGAGAAGAAATTGTCTGATGACCTTCAATCTCAGTTGAAATCAATCCTGGAAGGCTTTGCGAAGTCGTTCAGTTAACCGATCAACGGGTAAGGAAAGGGACTAGATATGCCTAGCCTTAAAGACCTTAAAATCCGGATCAATTCCGTCAAGTCGACGCAGAAGATCACCAAAGCTAAGAAAATGGTGGCCGCGTCCAAACTGCGCCGTGCGCAAGAAGCAGCTGAAGCTGCGCGTCCGTATGCAGAGAAGATGGAAAAAGTACTTACAGGGCTTGGTCAAGCTGTTGCTGATCAGCCCGGTGCTTCTCCTCTTCTAGTTGGAACAGGCAAGGACGATGTTGAATTGGTAGTTGTTGGATCCTCAGAGCGTGGTCTCTGTGGTGCTTTCAACGCCAATATCGTCAAAGCTGCTAAAGCGCATATTAATGAGCGTTTGAATGCAGGTAAAACCATTAAAATTCTTTGCGTTGGTAAGAAGGGTCATACCCTGCTGAAGCGTGATTTTGGTGAGTATATCATCGATTTAAAAGACTTGTCCTCTGTGAAAAAGATTGGTTTTGCAAATGCGCAGCCGATCGCAGCTGATATTCTTGCCATGTATGAACGTGGTGAGTTTGATGTTGCGACACTGTTCTATAGTAAATTCCAGTCTGCTCTTGTTCAGATTCCAACCAAGCAACAGCTTATTCCTGCGCCGATGCCAGAAGTGGCAAACGACGAAGAGGTCGCTGATGAACTTGGTGGGGCAATCTATGATTATGAGCCAGGCGAAGCGGAAATTCTGGAAGATTTGTTGCCACGAAATGTGGCGGTCCAGATTTATCGTGGTCTCCTAGAAAACGCTGCTTCTGAGCAGGGTGCTTCTATGACTGCGATGGACAACGCAACACGTAACGCAGGTGAACTGATTGACAAATTGACACTGGTTTATAACCGGACACGTCAGGCTGTTATTACCAGCGAATTGATTGAAATTATCTCTGGCGCTGAAGCGCTGTAAGCTAAGGAGTGTAGCACATGGCTAACACAGGCCGCATTAGTCAGATTATTGGTGCCGTTGTCGACGTACAATTCGACGACAACTTGCCAGAAATTCTGACTGCACTTGAAACTGACAACAATGGTCAGCGTCTCGTGCTTGAAGTTGCCCAGCACTTGGGTGAAAACACAGTACGCACTATCGCGATGGACTCGACTGATGGTCTTGTTCGTGGTGTAGAAGTACAAAACACAAACGCACCGATCTCTGTTCCTGTAGGACCTGAGACACTTGGTCGTATTTTGAACGTGATTGGTGAGCCAATTGACGAGCGTGGCCCTGTCAACGCGAAGCAAACAGCTCCAATTCACGCCGAAGCGCCTGAGTTCGCAGATCAGTCTACAGAGCAGGAAATGCTTGTTACAGGTATTAAAGTGGTAGATCTTTTAGCGCCCTATTCAAAAGGTGGTAAGATTGGTCTCTTTGGTGGTGCCGGTGTAGGTAAAACCGTACTGATTATGGAACTTATTAACAACATTGCGAAGGGTCATGGTGGTTTCTCTGTCTTCGCTGGTGTTGGTGAGCGTACGCGTGAGGGTAATGACCTTTACCATGAGATGATCGAATCAAATGTGATCAATCTTGAGGGTGAAAGTAAAGCTGCTCTTGTATATGGTCAGATGAATGAGCCTCCTGGTGCGCGTGCACGTGTTGCTCTGACAGGCTTGACTCTTGCGGAATATTTCCGTGATCAAGAAGGCCAGGACGTTCTTTTCTTCGTGGATAACATTTTCCGCTTTACACAGGCGGGTGCTGAGGTATCAGCGCTTCTTGGACGTATTCCTTCTGCTGTGGGTTACCAGCCTACACTTGCAACCGATATGGGTTCATTGCAGGAGCGTATTACCACAACGAAGAAGGGTTCGATTACATCTGTACAGGCTGTTTACGTTCCTGCTGATGACTTGACTGACCCTGCGCCAGCTTCGTCATTTGCTCACCTTGATGCTACAACAGTATTGAACCGTGCAATTGCTGAAAAAGGGATTTACCCTGCGGTTGATCCTTTGGATAGTACATCTCGTATTCTTGATCCACGTGTTCTTGGTGATGAGCACTATGAAGTTGCTCGTTCTGTTCAGGAGCTTCTCCAGAAATATAAATCACTCCAAGATATTATTGCTATTCTTGGTATGGATGAGCTTTCTGAGGAAGATAAGCTGGTGGTTGCACGTGCCCGTAAAGTTGAGCGTTTCTTGTCTCAGCCTTTCCACGTTGCTGAGATCTTTACAGGGACACCTGGTGAACTAGTAAGCATCGAAGACACTGTAAAAGGCTTTAAAGCAATTGTGGCTGGTGAATATGATCACCTTCCAGAAGCTGCTTTCTACCTAGTGGGTAACATTGATCAGGTTCTTGCTAAAGCTGAAAAGCTTGCTGCAGAAGCTGCCTAAGGTAAGGGACGGACATCATGACTGATACATTGCGCCTTGAAATTGTGTCGCCAGAGCGTCTTTTAAAAGACACAACAGCTGCACAGGTAGTGGTGCCAGGAACTGACGGTGATTTCGCTGTTCTCCCTGCCCATGCGCCTATGATGTCCACCATTCGTCCTGGTGTTATTGAAATCTTCGCTGATGAAGCAGGGGACGCAGAGCGTCTGTTTGTTAAAGGCGGCCTTGCTCAAGTAAGCCCTGAAGGACTTACTCTGCTTGCTGAAGAAACAATTGATCTCGGTTCTGTTGATTCTTCTGACTTGGCACAGAAAATCGCTGCCGTTCGTGAAGACATTGAAGACGCAAAAGACGATGTAGAAAAGGCTGGATTCGAGAAGGATCTTGATTGGATGCTGGCTCTACAGGATGTGGTGGCTTCATAAAGCCGACCTGAACATATAAAGATAAAGGCCCTGCTCTTAATTGTGCGGGGCCTTTTCTATTTTAAGCTAAGAGCTCTTCTAGGTTCGTGAGACCGCCCATCCAGCCTTCGTGGTGCGCTTGACATCCATCGCTGAAGGAGCCTTGAACGAGGTCTAGTCGAGTGCCATTTTCAACAGCAGTAAATTTTAAATTTACAGTGGTTTCCTGACCACGTTGTCCATCCTCAAGCCACGCCCATGTGAATTCTAACTCAATTGGACTGTTTATTTTGGTATAAACACCAGAGACTGTAAATTCTTCACCCTCATCATTCACCATCATTGTTTTCCATTTTCCGCCCAGCTTAGCATCTAACTCGCACAGTGGAACGGTCATGGAAGCAGGGCCCCACCATTGTTTCATTAATGAAGGTGTTATAAAGGCTTCGAATACACGGGCCGGTGATACTTTGAAGACTTTTGTAATTTCTAATACAGGGGTTGTTGTTAAATCGATCGCATTCATTATTCGTTCCTCGCTTATTATGTAACTCGGGTTAATCTTTTTTTGTCTCTTGTTGAATAAGAAGATTTTCTAAGCGGTCAAAGCTAGACCGCCAAAATTCTCCATATGTTTCCAGCCAGTCAATGGCTGTTTTTAAGTTCTTTCCGTTAATTGAACAGTAGATGGTTTGGGCGTTTCTTTCGCGGTGTATTAGCTCTGCCTTTTCTAACACCTTAAGGTGTCTTGATATCGCTGGAGCACTCATACTATGAGGGGCTGCAAGAGAGGCCACAGTATGCTTTCCGGACTGTAACTGCTCGAGAATAGCGCGTCTCGTTGGATCAGCTAGAGCTGAAAAGGTTGCTGAAAGTCTATCCATGTGCGTCTCTTCTATTTAACCAAATACTTAATTAACGTATGAGTTAAATAGAAGGCATCTGTATAAAAGTCAACTACTATTGTTTGAAAAGAAGTATTTATTTATAGTGTACAACACCGATAATGTGAGCTAACTCGCCTGAGTGATCATCTGCAATTGGTAGACCAATGGTATGATATGTGTCATATGCATCATGGTGGGCTTCAAGCTTATCATAGGTGACTAGGACAGGCTTTTTATGTTCAATAATACAGGCGATACGTTGATTGAAAACGTCAGCACCCGCCATGAGACGTACGGGTTTTCCAGAATTATCACGCTGATGAATTTCAGTGATGAATGTGCCATGTAAACGCATGATATGGTCACCGGACTCTAAATCAAGTGTTATCAGGTAAATTTTATCTAAGTAGGAGACGTGGTCGGAAGGGTTTATTTCTGATTTTCGTGGGAATTTTCCATTCTTCCTGAATAAAGTATGCCACCATCTATAGAGCGCCAGCCCATCTTCAAATGGGATATCTGCCTCTGAAAAATTCATGGTTGTCGCCCGCGGCATCATAAGTGATTTCCAATTGTAGTATTCAGATCATTTATAAAATAATGGTCACGATGAATACTAGGAACATCTCTCCCCACCGTCCGATATCAGAATAATGATTAAACTTAAAATACCTCAAGAAGGCAAGTAATTTCCGAATTGTTTACAGACGGAAAGATAGATCTCTCGCTTAAAGGGGACAATATCTTTTATGAGCCTCTGAGGAGATGTCCAGCGCCACGCAGAAAACTCTGGATGGGGTTGGTCTATCGTAATCAATGAATCAGCTGCATCCAATCGATAAAGAAACCAGCGTTGCTTTTGTCCGCGAAATTTTCCTTTCCAAACTTTACCAGAAAGAACAAGCTCTTGTGGAAGATCGTAGGTCAGCCAATCTTTGGTTTGGTCGACGAGAGTGACATGTTCGGCTGCTATGCCAGTCTCTTCTTCGAGTTCTCTGGTAGCTGCACTCAAAGGGGTTTCATCTGGATCGATACCCCCTTGCGGCATTTGCCAAGCCCCAGGGGTGTCTATGCGCTCTCCTACCCAAATCTTACCGTCTGCATTGATAAGCATAACACCGACGCAAGGACGGTAGGGTAGATGGCTGGTTGATGAAGCGTTGTCCATGAGGGAAAATAACTTTTACAAAGGCTGTTTAGATGCGATGGCTGAGACAGGTACGAGCAGGATGCCTTTGGCCCTCAATTCTTTCGCCCACGCAGAAACTTGACGCATCGTGACAAGCTTGCTGGAGCCGACTCCTAACGCAAAACCATTTGTCAGGGCTCTTTCTTCTAAATTGCGGAGCTTTGTTCTAATTTCGACAGGGTTTTTATCATTATCAATTTCGATGTCTCTATAAGCCATTGGCACTTGTTCAGTCGCTGCTAGATTTGGCCCTTGTGTATAATTGGTTGTCTTAAGATCCAGATACATCAACCCTCTTTTTTTGAGCTCATCGATTATGGGCCTCATGGCATTTCGCTGAGACGTGAATCGCGATCCATGTGTGCTCATAATGCCTACATACCCGCTCATCTGCGACATAACAACACGCATGTTTCTCATATTATCTGCGGTGCTGTTTCCTGTAGTGAGGGCCAGATTTCCAGCGTCAGATTTTTCTGGGTCAAGTGGTTCCATTGGCAATTCGATGAAAACTTCATGCCCTTGTTCGCGGGCCAGTTCTGCCCATCTTGAGAGATCACTGGCATAGGGTGTAAAAGAAAGGCTGACTTCTTTAGGTAATTCATTGATTGCGTATGTTATATCTCGTTGGCGCATACCCAATCGGTTAATCACAAGAGCAACTTTTGGAACATTGAGGGCTGAAGGTTGAACTTCAGCAGCATAGACATCAAAAGGACGTCTTCCATCTTCTGCGATCTTAGGCAGCAGGCTTCCGTCTTCATCTTCTTCTAAAAGTTCTGAGACAGCCTTAACGGCAAGTTTAGGCTTGGGTTTTTCTTTACTTGCGGCTTCAGCGTTTTTTACAGCCTCAGCGTCGTAACTCATTTCGGCCCAGAAATAAATACCACCAAATATCAAAAAACTAGTAACCCATGCAAAGAGTATTATGCGTAGAGAAGACATGCTTATCCTTTGTTGTCAGATGACAGAATATCCCTAGAGTACTCTAGGAGACCCTATTTATTCAAGGATTTCTTCTGCTCAACATTTTTATCGGGCAGTTCAGCTTTGGCAACAGTTTGCTCAGGGGCTGGCTCATAGAGGCCTTTTAAGAGTCGAATAGCATATTTCAACTGTATGTCTTCTTGTGCAGGCTCAATCTTAGCATCTTTATCAAAGGTCATTTCTTCTAACTCGCCAGAGCGGTCATAGGCATCTGAATCATTTGAAATTGTATTTCTTAGATCAGCTTCACGGCGCATTTTATATCGCTGTTCTGCTGGGAAGAGAACTTCAATGTCAGGCTCGATACCGCGCCCTTGAATGCTGTTGCCACTCGGTGTGTAATAGCGTGCAGTCGTTAGTCTCAAAGCGCGATTAAAGATTTTATACTGACTCTGTACTGTGCCTTTCCCAAAGCTTCTATCTCCCAGGATAATAGCTCTGCGATGATCTTGAAGGGCGCCGGCAACGATTTCACTGGCAGAAGCACTTCCAGCATTTGTGAGGACAACCATTGGAAGGCCATTCACCAAATCACCTTCAACGGGATCACAGTATTTTCCTGGCATGCAATAGCCACTGTAATCGGCAAACCACGTTTCATTGTCTGTGCGGTGTCGCCCGCGGGTTGAGACAATCTCACCCTGTTCGAGAAAAGTATCAGATACTTTAATGGCTTGAGATAATAAACCTCCGGGATTATTGCGGAGATCTAGGACAACGCCTTGCATTTTATCGCCGAGTTCAGCATGAAGTGCATCAATTGATTTCTTCAGGCTAGGCCATGTCTGCATATTGAAAGTTGAAATGCGAATATAGCCGATCGTATCGTCTTCAACTCTGTGGCGAGCACTGCGTATTTTGATATTGTCACGAACAATCTTTACATCAAAGGGGTCCTCTACACCTACACGAACAATCGTAATATTAATAGGTTCACCCACGGCGCCGCGCATTTTACTAATGGCATAATCAAGCCCTTTCCCCAAAATGTCTTCACCGTTAATATGTGTGATATAATCATTTGATTTAATGCCAGCACGCTGTGCAGGCGTGTCATCAATAGGGGAAACAACTTTTACCACATCTTTTTCTTCAGACACTTCTATGCCTAAGCCGCCGTATTCACCACGGACTTGCATTTGGACATTCTTAAGGTTATCCATATTGATATAATTTGAATGGGGATCCAAAGATTTAAGCATGGCTTGAATGGCAGATTCTAAAGCTTTTTTGTCATCGATATCAGCGTCGACATAATCTTCACGCATATGCTTTAGAACCCGAATAAGAACATCAAGCTCTGTGTAGAGTTCTTCACCTTTAAGCCGTTTACCATCTGCCTGGAGGGGGCTTGCCAGCATGGTGGTTCCCAAAGTCGCAGCGATTAATGCAGATTTTATAAGTGTAAATGGCTTTTTAAGTGTCATCATATCTTTCCCGTCATCTATTGGCAGTAGAGCCTGTCTTTTATGGACTCTCTTTATACACTTCTATCATGGCATGAAGGGGGCAGGCCTTCCACTCTAAAATGTATATATTCAGTCTTTCGTTTATTCTGATGAGGAAAAAATCATTTTATTGGAAGACAACAGTCCGTTTTCCGGAAAGTAATACTCGTCTTTCCGCATGCCAGCGTACAGCACGGTTCAACGCAATGGATTCGGTATCTCGTCCAATATTCATAAATTCTTCAACAGAAACAGAGTGATCAACGCGCTCAATGGATTGCTCAATAATTGGACCTTCATCTAAATCTGTTGTGACATAATGTGCCGTCGCTCCAATAATTTTCACCCCTTTTTCATGGGCTTGGCTATAGGGTTTTGCCCCTTTGAAACTGGGAAGGAAAGAGTGGTGGATATTGATGGCTTTTCCATTGAACTCAGCGCACATTTCTTTCGATAAGATTTGCATATAGCGAGCAAGTATTAAGAGCTCAGCCTCTGAATTTTCAACGATCGCTCGAATTTGAGCTTCTTGTTCTTGTTTTTTCCCTTTTTCCATTGGCACGTAGTGGAAAGGAATATCTGCCCATTCTACAAAACTTCTCCAAGTCTCATGGTTAGAAACCACAGCACATATTTCGATGGGCAGAGCTCCAGACTGTGTTCTTAGGATGAGATCTTGTAGACAGTGCCCAAATTTGGAGACAGCAATCACAACCTTCATTGGATGACTGACATCATAGACATTCAAAGTGCCCTTGAATTTCTTTTCAAGGTATTTCCCTTTTTCGCGCCATTCATCTATGGTTTTTACAGTACCAAGTTCCTTAAATGAAAACCTAAGAAGCGCTTCTCCCGTTTGGGTTTCTGTATGATGATTTGCCTCTGTAATGTTCACATTTTCCTGAGCAAGAAAAGTTGAAATTTCTGCAACGAGTCCTGAACTATCTGGACAGGTGAAAGTGATGACGCGGTTTGTATCGAGGGTTTGCATATACCTAAGCCTATATTTGTTTAATTACTTTTTAACCATGGAAGAGGGTTGAAGGGGCCATCCTTTCCTCTTAGTTCGAAATAGAGTTGACTGGTGCGACTTGCCCCCCCAGCGACTTGCCCTACAGGTTCGCCAAGCAATACCCATTGATTGAGGGCGGTATAGAGCGTGCTAATGCCGGCCAACAGGCCGTGATAGCCATCTTTATGAGCGATTATAACAAGCTGTCCATATTCTCTGAAAGGGCCAGCATAGACTACGCGCCCTTCAAAGGGTGAAATTACCTGTGAACCAGATCTGACACTAAGGCGAATCCCTTTCGCCCTTCCCACGCCGTCCCGTTGCCCGTATTTTAAAATCAGCTTACCATAAGAAGGATAGGGCATCTTTCCTCGAAGAGATCTGAAGCTGACACCAGACGGTGTAGGGGCAACTGTTTGCGGTTGAACAGCGGGGTTATTTTGTCGCCGCTCTGCCGCCGCTCGAGCTTCCGAAGCACGTTTTAGACGGGCTTGTCTCGCTTGGAATCGTTTACTCTCTTCTTCTAATTTTTGCAATAAATCGCGGGTGTCACGGCTGCTTCTCACAAGTCTTGATATGCGCAAGCTTTCGCCTCTTGCTGCAGCGCGTGCGTCTGTTTCTTCAATCTCTCGTCGTGCGACTAAATTTTTTAATATCACTTGTTGTTGGGCAAGGTCAGATAAGTTTGTTTTTAATGAAAATCGCTTGTCAGAAAGCTCAGTATACAGATCCGCCAGATAGCTAATATCACGTTTTAAGGCAGCAGCTTTAATATCAATATGAGGCAATAGTGTTGAGAGTAGTGAAGCAGATCGAGCCGTATCTAAGGCCTCTCCAGGTTTTAGCAGACTTGCCGCAGCCGGGCGTCTTCCCATACGTTGGAGTGCAGCAATCAATTCAACCATACTGTCTTTATTGTTTAACAGCTCATCTCTCTTTTCGTTGGTCAATTCTTGTAACTTTCCAATGCGACTGTCTAATAGGAAAATACTTTGTTCTGTGCTTTGCAATTTCCGACCAATGGAGACCATTTGAACTTGCAGAGATTGCCGTTCCTTTAAGGCTTCTGCGGCCTTCTGCTCCAGTTGTTTTTTGCTGGCTTCTCGTTTGTCTATCTCAGTTTCTAGCTTCTTGAGTTGTTCTTTGGTCTGCGATGCATCCTGTACGTCTTTTGCCAAAGCTTCAGCGTGAGCTTGGAGAGGCGCCGTCAACGCCTGCGTAAAGATCAATGTTGAAACCAGGGAAGCTTTCAATTTCTGCGATCGTGATATGGGAGGGGAATGAACCATCATACGTTATGCCAGTAAGGAAGTCCCAGTCATATCTTTAGGTTGCTCAATGCCGACTAATTCTAAAATTGTGGGTGCAATGTCAGAAAGCGCACCGTCCTGAAGATTTCTATCAAGCCCTAGAGCGACAAGCGGTACGTCGAAACTCGTATGGGCAGTATGAGGGGCACCCGTCTCTTGGTTTTTCATGAGCTCCACATTGCCATGATCTGCGGTGATGAGCAATTGGCCGCCGGCTGCTGTGACAGCTTCTTCAACGCGACCCAAGCTTTTGTCAACAGCCTCAACGGCTGCGATTGCAGCACTTAATACACCTGTATGACCAACCATATCAGGGTTGGCATAGTTGACAATGATCGTACTATACTTCCCACTTGAAATGGCTTTCACTAAATTGTCAGTTAATTCAGGTGCGGACATTTCTGGTTGGAGATCATAGGTCGCGACATCTGGAGAGGGGATTAAAATCCGATCTTCGCCGTTGAAAATATCTTCTTTACCCCCGTTGAAGAAGAAGGTTACATGGGCATATTTTTCTGTTTCTGCAATGCGGAGTTGCTTCATACCTGCATTTGAAATGATTTCACCTAGGCTATTATTGATTTCTGGGCTCGGAAAAACAGTCGTCATGAATTGAGCTAAGTGGCTTGAATATTCTACCATGCCAGTTCGAGAAACGAGAGTTGATGCAATAGAATCTAAAGGAAAGCCATTAAAGTCCGGATCGACAAAGCAAGCTAAAATTTCACGCGCTCTATCGGCACGGAAGTTGGCCATCAGCAGGCCGTCGCCAGGCTTCATCCCTTCATAATCACCTATAACTGTGGCAGGGACAAATTCATCGAATTTTTCTTCTGCATAGGCTTTCTCAAGTGCTTCTGATGCTGAGGCGGCAGTTGCTTGCCCTTTTGCTTCTGCAATAGCACGATAGGCTGTTTCGACACGATCCCATCGCTCATCCCGATCCATGGCATAATAGCGCCCTGTCATTGTTGCGATTGAGATCTCTTCTAAAGCATGAATTGCTTCTTCAAAGCGAGAGAGAAAGTCAGAGGCACTCTTTGGCGGGGTGTCTCTGCCATCCAGAAAAGCATGGATGGCAACTGGAATGCCTGCATCGCTGAAAATTTTCGCCAGAGCGACTATATGGTCTTGATGACTATGCACACCGCCAGGCGATAACAGACCCATCAGGTGGCATGTGCCGCCTGAAGTTTTTAGTGCATGAATATGCGCTTGAATTTCTTCCTCATGCACTAACATATTATTTGAAATAGAGTCATCAATTCGAGGCAGATCTTGTAGAACAACACGGCCAGACCCAATATTCATATGCCCGACTTCGCTATTGCCCATCTGTCCTTCAGGAAGTCCCACAGCAAGCCCACTAGTTTTAAGCCAGCACCGATTGCCCTGTTCCCAGAATTTGGTGTAGTTTGGTAGGGTCGCCAGCTTAATAGCATTATCAACGCTGTCTTCTCTATATCCCCATCCATCAAGAATGCATAATACTACAGGTGCGTTACTCATTGTCATTTTCTAAACTCTCGTTTTATATATGGATTAATCTCTGTGATAAGGGTGTCCAGCCCCTATGGACCATATGCGGTAAATTTGCTCGGCGAGCATAACCCGCAAAAGCATATGAGGCCACGTATTTTTTCCTAATGAGAGCAAAAGATTTGCTTTCTTCCGGACAGTCTCATCAAGGCCGTCAGCACCACCAATGATGAATGTTAGCTGATTAAATCCTTGTAGATGGATGCTATCAATTTTTTCAGCAAGAGACCGGCTGGAATAATCTTTGCCTCTTTCATCGAGTACGATCACAGCAGAGCCGTCTGGAATGGCTGCCAGTAATTTTTCTGCTTCCTCTTTTTTTCTAAGGTCTGGGGTTGCGGCAGGTTTCTTTATCTCAAACTCTTGGACGTCAACTTTCCAAGGTAAGCGGGATATATACTCCTGAAAGAGTGTATATTCAGGGCCTCTGCCCATTTTTCCAAATGCTAAAAGTTTAATGCGCAAAAGACACCAGCCATCCCAAAAGGGAATAGATTGTAATGTATATGTTTAGCCCTATAAAAAAGCCTGCTACTGCAGGCTTTTATCAATTTAAAGGCTGTGCTTCTTCTTCATCGGTATCGCTCGCCCAAAGCTTATCGAGATTATAGAATTCTCTAACTTCTGGGCGGAACAGGTGAACGATGATGTCTCCTGTGTCTACAAGAACCCAATCTGCTTGATCCAAGCCTTCTACGCGTGCACCAGTGATACCAGCTTCTTTCAAGGCCTTCATTAAATAATCAGTGAGAGCCGCGACTTGACGATTTGATCGCCCAGAAGCAATAACCATATAGTCTGCGATTCCGCTTTTCCCTGAAAGATTGATAGGAACGATTTCTTCAGCTTTGTTAGAATCAAGGGTCGATGTAATCGTCTCAAGAAGGTCCGATAGCGCGATCTGCGCGACGGGTGCTGTGCTGACTGTGTCAGTCTGAGATGCTGTCTGCAACGAAGTCTCCTTTAAGTGTTGCATTACGGGGAGTATTCCCCTTCAAGAGCCACTCACTTTATTGCCCGAGTGCTCTAATGACCCCACCAGTCGCATTTTAACTGTTGACGGATCATAGATGCCGATGATGCATTTCTCACAAGAGGTACAAAACACCAGCTGGGCGCGATGCTCTTTGTCACATCTTTAGGCTTTTGTCGATCTTTATAAAATTCACGAGTCAGTCTATTGTGACGCCCAGCCATAGAATAGCCTGTTCTATCAAAAATCGCAATGGGAAGAATGTGAACAATATCGCGCCACTGAGCCCATAAATGAAAAATTTCTGCATTATCAGCCCCCATAATCCAGACGAAGGAAGATTTAGGAAAGCGTTTTCGGATTTCTTTGACCGTATCCACAGAATAGCGTGTTTTCAAAGCTTTCTCTAACCCAAGTACTTTGATTCGGGGCGCTGTGAAAAATTGAGAACAGACTTCTAATCGCCGGTCAAAGGGGGCCATATCCTTAGAAGCTTCTTTTAAAGGATTGCCTGGGCTCACTAGAATCCATACTTCATCAAGGTCAAGTTTTTGCAAGGCGCTTTTTGCGATATGAAGGTGACCGCTATGTGGAGGATTAAAACTCCCTCCGTAAAGGCCAATTTTTTTTCCTTGAGCGCTGAGTGAAAGTCCCGCTAAATTCATATGCCCTTTTTGAGTAGGGATCATAGGCGTAGCTGGCCTTGACCTAGGACACGATATTTGAAAGTTGTAAGTTGTTCGCATCCTACAGGTCCGCGTGCATGAATGCGGCCTGTCGCGATGCCGATTTCAGCACCCATGCCAAATTCTCCTCCATCGGCAAACTGCGTAGAGGCGTTATGCATGACAATGGCACTATCCACATCACGTAGGAAGCGATCAGCATTTTCTTGAGTTTCTGTAATGATGCAATCTGTATGATGGCTGCTGTGAAGACTGATAAAGTCAAGAGCCCTATCCATATTTGAGACAGTTCTAACTGCAACGATTGTATCTAGATATTCTGTGTCCCAATCATCGTTTGTTGCCAACTCTGCATAAGGGATATGTGCCATCACAGAGGTTCCACCTCGAATTCTGCAGCCGGCCTTTTTGAGTTCTGAACAAATATGCTTCATCATCTCAATTTCATCTTGATGGATGAGAACAGTTTCAACGGCTCCACAAACTCCAGGGCGTCGCATTTTAGAATTGACGATTATTTCTGCTGCGCGGTCCTGATCGGCTCCTTTGTCCACATAGATATGATTAACCCCTTCTAAATGGGCAAAGACTGGAACACGGGCTTCTTCTTGGACACGGGAGACAAGTGATTTGCCGCCGCGGGGGACTATGACATCAATTTTGCCACTGGCTTTCAGCATATGGCCCACAGCCTCACGGTCTGTCATCGGGACAAGTTGGGCAATAAATTTGGGCAGCCCTGCATGATCAAATCCATCAAGCATGGCTGTAAGAATGGCTTTGTTTGAATGAAGGCACTCACTGCCCCCGCGCAAGATGACAGCGTTTCCAGCTTTTAAGCAAAGGGCTGCTGCATCGGCGGTCACATTAGGTCGACTTTCATAAATCACACCAACTACCCCTAGCGGCGTTCTAACCCGTTGGATATCTAATCCATTTGGGCGGGACCATTGGTCCATGATTTGTCCCACAGGATCTTCAAGTCTGGTGATGGCTTCCAAGCCCTGTGCCATGGCATCTATTCGGTCCTGATCCAAGTAGAGGCGATCGAGCATCGAACTTGAAAGCCCTTTCTCTGCGCCTGTTTGCATATCTTGCAGGTTGGCTTCAAGGATGAGATGGGCATTGTGCCGCAGTGACTTAGCAGCCTCTAGCAGGGCTTTGTTTTTGAGGTCTGCAGAACAAACTGCCAGGCCTTTAGCCGCAATGACTGCTTGATCGCAGAGCCTATCTATCGTTTGTTTTATCAATTCATCCATTAGAAGAGTACCAAATCATCTCTGTGTATAAGGGTAGATCTGACAGAGGCTCCTAAGATTTTAGAGATTGCTTCACTGCTCGACCCAATTATTTTTTGTGCGTCAACACTATCAAAATTTGCTAAACCTTGTCCAATTAAATGGCCAGTTTCTCCCATAATGCCAACTAAATCACCACGATTAAACTGACCGTCAGCACGAACGACACCCACAGGGAGAAGACTTGCCCCTTTTGTGAGAGCGTTGGCAGCACCAGTGTCAATATGTACAAACCCTCGGGGCGTTTGCATAGTAGACAACCATTGCTTGCGGAGTGCAAGAGGTGTCTGACTAGCAGGAAATAAAGTTGCGCGGCCTGTTGCTATCATTTGGGAGAGGGGATGAGGTTCCGTGCCACGAGCAATAGCAAGAGAACAGCCGGCCTTGGTGGCCATTTTTGCGGCCATGATCTTGGTCGTCATTCCGCCAGTCCCGACGGATGAATTTGTGCTGACGGCAGGGCCTGCCATTTTTTCAATCTCTTCAGTAATTTCAGGCACGCACTCGATAAAATGTGCCTGAGAATCAAGTTTTGGATTGGCTGTATAAAGACCGTCAATATCAGAAAGCAGGACGACGAGGTCCGCCTTGGCTAGGCTGCCAACACGGGCTGCGAGACGATCATTATCTCCAAACCGAATTTCACTGGTTGCAACGGTATCATTTTCATTGATGACAGGGATAATGCGCCGACTAAGAAGGGCCTCAACAGTGCCGCGCGCATTTAAATGGCGAGGCCTGTCTTCTAAGTCATCTAACGTCAACAGCATTTGTGCTACAGTAATGCCAAAAGGTGCAAAGGCATCAGCATATGATTGGGCGAGAAGAACTTGTCCAATGGCTGCAGAGGCTTGTGCTTCTTCAAGTTTGTTGGGGCGCCCGAACAGACCTAGGTCTTTTTTCCCTAGCGCAATAGAACCACTGGAAACGATGAGAATATCGATCCCTTTTTGACGGAGTTCATTGATATCTTGTGCAAGAGAATTAAGCCAATCCTGCTTGATTTGGCCGGAATCCGGGTCAACGAGGAGGGCAGAGCCGATCTTTATAATCAGTCTGTTGCAAGTCTCTTTACTGAGTGTCTTAAGATCTTGCATAAATCCTCGCTATACTGGTGACCAATCACCGTCATCCTCATGTACGTCATCTGGAAGTTGCTCTAAGTCAGCTTGATCACCCAGTCGACGTGCTGTAATATCATTCTTAACAATTTTCCATAGTGCGCCTAGTGTTTCCTCAACACCTTCTCCTGTAACGCCAGAGAGAACAACTATGGGATGGGGACAGACTTCTTTAAGAAGTTCAAGCTTTTCTTCGATGTCTTCTTCTATCGTCGCGTCGCATTTATTCAGGCCCACAATCATAGGACGGTCTTTAAGTTCCTCAGCATAGGCCTCTAACTCATTCATGATTGTTGTGTATGCATCCACGACATCATCTTGAACGGCATCTATCAGGTGCAGGAGAACACCGCATCGTTCAACATGTCCAAGAAAGCGATGGCCTAGGCCAACACCTTCGCTTGCTCCTTCAATTAAACCAGGGATATCTGCGATCACGAACTCATTGCCTTTAAAACCAACGACGCCTAATTGGGGCGCAATGGTCGTGAAGGGGTAATCAGCAATTTTTGGCTTAGCCCGGGTAACCGCAGAGAGGAAAGTTGATTTCCCTGCATTTGGTAGACCAAGAAGGCCCGCATCTGCAATTAATTTAAGACGCAAGACAATATAGAGCTCTTCGCCTTCGCCCCCCTTGGTCGCTGTTCGCGGGGCTTGGTTTGTCGCTGATTTGAAATTTGTATTGCCCAAACCGCCTTCACCGCCTTCAGCAATGACGACTTCCTGATCCAATTTAGTTAAATCCGCCAAGAGAAATTCTTGGTCTTCGTCCCAGACTTGGGTGCCAATGGGAACTTCCATGATTAGGTCTTCACCATACCGGCCTGTCATGTTTCTTCCAGAGCCATCAATGCCGCGCTGAGCCTTGTAGTGACGTTTATAACGATAATCAACGAGAGTATTGAGGCCTTGAACAGCGCGAATGATTACATGAGCACCACGGCCACCATCACCGCCGTTTGGGCCACCAAATTCTACAAATTTCTCCCGGCGAAAGGAGACACATCCATTCCCACCAGGGCCTGATTTAACAAATACTCTTGTTTGATCTACGAACTTCATCGTTCTTTCCTTATATTTTCTGCGCGCCTTCTAGCAGATCAAGAGCGGAAGGGGAAGGGAAGGTTCGCAGAAAACGCCCTTTTTATCGAATTACAAGGTTTATTTCTGTTGGTTCAGTATCTAAAGAGCTGAGAAGGCTTAAAGCATCCAGTCGGCTGCCTTCCAAGTCAATATCACCAGAGATCATTTCGCCGAGGAATTCCTTTTCTCCACTAAGTATTTGATCAAAAAGACTGCGGTTCATGATGAGGCTTGCAGTCGCAGAAGAATCTTCTCCAGAGCGAATATCAAGAATTTGGTTTCTAAGATGGAGAGTGAATGTCTCATTTCTATCGGGAAAGCGGAATTGTATCTTAATATCTTTTCCTTCTGCCTTCTCGCCGTCCACATTATAGCGCAAGAGATTGAGCAACCGAATTGAATCGATGAATTTGGGAGAGAACATGGATTGTAGATGTTTCTGAAAGGCGATGCTGTCGACTTTATTTTCTAATTCCAGGGCGCCGGTCAGATAAAAACCTTGCCAATTGGTATTAATCGTTTGACGCGCCATTACCCGGAAAGACCAAGCCTTCAGGCGGCGTGCATCAATGTCGTCATGATCAATTCGGATGAGATGGGTCGTGAGCTCGGCTACCCACTGTGGGTCATTTGTATCTTTTGCGGCTAAAGCTGCTGCTAAGATTGCCTCTCTGCCGCCCATCATTTTGACATAGCGCCTAGACCTCTCTACGCGAGGTGTCGGATTAAGCGTTGCTGGATCCCCGTCGAACCAGCTGATGTACCCAGTGAAATAATTCCGTACACTATGTTTTACTGTGCCGTAAAACTCTTTTGTATAAGGATAAAGTTGCAAGCTTTCAGGCAGTGCCGGTAAGGCTTCTGCCAATTCTTCTTGTGTGTAGCCTTTGTTGATGAGGCGAATGGCTTGATCGTGGGTCCATTGAATGGCATCCCTGTAGGTGCGAATGACTGTTTCGATCTCGTCTGCGCCTTCAACAATATTGCCGTGACTTGGCACCATGATTTTAGGTTCGAAAGCACGGATTCTATCGAGCGCGGTTATCCATTTGTTCGCATCTCTTGGTTTTGTGCCTCGTAAACTATGAAGGTTAGGAAAACTAGGCCCTTGCATCTCATCACCAGAGAATATTACGCCGTGATCTTCCATATAGACAGCAATATGAGAGCCCGCCTCACCGCCCGTTGGAAAGAGGATGAAATTTTCTCCAGCTAACTCAACCTTACTCTCTTTTGTGATGACGCGTGTCGTTGGAAGAAATCCAGTCTTCCCGCTTTGGACTTTGCCGGAGAGGCCAATGCGATACGCCTTCGTCTCTTCCTCATCATAAAGGGACATGCCGTACATATAATAAGCCCGCATGCCCATAATACGTCCGACAACATTATTCTCGTCTTGCATTTCTTCATTTAAGTGCTCAGATCCAATGATCGCCATATTTGGGTCAGCAATTTCCAAGAAAGAAGCTGCCCCGCCTGTGTGATCAATATGATGGTGCGTATAAATGAGAGCCTTAACAGGTTTATCAAATTTGGATTTGATATCATCTACAACTTTTTTAGAATCATTGAGGGAAAGGCCTGTATCAATAATGATTAAACCCTCTTTCCCATCAATCAATATTATATTGGGTAAATTGCCATTCACATTACGGTAGGACCATATCGGTAGATCGGTTACTTTTTGTAGAACCTCTTCCCCTTTTAGAGCGGGGTCAGAAACAAGCGGGCGATCGATTGGAATAGGAGCAGGGCCCTTTTCTTCACAGCCAACTAAAAGCAAAGCAAATGTTAGTAATACTATTCCGCGCATGAGTCCATTCCTCCTGAATTGAAGGTTCACTATACTGAGTGAAATCTCGTGATCAAGGATGAACTTACTGGTTTGAAGGTGTTCTTATTTTAGCAGGGGTAAGCCCTGCACAGTGAAAAGTAAATTGAGTTCATTTTTTGCATGGGCGTGAAAATGGGAATTTAGCTCATCCAAAAATTTCTGATTATTGGGTGTGTTCTTACAAACAATCGTTAGGCTAGCGGCAACATTTGGGGTGCTGGCATCATAGGGAGGAAGTTGCATGCCTAATTGTTTGAAGACAATCGCTATATCGGGGATTGTACCAGAGACATAATCAACTCTTTTAGAAATTAACATGCGGGCCTTACTGGTTTCATCAGAGGCTGAGATAAAAGTGATATTTCTGTCAGCCCAGACTTTCGGCATATTAGAGCCGATAGGAACAGCAATGCGCTTTCCTGAGAAATCCGAGAATTTATTCACAGGCTCTTCGCCGTACTGACTGAAGAAATAAGCGGCAACTTTGTTTAAGGTTGGTCCATGCAGGTAGTTAGACGGGGCTTGGTTGTAATGTGATTTTACAAGATTTGGACTAAAGGGATAGATGCAGCTTTCCTTGTCTTTACTAAATGTAGCGATCGCTCTTTTATGCGGCAGAATGGAATAGTCAAGAGTGCTGTCCAATTCGCGGGTAACGATGTTGAAGATTGCATTATACAGCCCTGTTCCATCTTCACTCAGAGTTAAGCCCCATGCCGTTCCATAAACTGTAATTCTATCTTCAGTTTGTTGTCCTTCAGTTTGCCTCTCGTCAGCCAGCACATTAAGAAATGAGGCAAGAACAAGGGCTATCAGAAGTATAACACCTGACAGTGATCCGAGAGTGTATGGTTTATTGATATGCATTTAAGTCAATACAATCCATTAATCGAAAAAGGGAACAAGCAGTTATTCCGCTTGTTCCCTAAAAATTTCTATTACAAAGCTTGATTACTCAGCAGCTTCGTTGGCAATCTTGTCAATTGAAACGAATTGTTTCTTGTTTTTGCCTTTGTAGAATTTAACGTTTCCATCAACCAGTGCAAATAGAGTGTGATCTTTACCCATTCCAACATTTTCACCAGCATAGAATTTTGTTCCACGCTGACGAACAATGATGTTACCAGGAACAACAAGTTCACCACCATATTTTTTGACACCTAAGCGGCGACCTTCAGAGTCGCGACCGTTACGGGAACTACCACCAGCTTTTTTGTGAGCCATTTGATTTCTCCTTTAAACCTTCTTACGAACTCTAATTACGCAGCAATTTTAGTCACACGTAGCACAGTAATGAGCTGACGATGACCTTTTTTACGGCGATAGTTGTGACGACGTTTCTTTTTGAAAACAGTAACTTTGTCGCCCTTGATTTGATCAAGAATTTCAGCTGTTACTTTTGCACCTTTCACAAGGGGCGATCCAACTTTTACGCCAGACTCATCACCAACCATCAGAATATCTTTAAATGTGATTGAGGAACCATTGTCGCCTTCAAGTTTTTCAACTTTAAGAACGTCACCCTCGTTAACACGGTATTGCTTACCGCCAGTTTTAACAATTGCGAACATTGTTTTGTCCTTTACTAGTGCCGCAAATAACCGGGTGAGGTCATACCCTATATCATCAAGATAACCTGATGATGCCTCACACTTTAGGCGGTTTCCGCTGGCTGTTACACCAGTGCTTTTTATAAAGCACAAAAGCAGCATACAGGTGGGCTCATGCTCATCTGTGTTGCTGTTCTTGCGCGTGTTATACAGAGATTCGATTTAGAGTCAACTGAAAAGCAGTGTTTCACTGGGGTTTGGCAATCTTCCTGCTTGATAGTTAGGCTGCTTTCAGTCAGAGTGAGGTCGATTTTTAGGAGGGCCTATGTCAGATCAGAAAGAGAAACTTGAACGAGAGGAATTGCTTCCTGTACCGGCAGCAAAACCAAAAGGAAAAGCTGTTTGGGCAATTGGCCTTATATTAATAGTTCTTTATGCTTTGTTGCCCGATCAAGGCTCTGAACCGCTTGTTTCACTTCTGATAGAGCCAGCAAAAAGCACATCGGAGATTGGTACAGCCTCTGATTATAGCCGCCTGAAAGGGGTGAAGCATATTTTGTCTCTTGATCTAAGACTTGGTCAAGGCGTTACCGTGTATGATGCCTTGGAAAAAGGCGAGGGACACTTGGCACGCACACCGTATATTTTGAGTATGTCTGCTTATTCCTCTCAAGCTCTTGAAATATCTTTAAAGGAGGGGGCTTCTGCGAGAGATGGACAATCATCAAAGGGATCTCAACTTTTTAATCATACCTATACAGACTTGAATTCCAATGCGGTTGGTGTCTACAAAAGTATGAAAGCTACGCTCTATTCTATTTTAGAGCTTACCCCTCACTCTTATAAACTCTTACCTGAAAACGAGCTGTTATGGGATGGGTATTTTCTAGCAAAAGGAACACAGGACTGTACCGCTGTTATCCCTCTGCTTGATCATATACTCAAAACAGAAGAGAGTTTCATTCTTGGATGGTATGATTTGGCAAAATGTCTGGAAAGGGTTGGGGAGTCGCAGAAAGCTCGGATTTCATATATGCAGAGCGTCTCTCTAGATCCAAAAATATCTAAACTATTGCCTGATTGGGTTTTACAGGTAAAGTGAGTGTGAAATTTTAATAGGAAGTATCAATGTCTATAAAGCGCTTAATCAAACTAACCTTCGTTAGCCTATTTGCTCTAACACCTTTGGCTTCATCTGTCGTCTCCGCACAGGAGACAAAAGCAGCGAAGAAAAAAATCGAAGTTCCATTGCACGATTATCTTAATCGATTCCACCCAGTAATGGCCAGAAAAGGCATGGTCGTCGCACAAGAAAAACATGCGACAGAGGCTGGATACGCCATGATAGCTCAAGGGGGAAATGCCATAGATGCAGCAGTGGCAACAGGATTTGCCCTTGCCGTGACTTATCCACAAGCTGGTAACATCGGTGGGGGAGGCTTTTTGCTGGCATATATTGCCAAGGAAGACAAGGTCATCGCCCTTGATTTTCGCGAAATGGCCCCAGGCAGCGCCCATAGAGATATGTTCCTCAAGGAGGACGGGAGTGTAGATCGCAGGAAGGCGATGTTTTCCGCTCATTCAAGTGGGGTGCCAGGAACTGTAAAAGGCTTAATTCAGGCCCATAAGAAATATGGATCTTTGCCCTTGCAGACAGTGATGGGCCCGGCTATCAAACTGGCGGAAGAAGGCTTTTTAATGCCCTGGGGTATTGCTTCTTCTATTGCGGGACGGATGAAACGTTTAAGTGCGGATAAAGATACAGCTCGCTATTTCTTTAAAGCGGATGGGTCTGCCTACGAGGCTGGAGAACTGTTTGTTCAAAAGGATTTGGCAAAGACCCTTCAATCTATAGCGGATAAGGGAGCAGACGGGTTTTATCGCGGCTGGGTCGCTGATAAGATCGTTGAGAAGATGAAAGAAACAGGGGGAATTATCTCTCATGAGGATTTGAAAAATTATAAAGCAGTGGAACGAACAGCTGTGAGAAGTCCATACAGGGGCTATGAAGTCGTTTCCATGCCGCCGCCTTCGTCTGGCGGCGTTCACATTGTCCAAATGATGAATGTATTAGAAGGGTATGACTTGAGGTCCTTCGGTCATAATAGTGCTGATTATATCCATACAGTTACAGAGGCAATGAAGCACGCCTATGCAGATAGAAGCGAATATCTCGGGGACCCTGATTATTGGGATGTGCCTGTGGAGAAATTAACGAGCAAAGCTTATGCAGCTCAAATTCGTGCTAAGATCATGAGCGAGAAAGCAACACCTTCACAGGATATTAAGCCAGGCATGCATATGGTTGCTGAAAGTCCTCAAACGACACATCTTTCTAGTATGGATGCTGCTGGTAATGCTGTTTCTCTAACCTACACTCTGAACTTCTCATATGGCAACGGTATGTCTGTTGGGGGTGCAGGGTTTTTGTTGAACAATGAAATGGATGACTTTTCGGCAAAACCGGGTGTACCAAATGGTTTTGGCCTCTTGGGGGGCGAAGCCAATGCCATTGCTGCAGGGAAACGGCCCTTGTCTTCAATGACACCCACAATGGTCCTTAAAGAGGGTAAGCCTTTCTTTGTTACTGGAAGCCCGGGAGGCAGCCGTATTATTAATGCTGTGCTCCAGACAATTTTGAATACAACTGACTTTAATATGGGGGCAGCTTCAGCGGTGTCTGTTCCGCGTTTCCACCATCAATGGATGCCGGACGAAATTCTAGTCGAGAGCGGGATCTCCATAGATACAATCCGTATTCTGCAGTCGCGTGGCCAAAATATAGATCCTTATAAAAAAGGCGGTTGGCGCACAATCGGTGCAGTGCAGGCCATCATGAGAACACCGGATGGTCTCATGCACGGGGCTGCTGATCCAAGACGTCAGGGTGCCATTGCCATCGGTGAATAACGTCCCTAGAATTCAAGATTACATCTCAAACAAGAAAAGGGCTGCCCGTGGCAGCCCTTTAATTTTTTCTATGCTGAAAGGATTATTCAGCCGGCGCATCACCAGATTTTTTAGTCAGTGTGGCGGCTTCCTTGCCTTCACGCCACGGTGCCATGAACCATGCTTTAAAGCGCTGGATGTCAACACCGATTGAACACATTGCAGGAACAAGCATTAAGGTTACAAAGAAAGCGATCAAAACACCGAAAGCTAAGGAAATAACAACCGGCTTAAGAAAGGCAGCCTGGATTGATTTCTCAGCCATCATAGGCATGAGCCCCACACAGGTGGTTACTGTTGTCAGCATAATAGGGCGGAAACGTACAACCCCTGCTTCAACAATCGCTTCTCTTGCTTCCATGCCGCGATCTTTCAATCTGTTATAATAGTCAACAAGGACCAGATTGTCGTTCACCACAACGCCCGCAGCTGCAGCAATTCCAAAGTAGCTGAAGAGCGCCATCGCATCACCCATAACAAAGTGACCTAACACAGCGCCAATATAGGCGAATGGAATGGCAACTAAGATCAAAATAGGCTGGCTATAGGATTTAAAGGCGATCGCAAGAAGCATATACATGCCAAACAGCACAAGAGTGTATAAACCTTGGATCTCCTCGAAGAACTTACGCTCTCCTTCAGCGTTGCCGATAGCCCCACGCTTAAGACCTGGGTATTTAGCTTCCATGTCAGGCCAGAAGTTTTCATTCATATCTTTCATGATAGTTTGACGTTCTTCTGTCTTCAAACTTGCGGTTACGATAGCAGCACGATCACGGTCCCAGTGAAGAATACGGCTGATGCCTTGCTGGAATTTAAGATCGACAATTGCTGTAAGAGGCACTTCGGACCCATTTGGTGTACGGATGCGGAAGTTTTCTAAACTCTCCATGTTCCGACGGCTTTCAAGGGGATAGCGAACATAGACGCGCACATCAGTGCCCTCACGTGGCAGCCGCTGAACTTCCTCACCGAAATAGGCTTGACGAACTTGGCGGGAAACATCAGTTAGTGTCAGGCCTAATTTCTGAGCACCTGGAAGAAGTTCCATGCTCATCTCTTGCCCGGCAGACTGAAGATTGTTTCTTACGTCGAAGGCTTCGTCAAATGTTCTAAGTTTGTCTTCAACCTCATTCACAATAGAGTTAAGAAGGTCAAGGTCATTATGACGAACTGCAAATTGAACACTTGGGCTGCTGTTATTAAATGTATAGTTTACATTCACTTCTTCAGCCTCAGGAATTTCACCAATCAATTCACGTAGACGCAGTGAAATTTCTTTTGCTGATTTCTCGCCTCTTAGCTCAGGAGGGGATAGTTTAATCAACGCAAGAACACTGTCACGACGAGATCGTGTATACCAGTTTTCGATCAGTTCAATATCTGCTGATTCAGCTTTCGCCTCATCAATAAGTTGTTTCTCAGCATCTTGTACTTTTTTCAGAATGCGCAGTGATGTCTCATAAGTCGTCCCTTGCGGGAAATCAATATTCACACTGATCTGATCAGATTCGATCTCAGGCATGAAACCAAACTTTACATAACCCATTGTCTGCAAGGAGAATGTTGTAACGAAAAGTCCAATGAATGAGAGTAGGACAAGATAGCGTTTGCGAACAACCCAATTACCGATTCTGCGGTAGACTGTGTTTGCGAAATTGATGATAGAGTCAGCAATTTTTTTCTGAACACGATCAAATGCATTCTTATTTTCACGGGGTTTCATTTTTGAAAGGTGAGCTGGCAAAATCAGCAGCGATTCAATCAAAGAGAAAGCAAGAGCAAGAATAACGACCCATGTAATATGACGGGTGAATTCACTTGTTTCTCCAGTAATGAAGATCCACGGTAAAAAGGCAAGAATAGTTGTTAAAACCGCAAAGATAACTGGTTTCGCAACAAGTTGAGTGCCAAGGATAGCAGCAGAAAGACCGCCGCCGGTAGAGGAACTTTCGTGGTGAATGCTTTCACCGACGACAATCGCATCATCCACGACAATACCAAGCACCAGCAAGAAGGCAAAAGTGGAAATCATATTGAGCGAAACACCTACTGCATCCATAAGGACGAAAGCACCGAAATAGGCTGTGGCAATTCCTGTACAAACCCAGAATGCGACTTTCGGGCGCAGAGTGAGAAGAAGGACAATCATCACTAGACCAAGACCAGCGAATGCTGCACTCGATATTGTTTCAATACGGCCTTCGAAGGTTTCAGCAGCATCATCCCATAATGTTAGCTTTGCACCAGCAGGAAGGGTTTTGCTACGCTCTTTAATCCATTCTTTGACACCATTCGACGCTGTAACGACATCCATGATCTCTGTGGTCATAACCTGAATGAGAACCGCTGGGTCACCGTTCATGGTTGCAAGAATAGGATTGTCTTCAAAACCATCGATTACAGTGGCGACATCACCAACGCGAATTGTTGCGCCAGAATCTGTTTGACGAATAATGATGTCACTGAAAGCGGACTTTGTATTCGCCATATTGCGAGTGATCATTCTCAACTCACCAGCATTCGTACGAATTGTACCAGACGACAAGTTCACTGAAGAGGAACGGATCGCAGACGCCACTTGAGAGAAAGTCAGGTTATAACGACGCAGAGCATCTTCACTGACTTCGATAGAGACTTCTTCTTGACGTGTACCAAAAAGACCCACTTTAGAAATGGCAGGAAGATTAGCCACTTCGCGGCGCATCACTTGCCCAAGGCGGGTCAGTTCTTTTTCACTTAAGTCACCATGCAGGCCAATACGAATAAACTCTTGACTATTTTCCCAGCGCGAGACCCTAGGAGGCTCCATATCGCGAGGGAAAGAAGAGATACTATCAATGCGGCTTTTCACCTCATTCATGGTAGTCTCAAAAACTTCTGAGTTCCGTACATCACCGCGAACATAAATTCCGGCAAAGCCCTCACTAGACTCTGAGCGGATCCAGTCCACGTTATCTAAATCAGAGAGGCGCTCTTCAATTTTAGAAACAATTTGTTCCTCAATCTCTTTCGGAGAAGCCCCAGGCCAGAAAGCGTTAATCGCTAGGCCAGTGAAGTTTACTTTAGGGTCAATCTCGCGTTCAAGCTTATTGTACCCAACGATACCTGCGACGATAATAAATAGCATCAACAGGTTGGCAGCAACAGTATTGCGTGCCCACCATGCAATTAATCCATTCATGATTAGCTCCCCTTAGCGTGCAAGATTTTCAGATGAAGTATCTGTTTCGCTGGCATAAGTTTTTACCTTCATGCCATTCACAACTTTCTGAACGCTTGAAACAACAACACGGTCACCAATGTTCACACCGCTTTCCACATAAAGTTGTTTGCTATCTGTCGCAAGAACGTTGACTTGACGGCTTTCCAGCTTGTCTTCTGCATTAACAATGAAGACACGGTCGGTGCCGCGAAGAGCGACGCGAGGCATAACGAGCGCTTGAACGCTGTTTACATTTTGAATCTCAGCTTTAACAAAAAGACCAACAGCAAGAGGCATTTTTGCAGCTGAAGCAGCTTTAGTATAGGGGTCTCTTACTTCTGCAACAGCATACATCAAGCGTGTGTTTTGATCGACTGCAGCGTGAGTTCGGATGATTTTCCCTTCCCACTTACGAAGTGATCCAGCAATAGACGCTGAGAATGTCACAGTCGGTTCGCTTCCCTTTTCAGCAATAAAACCAATAGAAAGACCCAGTTCAGCCATTTGCGTATCAGTTAAAGCCAATTGAACTTCAACAACGTCTGTCGCAAAGACACGACCAAGGCGGGTGCCGGCGTTTACAAACTGACCAAGGTCAGCAAGTTTTTCACGCACGCGACCGTCGTAAGGCAAAGTGATTTTTGTACGAGACAGGTTAAGCTCTGCATTTTCTAAGTCTGCTTTTGCGGCAAGAAGCTTTGCTTCTGCTTCAGCAACTTGAGGCTTGTTCAGTGCGAGATCTGTAGGCTTGCTGCCGTCCTTCACCCATTCTTTCCACTGTTTTGCTTTAATTTTAGCATCGGCAAGCTGTCTTTGAAGACGCACCTCAGCTTCGGCTACTCGGGCTTGGGCACTTGTTACTGCCAACTTATAGTCACGATCATCAATTTGAATAAGTGTCTCGCCTGCTTTAAAGGCACCGCCAGCGCCAAAAGAATCAGAAACTTTTACGATCCGTCCTGCGACTTGTGGGATCAGATCAACTTCTGTGCGGGCACGAACTTCCCCTTGAGCTTGAACGGCGAAGTTTACGTCTCTTTGCACAACTGTATCAACGGCGAGTGAAATTAGACGGGCTTCAACTTCATTCTTTTGTGGCTGGGGCTTGTTTGCACCTAGAATAGATATGATGATGAAAAAAAATGCTAGTACGCCTATAGGCGCAAGAATACGGATGAGCTTCCTCACTGTATTATCCTCTTCGTGTCGTTTTCGCCGATTATTCGGCTTATTATTTTTATATGATCACTTCTTTGGTGATCGGTTTATAACTTTTGTATAATCTATATCAAACGCCCTGTCACGTAGAATCCCTCTCATTATAGTGATGAACTGTGATTTTGCGATAAACTGTTCCAAATATGCGACAAAATGATTTGCATATGAAGGGATCCGTTCACGGGGCTTGGCTTAAACTTGACTCTCTCAAGGGAGCATGACAGACATAGACTTATGTTTAGGAGTTCAGATTAAATGTCTAAAGACATGTTGGTGTTTAAACTATCATCAATGTTTAATCTATCGGATAAGCCAGTCCTTGTGTTTCATGAGAGTAGCGTGGTTTTTGCGAATGATGCTCTCTTGTCTTATCTAGGGGAAAAACCGAGTCAGTTGTTTGGGCAATCAGCTCAAATTCTGCATAATTATCTTAAAAAAGAAGATCACGATAGACTGTCAAATTTCATGGGGGAGGAAAGCGATATTCCCCAAGAAGGATTGTTATCATTCCTTAATAAGTCAGGAACTTACATTGAATTTTCAGTCTCGATGCTCTCGATAGATATAGAACAACACCCGTTGAAGATACTTACGTTGGATGAAGAAAAAAATGAAACTTTCTCGACTCAGGACCTTTTAGGATCTAACAGCCTATTCAAACAAGTCTTTAAACTTTCCCCAGACCCTATTGTGATCACGCGTTTAGGCACAGGGGAAATGGTTGATGGCAATTCAGCCTTTTGGAACTTAATTGGTCCAGGCCAAGAGGGCTTAACCAGTATGTTTGATCTATGGGCCGATGATACGGCAGGCCGTATGATGCATCATGAATTGGTTAACAAATCATCTATATATAATATGCCAGCTACATTAAAAACACGGGGTGGCATATATAGAGAACTTAGGTTTTTTGCTGAGAAAATCCATGTGGAGCATGAAGAGCTTGTTTTGATCATCGCACGAGATGTTACGGATGAATTGGACAGAGAGCGCGAATTAGAAAAAAATAAAGAGTTTGCTGAAATTGCTAGTCGAAGTAAGTCAGAGTTTTTGGCGAATATGAGCCACGAACTAAGAACGCCTTTAAATGCCATCATAGGGTTCTCAGAAATTCTGCAAGGGGAAATATTTGGCCCTCTTGGACAGGAAAAATACAAAGAATATGCCGATGACATCTTTACAAGTGGTCAGCACCTTCAGGACATCGTGAACGATATTTTGGACCTCTCGAAAATTGAAGCGGGCCGCCTAGAGACAGACCTTAAAGTCATTGATCCAACGGAAGGGATCAATCAATGTCTCCGTCTGATACAGGCAAAGACAGATAATAGTGAAATTCGCATTGAAAGTGCCTTTAACCAAAATATTTTCCTCCGAACTGACGAGCGGCTTCTCAAGCAAATTGTTCTGAATATTCTCTCAAATGCAGTGAAATTCACACAAGAAGGCGGCCAGATTGTACTTTCTTTGCAGGAAGGACTAGACGGCACTGCAACACTGGCAGTTGCTGATACTGGAATTGGTATGTCCCCAGAGGAAATTCGTCAGGCTATTCAACCTTTCGGGCAGGTGGATAGTTCCTATACACGCAAGATGCAGGGGACTGGTCTGGGATTGCCACTTGTCAAGGCGATTGCTGAGAAATTGGGAGCTCGGTTTCTTTTGGACAGCGCAAAAGATCAAGGTACTCAAGTGAGAATAATTTGGCCTGCCGCTTATGTAGAACAAGCAGATACAGTAGATCTTAGTATCGACACTCTATAAAGAGAAAGGCCCTGAAGAACAGGGCCTGATGTCATTTAATTTTTTGCAGCATACTCTTCTGTTTGTTTCCAAACTCGTAGAATGTTGCCGGATAATATTTTCCCAATATCCTCTTCTGTGTAGCCACGTTCCAGCAAGCCCTTTACAAGGTTAGGATAACTTGCAGCATCTTTCAGGCCTGTGGGCAATGTGTTTCCAACCCCGTCATAATCGGAGCCAAGACCAACTCCATCAACGGTCCCAGTGACTTTTACGACATGGTCAATATGGTTGAGAACATCACTGATGTCTGCAAATGGATATGGATTTTCACTAGTCCAATTTTTTATGAATTCTTTTCTAAGCTCATCGGAGTCTTCTGATCCAGCTACTTGAAGGGAGGCTTCATAAGCTGCTGTGCCTCTTGAGCGATAGGTGTTTGCATCTTCTGTTAAAAAAGCTGAGCCATAATTAATCATAATCAGGCCACCAGTTTCGACGAGTTTTTTAATCATTTCGTCACTCATATTGCGCTCAAAACCCGGTGTGAAATGACGGGCACTGGAATGAGTTGCTATGACAGGGACTTTTGACAATTCTACCGCACGGTAAAAGGCTTTATCAGAGACATGACTGATATCAACCATAATTCCCATGCGATTCATATGGCCAATGAGATTTTCGCCAAACTGACTCAAGCCTGTCTCATATTGGCGCTCTTTGTCATAGCTACTGTCTGAAATATGATTGGTTTTACTATGGGCAAGCGTAATATAGCGAATGCCCCTTTCATAAAATTTCTCAAGATTTTCAAGACTGTTATTGATAGGAGATCCATTTTCCATGCCAAGCGGTAGGGCAATTTTGCCTTCTTTAAAAGCTTTCTCAGCCTCAGCGACGGTTTTGACAACTGTAAATTTATTGGGAGCGACTTTTGCCATTTTTTCTACGATATCAATCATTTTATGGGCATGATCTGTTGAAGCTTGACTATCCCCAAGATTGGCGGGCGTATAGATTGACATAAAGGGGACATTCAATCCCCCCTGTTGAGCCCGTGGGAAATCGAAGTCCCCCTTTTCTGTTGCAAGATGAACGTCTTCCCAGCCATCATTGAGTCGATAAGGCACATCTATATGTGTATCAACGATCAAGACATTCTGGGCAATCCGATTGGCTTTTTCATCAAGAGTTTCTTGTTTTGTATCACAGGCCGTCAAAGAGAAGGCGATGAGTAAGGTTGCCGTTAAGCGATTGAATTTTTCCATGATCTAGTGATCCCCTATTATTGCTAAATTTGGTTTAGCAAGGGAAGAGGGTAGTTACAAGCCTAGCTCACAAAAAAGAGTGTCCCATGATAAGTTAAGAAAGACATTACATAAGCTAGTCCAAACATATATCCCATCATGATTAAGGGCCACTTCCAGCCATTTGTTTCCCTGCGGACAACAGCAATTGTAGATATGCACTGCGGGGCATAAACAAACCAAACAAGAAAAGAGAGCGCTGTTGCAAGAGACCATTTTTGCGCTAAAACATCTCTTAACTGTGTAGCAATCATATCTTCACTGCCACTCAAGCTATAGACTGTTCCAAGAGCAGCGACGGCCACCTCTCGGGCTGCCATGCCAGGAATGAGCGCAATTGACATTTCCCAGTTGAAGCCGATTGGTGCAAAGATCACTTCTAACCATGATCCGAGTATGCCGATGAAACTATAGTGGATTGCAGGGCCAGAGGCTCCTTCGGGAGCCAGTGGATAAAGGGAGAGTACCCAGAGAATGATGGTCGAATAGAAAATGATAGTCCCGGCACGGTGCAAGAATAATTTTGCGCGCTCATAGAGGCCTGTCATGATAAATCTGAGGTTTGGCATTTGATATTTTGGCAGTTCCATCATGAACGTCTTCATGCGGTTTTCCGTCATAACACGTTTCATAACATAAGCCACGATAAGGGCTGAGAGAATGCCTAAAAGATAGAGTGCGAACATCACAATGCCCTGAAAATTGAAGGGACCGATTGATGATGCAGGAATGAAGGCTCCTATCAGAAGCTGATAAACCGGCAATCTGGCTGAGCATGCCATCAGTGGAGCGATCATGATTGTTGCAAGACGATCTCGTTCATTACTAATGGTGCGTGCTGCCATGATGCCAGGAATGGCACATGCAAAACTTGATAAGAGGGGAATAAAGGCACGCCCATTTAAACCAACTGTGGCCATTAATTTGTCCATAAGAAAGGCTGCTCTAGCCATATAGCCCGTGCTTTCTAAAATAAGGATAAATAGGAAAAGAATAATGATTTGAGGTAAGAAAACAATCACTGCGCCAACCCCAGCCAGAAGGGCGTCTATAAGGATGCTTTTCACCCATCCATCAGCCAGACTTTCCTCGGCAATAGTCTGCAAGGTAGCGATTGCTTCCTCAATGAGGTCCATTGGCAGAGCGGCCCAGCTAAAGACAGCTTGGAACATAAAAAATAGAATGCTCAATAGAATGAACAAGCCAGCTCCTTTATGAAGAAGAAGGGCGTCAAGATTCCGTGTTAGTGTATGTTGAATGCCTTGATTAATGAGAGATTGCTTTGCTGTGATCGTTGCTTTTTGCTGAAGTTCTTTTGTTGATAAGCGGGTGTTATTTGGGGTGTTATGGTCTACCTGCAAGGCACCGAATGCAGCATCGCAAAGGGCTTGGAGGCCCTTTTTTCTAACGGCGACTGTTTCAATGACAGGAAGGCCTACCAGTTCAGATAATTTTTTGAGGTCAATTTCAATCTGATCTCTTGCGGCCAAATCAGCCATATTCAAAGCCATAACCATTGGAATACCAAGTTGCTTGACCTCGAAAGCAAAGCGTAAATTTTGTTGAAGGTTTGTCGCGTCTACAGTCAGGATTAGAGCATCGGGCTTAGCTTCGCCACTTTGCTCTCCTAAGAGGACACTGCGTGTAACCGCTTCATCTTGACTTCTTGGACTGAGGCTATAAGTCCCGGGCAAATCAATAAGACTGATGTCATCATGTCCTGGAAGTGGCCCTGTGCGGCGTTCCACCGTAGCCCCAGGATAGTTGGCTACTTTTTGCTTTAGGCCGGTTAAGGCGTTAAAGAGCGCCGATTTTCCGCAATTCGGATTACCAATAATAGCAATGGTTTTCATCTGGCGATCCTTTATTTTGAAACAGCTATAATAATATGAGAAGCGTCTTTACGCCTTAAAGCTATGGTCATCTGTTCAACCTGGACGACCATAGGGTCACGACCAAACAAACTTTCATTAATGACTTCCACCCTGAAATCTTCTGAAAAACCGATTTCTCTCAGCCTCTCAGTGATTTCATGGTCATTAGAAAACTCTTTGATCACGCCTTTATCTCCGGGTGAGAGTGTATCGAGAGAGTGTAGGGATGTCTGTACCATGTGAAGCCCATTTGCAATTCATTCTTAATAACGAAAGAGGTAGCACGCTTTAGGAAGCATGGCAAGGCAGACTGTTTCAATAATTGATGAGATTGAGCCATAAAAAAAGGCCCCTTAAAGGAGCCTTTGAGAAAATCTAAGAGAGAAGGTTAGCTAATCGCCATTGCCATCTCATAGGTGTTGTTGCTCATCGTTTGTGATCCAGAATATTGCAAGACAGCCTGAGTTCTATTGGTGACGCCAAGGACTTTAAAAATTGCGTGCATATGTGCTTTGACAGTGCCTTCAGCGATTTCGAGGCGCGCTGCGATTTCCTTGTTCGGTAATCCATCTGCAGCCATCGCCAAAATCTGACGCTGGCGGAAAGAAAGACGTGATAAATCTGAGGCGCTGCGTTTAATTTGACGTCCTTCAGGTAAGGCTGCCGCTTTAATGGCGGAAACAAGGTTTGACTTTGGCAAGTCGCTTTGCTGCGCCGAGTATGAGGGCTGGGACACATTCATGATGCGTCTAATTGTTGCCATGGTTTGATGTACGCTGGCATCTCTTGGAAGCATTTCGCAGAGTCCATCACCGTGGAGCAGGGAAGCAGGCTTCTCTCGATTAAAGAAAGACAGGATGGCTGCATTCGGGAAAAGGCGTCTGGCTAGATGTAACCACTTTTGACCATCTGTTCCAAGCTGATGCGGTGTCAAAAGGATGAGGTCAATGTCGCTCTCTTGAGCCGTTTTTGACAGAAATTCCTGTTCGCTATTGGCAGTAATGATGTTGCTGAAAGGTGTTGACATGTTCACAACTTCTTTCAGTGTTAAACGGAATAGTTCCTGTGTTTCTATAATGAGGGCTTTCATAGATAATCTCGCTGCGATTGTTATTTTATTATGTGCCTTTTTGGCGCTTAGTTTATTTATTCCTAAACTATAGACATTCTGATTAAAACTTTTAGTGGTCTGCGATTAATGGAGTGCCTTTTGCGATAAACTGATTGGTCAGGAAATCTTGGCCATAGTGGCAACTTCTGAGTTAGACGGTTTTTAAGGAGTAAAACTTCTTGACCTAGCTTTCCGTTCGTTGCTAAGTGAACGGAGAGGGTAATACATTCCTGCTGGCAGAATGTGTCATGTCGGCGTCTCGTATTTCTAATCTTTAAAATGGATACGACACTCACTTCCTTTATTAAAAGCGAAGACTGTACAAATACATTGGACTGGATATCAAAGCAGCACGACTTGATGGTGCAAACAGTTCAAGAATGGTCTCTTATCAATAGCGGTAGCCGAAATTTAAGCGGCCTAGAGAAAATGACGCAGATAGTTGCTGACTTTGCAAGACCTCTAGGCGCTGACATTGACTATATTTCCCTTGAGGATACAGAGGTGGTCAATGATAGAGGCGAAGCAATAGGGTTTCAGAACGCACCTATCTTAAGGCTTCGTAAGAGGCCAAAAGCTAATCGAAGATTATTGCTAACAGGGCATCTGGATACTGTTTTTCCTGTTGAAAGTGATTTTCAATCGCCGACATGGCTCAATGACTCACTCCTTAATGGTCCAGGGGTTGCTGACATGAAGGGTGGCATTATTGTCATGTTGATGGCTTTGATGGCCCTAGAAAAGTCCCCTTTTGCAGAGCGGATTGGATGGGAGATCTTACTTTCTCCTGATGAAGAGACAGGCTCTCTTGCCTCGGCGCCTGTGTTGATGCAAAGAGCGAAAGCAGCAGATATGGGATTGACCTATGAGCCTGCAATGCCTGATGGCACGATGGCTGGCGAGCGTAAAGGCAGTGGCAATTTTACATGCGTTGTTTTCGGTAAAGAAGCTCATGCTGGCCGTGCCTTTTACGAAGGCCGAAACGCGGTCGTTGCTCTTGGGGATCTGATAGGGAAATTAGCTGCCTTGTCTGGCCAACGCGAAGGTCTTACAGTTAACCCTGCTGTCATCCAAGGAGGAACCGCTGCGAATGTAGTACCGGATTTGGCTCAATGTAAATTTAACGTTAGGTTGGAAAGGGTGGAAGATCAGCAGTGGTTTGAAACGGCTCTTGAAAATATGATCGACACAGCCAACAAGCAAGACGGGATAACAGTAAAATTATATGGCGGAATAAACCGCCCGCCCAAAGTTATTACTGCAGAAAACCAGCTTATGATGGATTTAATTGCGGCCTGCGGGGCTGAGCTTGGTCAGTCGATTCAGTATATTCCTACGGGGGGGTGCTGTGAAGGCAATAACCTTGCTGCTGCCGGGCTGCCAAATGTTGATACTTTAGGGGTGATAGGGGGGTATATTCATAGTGATCAGGAATATGTAGACGTGACCTCTTTTGTACCGCGAGTGCAGTTGTCAGCTTGTATTATGATGGCTTTTGCAGAGGGGTATTTTAATGATGTGCTCAGAAAAGGAGGGAAGTCATGATTGTAGTGAGGCCTGTTGAGGATCGCGACTTAGAAGGGCTGCTTGCTTTAGCTGCAAGCACAGGGACAGGGCTCACCACCTTGCCGCACGATGCTGACGCACTTAAATATAAAATAGAACAGTCTAACCTAGCTTTCGATAGTATGACTCCTTTGGATGGAAAGCATGCATACCTCTTTGTCCTTGAGGATTGTGAGAATGGGGTTATTGCTGGGACAAGCGCCATTGTGGCAGGTGTAGGGTTGGACCGGCCATTCTATAGCTACCGCTTGCTTCATTTAACACAAGTATCTACGGAACCTCAGATGCGGACTGATATGGAACTTCTACAGCTTTCCAATGATTATGTTGGCGCGACCGAGGTTGCAACACTATTCTTGAGTGAGGCGTATCGGCGTGACCAGCTTGGTAAATTGCTGTCAAAGGCGCGTTATCTTTTCATGGCAGCACATTTAGATCGATTTAGCGATAAAGTTATTTCTGAAATTCGAGGCTGGGTTGATGAAAAAGGCAATTCACCGTTTTGGGAAGCCATTGGGCGCCATTTTTTTGGTATGGATTTTAAAACAGCCGATGAAATAAATGGTATGGGCAATAGTCAGTTTATTGCAGATTTAATGCCTAAATTTCCAATCTACACTGCTTTATTATCTAGGGAAGCACGAGATGTCATCGGAACGCCTCATGAAAGTGCGACACCCGCTATACGGCTTTTAGAAAAAGAAGGGTTTAGATTTTCAGGTGCTGTGGATATTTTTGACGCGGGCCCCGCTCTGGAAGCGCATAAACGCGGAATTTATACTGTGCGAAAGTCAGAGCGAAGATCTTTTGCAGGTGCCATAGAAGGGAGTGTTTCTAAGGCAGATCATCTGGTGTCAAATGAAAGCCTTAAAGATTTCCGAGTTGTGTTGTCTAATGTTGCGGACACAGATAGTGGCTTATGGTTGCCAGAAGAAAGTGCTGTCGCATTACGGATAAAAAGAGATGATGTGGCTTTTGTCGCTCCGCTTCACATAGAAGAATAAAGAGTAAGGAATAAAGATGTTATTTATTGATGGGCATTGGATCGAAGGGCGCGGGATCGATATGAGCTCCCATAGCCCGCATAACGGTACGCAACTTTGGACTGGAGCGTCAGCAACTGACAATCAGGTGAATGCAGCTTTAGAGGCGGCGACTGAAGCCTTTCAAGTCTGGTCATTCCAAAGCTTTGAAGCACGTTTAGAGATAGCTCGTGCTTATGCGGGTATCTTGAAAGAGAATAAAGATAAGTTGACAGAACTGATCTCTATGGAAGCTGGAAAGACCGGTTGGGATGCCGCTGGAGAAGCTACAGCTATGATCAACAAGGTTGAGATCTCTGTCACGGCCTATCAGGAAAGAACAGGATCGAAGGAAGCCGTGAACGGAACGCTTAGATCCAAACTTTCACATCGCCCTTATGGTGTCATGGCTGTTTTTGGTCCCTATAATTTTCCTGGCCATTTACCAAATGGGCATATTGTTCCTGCCTTGTTGGCAGGCAATACAATTGTATTTAAACCGAGTGAACTGACACCTGCTGTTGCAGAGTTCATGGTGAGCTGTTGGGAGAAAGCTGGGCTGCCTCACGGTGTTCTAAACCTTGTGCATGGCGGCAAGGAAACAGGTGTTGCCCTGACGTCTAGCCCTCTCATCCAAGGGGTTCTTTTCACGGGAAGTGCTCAAACAGGTATTGCGATTAATAAATCGCTCGCCGGACGTCCTGAAGTAATTTCAGCATTAGAGATGGGGGGTAATAATCCCTTGATCGTGCACAAAGTCGATGATCTGGAAGCCGCAGCAACGCTGACAATATTATCGGCCTATATTTCAAGTGGTCAGCGGTGTACATGTGCTCGGCGTTTGATTGTACCTGAAGGCCCTGAAGGTGATGCTTTCATTGCGACACTCGCTAATATGATCGATCGGATTCATGTTGATCAAGTTACGAGTGATGAGACGGCTTTTATGGGGCCTGTCATTACCAAAGAAGCCGCAGATCATGTTCTTAAAGAACAGGAGCGGTTGATTGCAAAGGGGGGCGCCGTTATTAGGAAGTCTGAGCGCCTCTCAGCTCTTGGTGACGCCTTCCTTTCACCTGGACTTATTGATGTATCTGTTGCAACGGATGTCCCAGATGAAGAGATTTTTGGGCCGCTGCTTCAACTGACACGCGTTTCGGATTTTGATGAAGCTATTAAAACTGCCAATCGGACAAAATACGGACTCGCATCAGGATTAATTTCTGATGACAGAGATCTTTACGAGTATTTTTACCCACGCGCTCAGGCTGGTATTGTGAATTGGAACCAGCAATTAACTGGAGCAGCATCTACAGCTCCCTTCGGTGGATTAGGCCATAGCGGAAATCATCGTCCAAGTGCTTATTATGCCGCAGATTACTGTGCATACGGCGTTGCTACAATTGAACAGGCAGAGGGTAAAGTGGTGGTCGCCTCAGCACCCTTGGGGTTGAAGGATAAGTAAATGACAGTGCATGAAGTGAATTTCGATGGCCTGATTGGGCCGACTCATAACTATGCTGGTTTAAGTTATGGCAACCTTGCCGCGACGGGCAATAAAGGGAATATATCAAATCCTCTTGAGGGTGTTCTTCAAGGGATTGATAAAATGATGCATGTACGCTCTTTAGGGTTGGTGCAAGGATTATTTCCTCCTGTGGATCGTCCAAGCTTACGTGTGTTAAGAGAACTCGGATTTAAGGGCAGTGATGAAGAGATGTTAGTATCCGCTTGGACTACATCTCCTGAACTGGTGCTAAACTTAATGAGTGCGAGCAGTATGTGGACAGCAAATGCTGCGACTGTGACACCTTTTTCGGATAGTGAAGACGGACGGACTCACTTTACTGCTGCGAATTTAGCCGCCATGTATCATCGCTCGACAGAACATCCAACAACGGCACGAATGCTGAAGACAATTTTCTCAGATGAGAGCCGGTTTGTGCACCATACTCCCTTACCAGGAGGAACCCACATGGGCGATGAGGGGGCTGCCAACCATAATAGATTTTGTGCTGATTACGGGGAAGAAGGCCTCTCTCTCTATATTTACGGTCGCCGTGCCTTTGAGAATACGAGAGATTTAACATTCCCAGGGCGTCAAACTCTAGAAGCTTCAGAGGCGGTTGCCCGACAGCACGGTGCTAAGCAAGCTCTTTTCTATAGGCAAAGTGCAGCAGCGATTAATGCAGGAGCCTTTCATAATGATGTCGTGGCCGTCTGTAACAAGAATGTATTCTTCTTTCATGAAGAAGCTTTTGAAGATAAAGCAGGATTGCTGACTGCTGTGCAAAAGTCCTTCCCTGATCTTGAAATTGAATTTGTTGAGGTGCCGACAGCACAGGTTTCACTGAATGATGCAGTGAAAAGTTATTTGTTTAATTCCCAGCTAATTTGCGAAGCGGGAGCAGAAAAGATGACACTGATCGCGCCATCTGAATCTGCAGAAACATCCTCGGTGAAGGCGTATTTAGAAGAGTTACTCGATCAAGGCGGCCCTATAGGGAAAGTGGATTTTATGGATGTCCGTCAGAGTATGCGCAATGGAGGAGGGCCAGCATGCCTCCGGCAGCGTGTTGTCCTAAGTGATGAAGATTTAGCCTCAATGACGGGGCGAGTGATTATGGATGATCAGCTAGCGCATGATTTGAGGGCTTGGGCGAGACGCCATTATAGAGATCAACTGGACCCCAAAGATTTGGGAGATCCTCTGCTTATGCGAGAGAGTTTTACGGCTCTTGATGAGTTAACATCTCTTCTTGAACTCGGTACTCTTTATGATTTTCAGCGCTAACAATCCCTAAGATCGCAACCCAGTAACTGATTTGTTATTTTGCCCGTTCTGTGAACTGTCCTATCTATATAGAGAGTTAGGAGATAGTGAATGTTGATCAAGTCGCGTGAAAGCTGGATGCTTAGTGAAAATGATGTCACCGATAAAGATATTTATCTTAATCGTAGAAGTTTTATGAAAATGTCAGGGGCTGCCGCACTGGCAGGAACTATTGCATCACACGCGCAGGCAGTTGACCGCGATATTGCTGGGTATAAAAAGGATCCATCGTCTTTAAGCTCTGAATTGACGTCCTATGAGGCTGTGACGGGCTATAACAATTTTTATGAATTCGGCATGGGCAAGGACGATCCTGCTAAATATGCGCATAAGCTTACAACAGACCCTTGGACAGTAAAAGTCTCGGGCCTTGCTGAAAAAACGGGCACATATGCGCTTGAGGATCTTATCGATTTTAAAGCTGTTGAAGAGCGTATATACCGATTGCGCTGCGTAGAAGCTTGGTCAATGGTGGTGCCATGGATTGGCATACCTCTTAAGGACATTATTAAAAAACTAGAACCGAAATCCGAAGCGAGATATGTCGCGTTCAAAACCTTGAAACGCAAAAGCGAAATGCGGGGACTGCGTTGGCCTGTCTTAGATTGGCCCTATCAAGAAGGGCTGCGGCTGGACGAAGCGATGAATCCTCTCACTTTGATGGCAGTCGGCTTGTATGGGGACTTACTGCCAAACCAAAACGGCGCACCCTTGCGTCTTGTTGTGCCTTGGAAATATGGGTTCAAATCCATTAAATCAGTAGTGAATATTGATTTTACCCGCCGGGAACCAATGACCAGTTGGAAACGGTCAGCACCTCGGGAGTATGGATTTTATTCTAATGTCAATCCAGAGGTCGATCATCCTAGATGGTCTCAATCGACTGAGCGCCGTATTGGAGAATGGGGACGCAGAGATACTTTAATGTTTAATGGCTATGAAGAGCAAGTTGCTGAAATGTATACCGGTATGGATTTGAAGAAATATTTCTGATGATTCCTTCTTATCAATTTAGGCTTATTGTTAAACCCCTACTTTTCTTCGCTATGGCCTGGCCAGGAGTGTGGGTCATTTTGCAGTGGCGCTATGCGCGCCGCGGTCTGTCTCATGAACTCGGCTTTAACCCAGTAGAATATATTCATCACTATACGGGAGACTGGGCCATTTACTTTTTATTGATTGGATTGGCCATCTCGCCGCTTTCTCGTATCAAGCAGATGCGGCAGTTGATCTCTATGAGGCGAATGGTGGGCCTGTTTGCTGCCTTTTATGTTGTCTTACATATATTAGGATATCTTTGGCTTGATTTACGGTTTGATATGCGAGATTTTTTGCAAGATATTTTAAAGAGGAATTATATCACCGTCGGGGTGATCGCATTTTTGATGCTGATACCTCTGGTCCTGACCAGTACAAAATTTGCCATGAGAGGCATGGGAGCTCGAGCATGGAAGAGACTTCATACTCTTGTGTATTGGATTACAGGACTCGCGCTTATGCATTTCTTTATGATGAGAAAAGGCTTCCAACTAGAGCCGCTCATATTCATCGGGATTTACCTGATTCTCATGAGCTTTCGTTGGAAGCCAAATTGGTTGAAACTCTTATTTAAGAGTAAAATTGCTTAAGCTTTCTCAAATTTTGACTGGTCGAGATCAAATTTCAGAGTAACGCCGTCACATTGGTTTTCAACTTTATTAGCAGCCTTCTCCAAGCGTTTCGCCATCAGAAGTAAATCAAGAATTGATTTATCCATGATCATCTCGCCCACAACCTCACCTTGATCTTTGATAGCAAAGGTCATGAGGGTCATCAGAAATTTATAATCTTTTCCCTTGAGTTCTTGCTTGAGACCATTCAGGACGCACTTGCACTCAGCAGGATCATTGTCCTTTTCTTCAAGGCAGGCCTTCATTAGATCTTTTTCGGTTTGTTCAATGGATTGCTCGCTTAGAATTTTATCATCAAGGGCGCTGGCGCCTGAGAAGGCAGGCATGACAAGACTTAAAGCGACAACTACAGCTGTCAGTGTTTTTTTCATGGGTGGTTTCCCTCGCTATTGAACCTATGGTTCTTATTGTTGTGTCGTCGTGCTGTCGTTTCTTATGGTTGCATCCGCTTTAAAATCATTGCATTGGCAATAACGGACATGACAGTCACTCCTTTAGAGTTAAATACTTCAGTCTTAAATTTCAAGAGGCCAATGTTTTTTCGGGACTTACTTTCTCGCTTATCAATACATTCTTGTCTGACTGTGAGAATGTCGCCAGGCATGACGGGCTTTAGCCATTTTAATTCATCAAGACCAGGGGATCCCATGCTGGCAAAGCCTTCTTCCATCATATGTTGCACAAGCATCGACATCATCATTGATCCTGTATGCCACCCGCTGGCGCAGAGCCCTCCAAAAACAGATTGCTTAGCTATTTCTTCATTGATATGAAAGGGTTGCGGGTCATATTTTGTTGCAAAATCAACAACTTCTTCCTTGGTGACCTCATAGGATCCAAAATCGGATTGATCTCCTATCGTAATGTCTTCGTAAAAAATTTTAAACACAATGCCTCCTGTCCTTGGTCTGGACATAATCTTAAGTACTCTTGACATAAAGGCAAATATTATTAACTCAGGATCTATGATGAAATTTTTTTTGATACTCGCATTGCTACTTACGAATGCTGCCGCTTCGGCACAAGATACATCCTTTTCAGCGACCTATGATGTGTATTGGAAAGGCTTTCGGGTTTTTTCTAGTGATATCAAATCAGAAATTAAAGGCGAACACTATCATGCGGCAGCAAGTTTTTACCCACGCGGAATGGCCAAAATCTTTGTTAACGGGCGCAGTGATGTTTCTTCTAAAGGTTTGATTAATGAAAGAGGTGCCATTACAGCGAGAGAATATAAAGTGAATGGGAAGTGGGGCGGCGATATCAGTGAACGTCATATCCTATTTGATGAGAATGGTAGAGTTCAATCTGTCCAGCTCAATTTGCCGGAGGATTGGAGTGAATATCCTTTACAGCCTATTCCGGATGAATTTAACCGTGGACCAGACCCCATGTCTATGTTGGTGGCAGTGCTAAGAGATCCTTGGCAGAAACATGGTTTTGGACCCCTTGATGAACTGACCCCCTATGACATTGATGTGATTGATGGTCGCGGGGTGATGAAATATTCGATGAAATGTCAGGCAGAATCCACAGATCTGAAGATACGAAAGAGCAGAAGTCCTTACGGTGGTGAAACAATTGAATGCTCTATTGCTTTTAAGCAGATGGCAGGCTTTATAGATGAATCGCAACTTGAGGGCAAAAAGCTTAAGAAATATCTCAAGCGAAAAAAGAAAGCGGAAAAAGCCAAGGCAAAGCGCGAGGCGCGCCTTAAAAAAGGCAAAAAAGTTGAAAAAGACGAAATTTTAATTTGGTTTCAGAAATTTGATGATATGAATATCTATCTTCCAATCCGTGCTGAAGCTAAAGGTAGTCGCGGCAACGCAAAAATCTATCTTGCCAAAATGGAAGAGATAACTGAAACAATAACGGCCAGATAATATTGGCTTAAGAGGCCATAATGGGTAAAAAATTATCACAATCGTTGAAAGAAGCAGGTGCAGCACTCATCGGTAGAAATCCGGACTATAGTTGGAAAGATACTGCAGATACTGTTATGTCCAATACAACAGAAAGCCTGAAAGGCCTAGGCTCAGGAACCCTGACAGGGACGGCTGAAAAATTTAATGAGATAGCGCCTTATTTAGCGCGTGCTGGCTTTTCTGTCATAGAGATTGAGGTGGGAATCGGCCTCAGCCCTAAAGTGACGACCCATCTCCAAATGGAAGAAAATATCTCTGATGAAGAGAAACAGTTATTGTTGATTGAAGTTGCTGAAAAGAAGCTTGTTTCGACTGTATTGTCCTCTCTTTTCAAAGCTGTAGAAGCGAGAGAAAAACTCAAATTTAAGAAGTTTCATTTTACCCATTTGGAATTAGAACTCTCCATTTTGCCGAGTGTGATGCTTAAGTTTCGGCCAGATCAATCAAATGCCCTGCCGGATGATGCAGAAGATCCCTTACTAATAGAAAAAGACTAGACAGTAGGAATAAGACGACTGTCTAGCCTAAGGTAATTTTGGTTCATCTATGTAGGTAATCGCTTTGATTGTTCGGTGAAGTTACGCATGGTTTGTCTAATTTGATCTGTAAGGGCGTCTTTTTGAAGGCGCCACTGCCATTGTCCTTCTGCAGTTCCTGGGATGTTCATTCGCCCTTCCGTGCCTTGACCCAACAAGTCTTGCATCTGGAAGATCACCATGTTGGAATTTGATTTTACAGCAACATCGATCATTGCCCAGTGCTGGCCATAAGCCTCTAGAATTTTGGTGTCCATAATGGCACGAAACCAATTTCTATACCGCTGGCTTTCTTCTTCTGTTTTGCCAGGATCACAGTCCTTATTAAGCCAACCAAGTCCGGTATCATTGTCATGGGTTCCGATGTAGCATACAGAGCCTTTTGGATAGTGCCGTGGATGACGGTCCCCTTGGAAATCGCCTTCTTCAGACAAGAAGTTCAGGACCTTCATGCCAAAAATATCAAAACTGTCTCTGAGATCTATCACATCAGGGGTGATATGACCGAGATCCTCGGCAATCAGGGGTAAGTCTTGCCCAAATTCATCACGTAAGGCATTAAATAAGGCATGGCCTGGTGCTTTAATCCATTCGCCGTCAATCGCCGTTGGACAAGAGGCTGGAATGGACCAGTAAGCGGCGAAAGCACGAAAGTGATCTACACGCACAAAATCCATAAGTTCAACGGCTCTGGCAATGCGGTGTTTCCACCAGCCAAATTTATCTTTTTCCATGGCATCCCAGTTGTATATAGGATTGCCCCATCGCTGTCCTTCATGGCAGAAATTATCTGGGGGACATCCCGCGATGTGTGTTGGTTCTCCAGTTTCTCTGTCAAGAAGAAAGTCTGCTTGAGAACTCCAGACATCGGCACTGTCTTGAGCCACATAGATTGGCACATCTCCAAAGATTTCTATGCCCCGCTCGTTGGCATATTTGCGTAAGTCTTGCCAGTAATGTTCGAACAGGAACTGCCCCGCCTTAATTAGTAGAATTTTTTCTATGTGAGCATCTCGCGCTTCTTGGATCGCTTGAGTATCAAAGCGCGCAAGGGCTTTTGGCCAGTCAGTCCAAGATTTGTTATATTTCTCTTTCAAGACGGCATAAAGGGCATAATCATCTAACCAAACTGAATCGTGTTTCTTGCAGTATTGAGCAAAGTCACTTAACCATTCAGGCTTACTGCCATTCAGGAAATTTTGACAGGCCTTGCGCAACACTGGGGTTCGAACGGTAACAATTTTATCATAATCCATGATTTCGTCGGATAACTGATCGAGATTTTCTAAATCCGTTTTGTCCAATAGTCCGTCTTTAACGAGGTCATTAAAAGATACCAAGAGTTCAAAATTTGCAAAAGTGGAACTGGCAGAATACGGGCATCCTAATCCATTTGGTGGATTTATAGGGAGAATTTGCCAAATTGATTGGCCCATCTCGACCATTTGATCTATGAATTGCCGTGCAACGACCCCCATCGTGCCAACGCCGTGAGCGCTAGGAAGGGAGGTGATATGCATTAGAATTCCACTGGATCTTTTATGAGGCATTTAACAGTCCTTTATGCTTGCTCAAAACAGTTCTATACTTTTACGTTTCGTCTCATAGCTTTCGTCTTATTCGCCGCGTTCTCTGCGCACTTCTGCTGGAGCGATGAAGAGAACGACAAGAGCGGCTATTGCCCAGGATGCGGCACCAATAACCAAAGCCATGATTGGCTCCTCGGTGAATAATGCATTCAAGATAAATGCGAGAATTGAGGCGGCTAAAATTTGTGGGATGACAATGAAGAAATTAAATATGCCCATATAGAGCCCCATCTTGCTTGTTGGAAGCACACCAGCAAGGATTGTATAGGGGAGGGCGAGAATGGACGACCATGCAAAGCCAACGCCGATCATGGGCACCCAGAGCCATGTTGGATCTTTTATGACAAAGAAACCAGCAAATCCTGCAGCACCCAGAAGCAGATTAAAAGCATGTGTCTTCCGTAGACCCATTTTCATAACCAAGAGCGGGATGATAAAGGCTGCTACAGCTGCTGCAGCATTTCTAACAGAGTGCAGTAACCCAACCCAGTTAGCACCCTCATTGTAGATTGGGTTTGTAGTATCCACTATGCCATTCAATATCTCTACACCGTAGTGATAGCTTGTGACACCGGGGGTCATATAAATCCACATGGAGAAGAGAGCGAACCAACTGAAAAACTGCACGAGAGCAAGTTGACGCATTGTGAGCGGCATAGCCATCATATCATGCATAATTTCATAAAAAGCTGACTCTATTTTCTTTCGTTTTTGAAGCCAGCTGCAAAAAACCAGAAGAAGGGCAAAAATGATAATTCCATCGGCGAGGATGTGAAGCTCTTTAGCAAGACCTTGTGTAGCAATGATATAGCCAAGTCCTAGGCCAATGAACAGAAGTGTTCCCCAAATAAGAATACCACCAAAATTCGCTGTCTTTTTTGTATCCTTACGACCTGTGTCCATAGCTTCTCGTTCAGCTTGCTCAAACGATGCCATATCTTCTGGGCTATATTCGGTGCTTTTAAAGACTGTCCACATGACAGCAATAAAAAGGACGGCAGACCCGAAATAAAAACTATATTTCACATTGTCTGGGACGACACCAGTTGCTGCCGTAGCACTGACATCAAGCCAGTTAGTAAAAATCCAAGGCAACGCTGCTGCAACAATTGCGCCTGTACCAATGAAGAATGACTGCATAGCATAACCAGTAGCACGCTGTTTTTCTGGCAACTTGTCGCCAACGAAAGCACGGAACGGTTCCATTGCGATATTAAAGCTGGCATCCATGATCCACAACATTCCGGCAGCGATCCATAGACTCGGACTGTTTGGCATGATGATTAAGGCGATTGAGCTGAGAATAGCTCCCCAAAAGAAGTAAGGCCGGCGACGCCCCATCTTGGTCCATGTACGATCGCTCATATAGCCAATAATTGGTTGGACCAAGAGGCCTGTTAAAGGTGCGGCCACCCATAAAATAGGCAGCGTATCCATATCTGCATTTAAGGTCTGAAAGATACGGCTCACATTGCCGATTTGTAATTCGAATCCAAATTGGATCCCTAAGAAACCAAAACACATATTCCAAATTTGCCAGAAAGACAGTTCAGGCCGTTGCTTAGCTGATTGGGATGTTCCCTTTAGATCCTGTTGATCACTCATTTTTTTCTCCCTCAAACCCTGGGGTCATTCTTGTGTTGCTTTCCTCAGGTGGATATGGTTCTCATTGTGAGAAAAGTACAAATCTTTCGAGGCACCTCAAGGCTTAAAGGAACTTGTAATTGGTTTAAGGGATGAATCAAGGAAAATTAATGCAAAAAATTATACAAAAATTCACTAATCCCATCTATTATAATGCTATTAATGCAACAATTATTATACAACATTCATAAATATCAGTGATTTAACGGTTGTAAAATTATGCAATAATATATAAATATTGTTATGCAAATTATGAAAAATATTTTAGGGACCCTGTCTTATGCCAAATAAAATTACCCGTTTAGAGGATTTAGCACATCTTGCAGGTGTCTCAACTGCGACTGTTTCTCGGGCGCTGAATGATAGTCCGAAGGTGAATCAGGAAACAAAACGTCGGGTCTGGCGACTTGCCCAAGAGCATGATTATAATTTTAGACCAAATATGCCAGCGATAATGAGCGGATCAGACAGTACGATTGCTATTGTTATCCCCATGCACCCTGGGCGTGATGGTAAGACCAGTGACCCGTTTTACATGGAGCTTATCGGCGGTGTGGCAGAGGCTGCTCGCGAGGTGGATTGTGATATTGTTATTTCACACTTTGCCCCTAAAAATTATGATGATTTGACCCACCTTGTAGAAACAAGCCGATCAGAGGGGATTATTTTCCTTGGGCAATCATTTTTACATGAGCGTTTTAATCGCTTAGCAAAGCAGGATGGTCGCTTTGTCGTTTGGGGCGCTAATTTACCTGGACAGCAATATTGTTCTGTGGGGTCTGATAATATCAGAGGAGGAGAGAAGGCTGTGTCGCATTTGTTGCGCCTTGGCCGTCGAAAAATTGTCTTCCTCGGGGATGTGGAAGCCCCTGAATTTTATCAGCGGTATCAGGGCTATCTCAGGGCGATGGAAAAGGCAGATTTAGATATTGATGATCGACTAATCTCAAGTGCACATTTGCAGCCTGAAAGTGCTGAATCGTCCGTCGATGCGATGATTGCAAGCGGGTATGAATTTGATGCAATTTTTGCAGCATCGGATCTTATAGCATTTGGCGCAATTGCTGCGCTAAATAGGGCTGGCATGCGTGTGCCTGAGGATGTGGCGGTCGTTGGTTATGATAATATTGTCATGGGGCAATATTCTAATCCACCCTTGACCACCATTTCTCAGGATATGATGAAGGCGGGGCGCATTTTAGTATCGAAATTATTGAATTCAAGAAGCAATAAAGAATTGCTTTCTGAACGGTTGCCAACAGAATTGATTGTCCGCTCTTCCTGTGGGGCTTAATCGCCTAACCCGTAATCTCGTGTGACTGTGGAAATCCGTGTTTTGTAGGCGCGGTACCAAGTTTTCCGACCTGCTTTTTGTGCAGCTTGGTGATCTGCATTGGCCTTCCAGTTTTTGATGGCGTCTTCGTCTCTCCAGTAACTAACCGTGATGCCAAATCCTGTTTCATCCCTTACACTTTCGATTCCAAGATATCCATCCTGTTTGCTAGCAAGAGCTACCATTTCATCGGCTGTTTGTGCATAGCCTTTCTCATCGACTTCTTCGCGTTGATTTGAAAATATGACGGCGATGTAGGGTGGTCTTGGTGTAGGAGAGATGGACATAGTGATCATTCTTTCTTAATGAGGGCGGGCTTTGCTGTATCCTGCGAAGCTGCTTAGCATTTATCAAAGGAGTATAGGGGATAAAATGTGGGCTGAAAAATCCTTTCTCTTAGGTCGATGGTTTATTGCGCTTGAATATGGCAAAGCTCTCCCCTAGATATAAAGAAAGGGCTCGTCATAGAGTTCGAAAATTGGGTAGATATGAAAAAAATTGTCATTACAGCTGTTCTAACGTCCGTTCTGATGGGGTGTGCACCTACACCACCAAAATCTGTCACCAATAGTTGTGTCATGCTCGACGATAAATCAAGTTGGTATAAGTCTTTAAAAAAAGTACGAAAAGAATATGGAACACCAATCCATGTCCTACTTGCCATGATGCGTCAGGAATCATCCTTTAAACATAATGCTAAAACTCCTAGAAAATATATCCTAGGCTTTATCCCCTGGGGTCGGCAATCTACGGCCTATGGATATGCTCAAGTAAAAGACATGACTTGGGATTGGTATCAACAGCGTACAGGAAGAAAGAGTGCGGATCGTGATGATTTTTACGATGCTGTACGATTTATGGGATGGTATTCGACTGTAAGTCAGCGAACCTTAGGTATTTCTAAATGGGACGCTTATAATCAGTATTTAGCCTACCATGAAGGCCATGGGGGATGGAAAAGAAAATCATTTAATAAAAAACCATGGCTTCTTAAAGTCGCACGTAAAGTTGAAGGCTATGCCCAGACATATGCTGTACAACTTAAGGGGTGTGAAGATGACTTGGATAGTGGGTGGTGGCCATTCTAAGGAAAAAAAAGGACTGATGAATCAGCCCTTTTAAAAAAATTAAATCAAGTTTTCTGACCCTTTCGTCGTTCCAAAATTTTCTTAACTTTTTTTGCTTCATAGCTGCTGTTAACTTTCTCAGCTGCACGAGAAAGCGCTTGGTTGATTTTGTCATTCCGAGGGGCTTTGGAGGCGATCGCGGCCAGTGTCCGAGACAATTCAGAATCGCTCTTCATTTGATCAAGAGCTTCAATCATTAGAAGCCAGGATGTTGATGTCATGCCCCCAGAGTTAATGATGGCCATACACGCTTGTCTGAATTCATAATCACTATTGAGAGTTTCTAAGAGGACGATTGCCTTTTCAGTTGCGCGGTCAGATTTATCTTTACGGTCGGCAATCGCCTCGATGATATGCCGCATTTCGTAATCGCTGCTGACTTTATCAATGGTCATATCTAGAAGGCGAAGTAAGTTTTTATCGCTAATTTTTTTCTGGTTTAGTGCGCTCATGAAAAGCTGTCTCATTTCATAGTCACTTTCAATGGTTTCCATCAGTTCAATGAGAATGGCAAAGCTATTATCATCTAGTGCCTTCTTTGTGACGAGCGGCGTTATCATCTGACGCATCTCATAGTCGCTTTCAATTTTCTTAGCGGCTTTTAGGACATCTGGTAAACTGCCTTTTGGAAGGTCATAGTTGGTTAAAAGCATGCCGAAAGTTTGACGCATTTCGTAATCGCTCTCAATTTTCGATAAGACTTTAATGAGACCTCTTACGTCCTTTGATTTTAACTTTCTCGCCTCGAGAAGGGCTCTGGTATATTTTCTCAAAGCATAGTCAGTTATTTGTTCCATTTCAGCTAAGACAGCTTTAACACCGCCTTTTTTAAGGTAATTTTGGACACGGTTTTCAGCGTTTAACCCTGTTCTACGCAGCACCTTTGTTAGGGTTTCTTTTAACCACTCTTTATCCTCATTTGTCATGAGGCGTTTATCGCCATCATAACGGAACTGGGTAAGGATTTCCCCGTCTTTCATGGTGAATTTAATGCTTCTTTCAAGGTCGTCATCTTCCTCGATTAACCGAAAATATCCGTCTTCAGCTACTTTTGTTATTGTGCTATCATCAGTGGCAATTTCAAACTGTCCATCCCATTTGACCCGTATTTCATAGTCATCTTCTGACCAATTCAAGTTGCCTCTTGGGTGCTTTTTATCACCGCTCATGCTCATACTGACACTGGCTCTGTCAGAGAGGGTAGATTTTTGGGCTTTTGGTGCTTTTGGCGCTTCTGGTGCTTTTGGCGCTTCTGGTGCTTTTTGCGCTTCTGGTGCTTTTGGTGCTTTTGGTGCTTTTGGCGCTTCTGGTGATTTTGGCGCTTTTGGTGCTTTTGGTTCTTTTGGTGCTTTTGGGGCGCTCTGTCCATCCTCAGTTTGGCCCGAATGGGTGACTACTGATTTTGGCTCAATCTTTGCCGCTAAGCCGAAGGTTGGCATTGACATGGATGTGGCGATTAGACCTGCAACCATGCTGATTTTAATGAAAGAGGATGTGTTTTTAAAGTCGCTATCGTTCGCAGCAAGCAGTCTTTCCACTCTTGCTTTTAGTTTTGATTTGTCTTTAGCCATTGCTAGACCCCACTGTGGTTGTTTTCTATTTGTTATTTTTTTGGCACAGGTAAAAAGGGCTTCAGCAACAGATTTCGGGTTGTCACTATGGCTGGAGGCCCACTCGTCGGCTGCTAATTCCGCGAGATCTGCCAGCCGCTTTTGTGCCAATGAAAAAAGCGGTTGCAGGAAGAAAAGCCTTGATAAGGCGTGTAAGATGAGAAGGATAATTGGATCATTACGCTTTAAATGGGCAACTTCATGCCCAATGAGACCCTTAAGTTCATGTGTGCTGATTGCCTCTTCTAAAGCCCAAGCGGGGAGAACAATCTCACCAGAAGGGAGGCAAAGCGGACTATCAATAGAGGAAGTCCATGTAAGATAGGGCGTGCGTTTAATATTTGCTCGCTCACATATTGTAAATAAAATTGCAAAAGCGCGGTGCTCTGGTCTGACACGTTCGCGTTTGCCTAGAGATTTGATCGCTAAGCCATACGTCAAGATCAAACTTAAGAGGCCAAGGCCCGCAAGCACAGAGGGAAGAACTAAAAACCTAGGGAAAGCAATTGTAGATTTCGAGGATGCAGAGCCAGATGATAAAGGGTCTTGGTTGCCTTGAGGTGAGAGGGTGCTATCGCGCTCGGCCTGTTCTTTTATTCTTAAAATATCTGGCCCTGCATCTAGAGTGAAATCCTTTGGGATATTGAGTTTTTGTGCCGTGAAGTCGTCTTGAGGGAGGATCCATTCGCCTATTTTAGAACTGGCAGATGTTGTTAGGGTTACTTCCTTTGCATATTCACTGCTTATTGGGATTAAAAGTGTGAAAGAGGCTATAATGGCTGCTTTCCAAGCGGTGTCTGCTAAGTCACGATTTTTTAACAGGCCCACTTTTTCGATCACTAGAACCAGGCAGAAAATGAGAGTGCTGCCTCCTAAAAACCGAGCAAGAAGAAGAAAAAGTTCCACAGAGTCGAAAGGATAGGTCATTTGGGATCCCCTTTCTTCAGCATATCTTCAATGTCGGAGAGATCTTCTTTGCCAATTTCCCCTTCCTGAAGAAGGTGTGCAAGAAGGGCCTTTGGGTCCCCTTTAAATAAATTCGTAACTAAGCCTGATACCATTGATTTTTTCACATCACTCTGTGCGATTAGAGGCGTGAAGATTTTTTCTCTTCCAAGGGTCTCAGAAGAGAGGATGTTTTTCTTCTCAAGTCGCGAGAGGACTGTTCCGACAGTCGTCAAAGCCCAGTTTTCATGACAAAGGGCCTGTTGGACATCCCTTGTGCTTTTTGGGCCGAGTTCCCATAGAACTTGCATAATGGCGTATTGTTGATCACTTAATTTAACAGATCCTGACATTTTTCTTCCTTAAAGGCTCGAAAACTACATGTGTAGTACAAAGTAATACTACAAGTGTAGTTAAAGTCAAGTTTCTAATTTTTTTGACCTTGCATTAGTTAGTTTGGGTGCGGTTATTCCGAGGTAAGAGGGCTATAATACTTGGACCTTGACAGTGGAGGTATCAAGGTAAGTCAGGGGCTCTGGATAACTCCATCGAGCATTAGTTTTTATTTCTTTTTATGCCAGAAGTTCTATGACTAACTAATCTACCTGTGGCTTTTGTGTAACCCTTGTAGGTTCTTTTGCCTTTCTACGAGAGCAAATCTCTAATTTTCCTTGTTTTTTTAAGATGTTGCATTAAGTTTTTTGATGAAGCCACTCACGAGGGGGAGAGGCCCAACATAGTATATACACTCATGTTTTTACACCACAGATGTGTGAGAACTATTATGTCTATTTAGGAGGAGCTAAAATGAGGGATACGATAAAAGAGACGATTGCGAAAGCATCTGTATCGACAGCTATGCTTTTAACTTTGGCTGTTACTGGCGCTCATGGTGCAATCGCACAGGACAGTGACGAAAAGAAAAAAGGATCTGCAGCCAGCATTCTGGAAGAAATTGAAGTTTATGGAACAAAGAGATCATCTGCAGAGAAAGCGCAAGATGTTGCAGCTCAAATCTCAGCATATGGATCTGATAAACTTGAAGCGATGAAAGTGGTACGCCTGACAGACTTAAGTATGTCTACGCCTTCAGTAACACTTGATGATATTGGGACCGTTCCAGGGACTGCGAATTACTCAATCCGTGGCATGGGGGTTAACAGCTCTATCCCCACAGTCGAGCCCTCAGTTGCTCTTTTTGTGAACGGCGCTTATGTGGGTGCAGGTCAAGGCGCAATCCTGTCCATGGTTGATATGGAATCGGTTGAAATCCATAAAGGACCTCAAGGAGTTCTTTTCGGTCGGAACGTGACGGGTGGGGCGCTACTCCTTAGAACAGCGCGTCCAACAGATGATTTCTCTGTTAAAGGGAGTTTTGGCCTTGAAACAGGGTTGATGAAAACAACTCGTTTTGCTGTGTCCGGCGCTTTGTCAGATAGCTTGTCAGCGCGCATGGCTTTTTACATGAATGATGATAATGGGTATTTTAATAATGATACTCTAGGTTTTGATATAGGCCGTGAATTTACATGGGTGATGCGTCCAACAATCACATTTAAACCCAGTGATGACTTTGACCTTACTGTCATCTATGAGCATGGTGAAACAGAAGGCGACGGCCCAGTAGATCAATTCGCTCAGGGCGGCAATACACGAGAGCCGTTTGATACGCTTACGACACGCCAGGATTTTGCAGGTAAGATTGATCTTAGATGGGATCAACTGACAGTCGAAGCCAACATGGCAATCGGCGAAGGGACACTGACAAACATATTCTCATACCGTGAAGTGGATCAAGATTCCCGTAGTGACATTGATGGATCTCACTTGTGGCTGTTTCACTCTACATCAGGTAATGACTCGGATATTCTTTCTAATGAGCTTCGCTATAACACAAGGGTGAATGATACCTGGGAAGTCACAGCGGGTGTCTACTACTCAACAAGTGACTTAGACTATGATGAAGGTCGATCTTTGTTCCAGGATGCTTCCCTGAATTTCTTTGCTAGAATTGGCGCTATTCCTCGGGTTGAATACGGCGGTGGCGGTGTTCAGTCTGCCAAAAACTGGGGTATCTTTGTTAATAACTATGTTGATGTGAACGAAGATCTGACATTACAATTCGGTGGACGCTACAGTTGGAATGAAAAAGAAGGTGTTCTCAATCCTTTGACGACCTGTACCTTTGATTACACATGTTTCGTAGACATTGATTTGACATTCAAGTCAGACAATTTCTCCCCTAAAATTGGCTTGGACTATGACCTGTCTGATACAGCCAAAGTCTATACTCATTGGTCTCGGAGCTACCGAGCGGGTGGGTTCAATTTCCGGATGCCTCTTTCGCTGGTCCAGTCTAAACTCGCAGCAGGGCAGGATCTCGCCTTTGATGATGAGCGTGTTGACAATTTTGAGGTTGGATTTAAGTCTGACCTAATGGATCGTAAGCTTCGCCTGAACGGCGCAATCTATGTTAATTACCTCAGTGACATGCAGCGGGAAATTAACCTTCCAGATCCAAACGGCGGTGTTCTTCAAGATATCGAGAATACAGGGGATGCCCGCATCCTTGGTCTTGAATTTGATGCCATCGCTTTGGTTGGTGAGAATACAGCGCTGAATTTTGGTATCGGTTACATAGACGGGAAGTATACGGATATTATTTATGATCTAACAGGTGACGGCGTTGTAACAGATGCTGACCTTGATCTTGATATCCCACGTCTTGCAAAATGGACTCTGACAGCTGGAATTACACATGACGTTAATGTTGCAGATTATGGTGTTTTGACTTTGCGCGGGGAATATTCCTATCGCTCTAAGTCGGCTTATACAGACAATAATGCGGGGCTCTTTAATTCATATTCAATGATGAATGCGAGCGTTGATTTCGCTCCGAATGACGCAAACTGGAAAGTGTCTCTCTATGCCAAGAACTTGACAGACGAATCTGTTTTAGGCGGCATGACAGTGCTACCATTTGCAATTCCAGCCTTGGGACTTGATTACCCATACTTTGCTCCAATGGGCAAAGGACGCCGCTATGGTGCAGAAATCAGCTACTCCTTCTAAAAAGAAGAGCAGCCTTATAAAAGAAGGGCGGTCTTTTGGGCCGCCCTTTTTCGTCTATAAAGAAAGCATTCTAGGCTCGTATTATTTTAACCCCTTGAGGCCATTCAAGAATATATTGGCTATCATATCAGCAAGATCATCAGACGTCATAGGCCCCCCCGGCTTGAACCAGATATAGGTCCAATTCATCATGCCCAGCATCAGCATAGAGACAACAGTTTTACCCTTATGGGCTTCTAAGGGGGCCGGAGAGAGGTCATGGGCCAAGTCGGCAAACACTTGAACAACACTATTTTGTATGGAAACAACTTCTTCTTTTTGCCCTGCAGATAAATTAGAGAGTTCATTGATCAGGAGATGATGTTCAGCAACCGTATCCTGATAAATCTTTAAATAACGCCGAATGATGCGTTTCAGTTTTTTTTCAGCAGGAAGCGTATCGGCCAGTACCTCCTGAGCAAGTTTATCAAGCTCTTTCACGTGATCAATCATACTATGATAGAGAATGTCCTGCTTCGAAGAAAAATAATGATAGATGAGCGATTTAGACATGTCGCATTGTGCTGCGATCGTATTCACAGAAGCTTTATGATAGCCTTCATCTGCAAAAACCTTTGCAGCCGTGCGAAGGATCTTTTCTTTTCTCTCATCGTAATTTGCGGCTTGCGGTCGTGCCATAATTCTATCCCTTTTACCCTTCCTAGATATGGAGGAACTCGCTCAAGAATCCCCTTTGGAATACCCTATAAAATATAATTCATTGACTGACCGGTCAATTAATGGGTATTCTCTGAGTGTAGTAAGGGAGATATTTTATGAATTTGTCAAGTTTCGCATACGGAAAATGGATTTCACCAGAGACACAGGGCACTGCAATTAAAGATGCGTCGACAGGGGAAGTTCTTGCAACTGTCTCAAGTGATGGACTTGATTTTAAGGCAATGCTCGAATTTGGTCGAGAGCACGGCGGTCCTGCGTTGCAACAGATGACCTTTCATGAAAGAGCTCTTCTTTTGAAAGAACTTGCCCTTTACCTATCAAAATTTAAGGATGAGCTTTACGATATCTCTTATCAAACCGGCGCGACAAAAGCTGATACTTGGATTGATGTGGATGGCGGCATTCAGACCTTTTTTGTTTATTCTTCAAAAGGGCGCCGTGAGCTCCCAAACCAGCCGTGGTATGTTGACGGCGATGTGGAACAGCTCTCCCGGAACGGTAGCTTTATTGGGCAACATATCATGGTGCCTCGTCGCGGCGTTGCTTTGCATATTGACGCATATAATTTCCCTGTTTGGGGGATGATGGAAAAGCTTGCACCAACACTTTTGGCAGGGATGCCCGCTATTGTGAAGCCGGCTTCAAGTACAGCTCAGCTAACTGAGCAAGCTGTAAAAAGAATGATCGAAAGCGGTATTCTACCTGAGGGCGCTTTGCAGCTTATAAGCGGCCGTACAGGGGATTTGTTTGATCACCTGACCTGTCAAGATATCGTGACCTTCACAGGATCAGCTGCGACGGCTCACTATCTGCAAAATCACCCTGCTATCATTAAAAATGCTGTTCCTTTTGTAGCAGAGTGCGATAGTTTAAATTGTTCAATTCTGGGACCAGATGCTGTTGAAGGCTCTGAGGAATTCGATTTATTTGTGAAAGAAGTGGCGAGAGAAGTTACAACTAAGGCCGGCCAGAAATGTACTGCAATCAGGCGATCGATTGTCCCAAGAGGACAAGTTGAGGCTGTAAAGAAGGCGTTAGTGGATCGCTTGAAGAAAGTCACGGTCGGTGACCCCCGTGCAGAGGGGGTGCGTATGGGACCTTTGGCCTCCCTTGCACAACGGCAAGAGGTTGTTGAACGAGTGGCGGAGCTATCGAAAGAAGCTGAGATTGTTCTTGATGGGACGAAGCCGTTTGATGTGGTTGGTGCACACTTTGATAGCGGGGCTTTTGTAGGGCCTACAGTTTTGTGTTGTGATCAACCGCTTCAGTCAGGATTGATTCATGAGGTTGAAGCTTTTGGGCCTGTCACCACATTAATGCCTTATGACAGTTTGGACGAGGCAATTGAACTTGCCAATAAAGGAGAGGGTTCTCTTGTTGCTTCTCTCTTTACTTTTGATCCAGAGGTTGTTTTTAAAGTGACCATGGGTGTGGGCGCTTACCATGGGCGTTTAGTCGTGCTTGATCGTACCTCCGCTGGAGAAAGTACCGGACATGGTTCGCCGCTTCCTCATATGAAACACGGTGGTCCTGGGCGCGCTGGCGGCGGCGAAGAACAAGGGGGAATTCGTGCAGTAAAACACTACCTTCAACGCGTGGCAATCCAAGGGTCTCCCGATGTATTGACAACAGTTACAAACAGGTGGGCTGGCGGTACGGCAAATACAATGGATGCGCATCCCTTCCGTAAATCATTTGATGAAATAAAAATTGGTGACGCTTTATACACCAAACCGAGAGTTGTCACTCTTGAGGATGTTGAACATTTCGCAAATTTCACAGGCGATACTTTTTATGCACATATGGATGAGGAAGCTGCAACGGCCAATCCAATCTTCGGGGGCCGAGTGGCTCACGGCTACCTGCTTCTTTCATTTGCGGCTGGATTATTTGTAGATCCTGCCCCAGGCCCTGTTCTTGCTAATGTTGGGCTAGAGAACCTAAGATTTACAAAACCAGTTTACCCTGGCGACACAATGTATGTTCGCCTTGTTTGTATGCAGAGAACAGCTCGAGAAAATGAAGACTTCGGGGAAGTGCGCTGGGATGTTACTGTAACAAATCAGGACGACGAAGAGTGTGCGAACTATGAGTTGCTGACTCACAACACCCGTGTTCAATAAACGAAAGATAGCGACAAAATTGAAACTATTTCACTAAAGTAGGGTATTAATATCGCTATAGTGATCTATTTGTCACAAGCAGGAAGCTTTTCCCTTTTTTGTAGGGATATCATGATAAATTGAATATATTTTTTTAGTTTCTTCGAGCATTCTTTTGCCAGATTACGGTGTGTAATCAAAACTTAAGGAAGAAAAAATGAAAAAAAATATGCAAATGATGCTTAAATCAGCTTCAGCGATAGCTTTATTAGCTCACAGCGTACCTTTGATTGTCTCTGCCCAAGAGGAGCAATCTCTTGAAGAAATTACTGTAACAGCCACAAAAAGGGCCTCATCGATCAAAGATGTTCCATTCTCCATTAACGCGCAAACAGCGAATGACATTCGCCGTTCAGGAGCACAATCTCTCGAAGATCTTTCTCGAAATGTTGCGGGCTTGATGATCCAAAACTTGGGCCCTGGCCAAAGCCAAGTGGCTATTCGCGGTGTTTCTGCGGGTCAAGTTGTGCGCGACCAACCAGGCGTTAAAGAGCAAGTGGGTGTCTATCTTGATGAAAGCGTAATTTCTCTCTCTCTTTTTACACCAGATCTTGATTTTTATGATCTCAACAGAGTTGAAACATTGCGCGGCCCGCAAGGGACACTGTTTGGCTCAGGATCTATTGGCGGGACACTAAGATATATCACCAATCAGCCTTTATTGAATACAACAGAAGGAAGCATGGAAGTTGACATCAACAACATGAAGGATGGTGAAACGGGCGGGCATATTAAAGCGATGGCAAACTTGCCTCTGTCAGATAAAGCGGCGGTAAGACTCGTGGCTTATCATACCGAATATGCAGGCTATATCGATGCCATTCTTAATAAAAAAGGGGCGCGTAATAAAGACGTGAATGATGGCACAAGAACTGGCCTGAGAATGGCAATGAAGTTCGAAGCTTCTGAGGCGGTTTCTGTAACCCCGCGTGTTATTTATCAGAAGATAGATATGAATGGCTTTAACCGTCAGGAAGTCTTTAATCTCTATGCTAATGAATATACAACGCCTGCTTATGAGTATAAAGAACGCGAGCAGTTTAGAAAGTTGGAAGAAAAATTTGAAGATGAGACACTGATTGCGGATTTGCTCGTCGAAGCGGAATTCGATGGCTTTGATCTGACCTCTATCTCTAGCTATACGGACCGCAGCATTCTTGTAAGCCGTGATGCTTCTGGTTTAACGGGGTCTGTCTCTATCGACCTTGGTTTCCCTGCTGCGGGCGTTCGCCTGCCTTCGAATTTAAGGGATACAACAGAATTAGAGCAATTTACTCAAGAGATCAGATTATCTTCGAACGATGATGGACCTCTTCAGTGGATCGTGGGCGGCTATTATGCCAATACAGATCGCTTTTATGAGCAATACTTGCCTACGCCAGGGTATGATGCTGTGACCGATGCCACCTTAGGGGCTGGAACATCTGCAGGAGCAGGCGCAGGAGTAGCCCCCGCAGATTCACCGTATTTCTCACAACTTCCATACTCCTTAGAGCAGTTTGCCGGGTTTGGTGAGTTGACATATGATATGAATGACAAATTGCAGCTGACAGCTGGGGCGCGTTATTATGATTATAGCGAAGAACGCACGGCTACCATTGTTGGATTATTTGGGAGTGGCATTGTTGATCAAGAAGATCCAACAACGTCGAATGGATTAACAACACGCTTCATGGCCAGTTATGATATGAATGAAGATGTAACGTTAAATGCTCAAATCTCTAAAGGATTCCGTCTTGGCGGCGTTAATGATCCCCTTAATGTCGGTTTATGTGATGCAAGCGATTTGGATACTTTCGGTAATTTCCAAGCCTATGACGACGAAACTATGTGGAACTATGAAGCTGGTGTGAAAGTAAATAAAGGGTCTTTCTCATTTAACGCAGCTGCATACTATAATAAGATCAACAACCTTCAGGTCACACTGGATGCAGGATCTTGTTCCTCACGCGTGGTCTTTAACGTTGAAGATGCCACAACAAAAGGTATCGAAGCAGAGTTTAAAGCCGTTGTGTCTGACAACTTAGATGTAACTTTTGCCGGAAGTATTGTGGATGCTAAATTTGGCTCTGACGTCTATGCGGGTGGAAGTTTGATCATTGCTGATGAAGATCGTTTACCTTCAGTCCCGAAAGTAAATCTTGGGGCAACCTTCTATCTTCATTTCCCGGTAGACTATTTTGGGGGCAGTGAGCTGTTTATGACAAGTACGCTTCAGCATCGTGGGTCCGTCTATACACAGCCTGCGGATCAGCGGAACGGTGGTATAGCTACCTTTAACCATGGTCTAGCTTTTGCTGGTATGGATGGTAGCGAGTCTACAACGCTTGACTTGTTGCTTGGATCATACACGACGATCAATGTTTCTGTTGGAATTGCGACGGAAGAGTGGGAGCTTGTGGGGTATGTGAAAAACCTAACTGATACGAATGTTAATCTTTCCTTTGATCGGGAAAGAGGTGGTCGTGCTCGGCTTGGATACCGCACCAACGAGCCTGCAACAGCTGGTATTACCTATCGTCGTAAATTCTAAGGCGTGGTTTAATCTCAGAAAGGGCGGCTTTTTGCCGCCCTTTTTATATTCTTCTTGTTAATCGGCATTCACAGTCATACTTCTCACTGTTTTTCCCTGAACATCTTTTATATCAACAGACACAGTCATGGCGTCCCAATCAATGGACAGGAGACCAAAGTTCACGGGCCCATATAAAGTCCCAATCTGATGCTCTTTGTCCCATTCCTCCTGAATAGAGGTGAAACTATTGTATGATTTATTCAGGGAACTGGCTGTGACCTCAATCAAGGGTTTTTTCATGCCTGACGTCTTTTGGTATAGGCCGGCTACATGACGGTCGCCGGTAATAAGAAAAGTTCGGCCAGTCTTTATAGTATTGAGTGTTTCATATAGTTTTTTTCGCTCAAGAGGCATTGTCCGCCATGATTCCCAGCCATGCGAATTTGCGATAACTTGAATGGTTGAGACGATAATCCTGACATCTGCAGGCTTTTCAAGTTGGCGCTCAAACCAAGCCCATTGCTGATCGCCTAGCATAGTTTGATCAGGATCTTGACTTGGCACATACCGTTCTTTGCCAGGGCCAGGATTTTTAGCGTGCGTTAAGGGGCTTCTGAAATATCGGGTATCGAGCATAATGACCTGAACCTTTTTGCCGTCCTCTCCAAAAGTTTTTGAGTAATAAACACCTTCTCTCTCTCTGACTTTATGTGTTTGGGATACATTGAAAAAGTCGAGCATCTTATCTTTAGCAAGTTTTTTGAGTGGATATTCACTCCCTGCGTCATCTTTGCCAAAATCATGATCATCAAATGTTGCCATCATCGGAACCTGAGCCGCTACTTTTGAAAAAAGTTTATTTTCAGCCAGTTTTCCATAAGCAAAATCGAAATCTGAAGGTTTTGGGTCTGTAATCCACTTATCATTATTTATGTCAACATAGACATTGTCACCTGTGAAAAGAAAAAGGTCAGGCTTTGCTTCGTAAATTGACTGCCAGATTGGCATGGGCGATTCTTCATCATTGCAAGACCCGAAAGCAATCCGGCTAAGGTTTTGAGACTTCTTAGGCCATGGGGCCATTTTTGGCGTTTTAAAAGGAAAGGAAGGCCCACCCATTTGATTTTCAGACTCAGCATTCACTTGATAAGCTGGGAAGGTGATCATAGTGAGTGAGAGAGAAAAGAGAAAAATAGCTGGGATCATACTGCGCGTCATAGAAAATGTTCCTGTACTGTGTTACATGGGCTGTGGGTTTCTTAGCTTACATTGGTGATTTAATGCGTCAAAAGTCAAGGTAAGTTGTTTACCAAATATTCAGACCCTATCTCTATTATAGAGTATAGCTTTTCTTTTTGCAGGTTTTCTGCTAAACGGACGCACTTTATTAATTTTGACCAATTAGGGAACCCTGACCTGCACTCAGGGGCTGAAAGAGAACTAAAATGGCCACTGCTACGATTAATCCGTCTGATAGGTCGGAACTCCTCATGCCTGCGGGCAGCCTTGATAAACTTAAGACAGCTATCTTGTATGGTGCTGACGCTTGTTATTTGGGTACACCAGATATGAGTCTCAGAACAAAGTCGGCTTTCACGCTGACAGAAGTGTTAGAAGGGATCGAATTTGCCCATCAGTATGGCAAGAAAGTTTACCTCACACTGAATTTATTTTCTCACAATAAGGATATCGATAAATTACCTGAATTTGTTGAGACTGTAAAAAAAGTACAGCCTGATGGATTGATTGTGGCTGACCCAGGCGTGTTCATGTATGTGCGCGAACATGCTCCTGAACTTGAACTGCATGTCTCAACTCAAGCGAATGTCTGTTCTTTCCAGTCGGTAAAATTTTGGCAGGATCTGGGGGCTAAACTCGTGGTCCTTGGTAGAGAAGTCTCTTATGAAGAGCTCGCCGAAATAAGAGGGAAATGTCCTGATATCAAAATCGAAGCCTTTGTGCATGGGTCTATGTGCATGACCTATTCAGGTCGGTGTTTGCTCTCTAATTTTATGGTTGAACGCGGTGCAAACCAAGGTGCTTGTGCGAACAGCTGCCGTTGGAAATACAAAGTCCATATGCGCCTTAAGGATGGGACTGTTCAGGAATTGAAGCTTACAGAAGAGAATCTTGAACTCTTTGAATTTCTTCTAGAAGAAGAACATCGTCCTGGTGATTTCATGCCAATTGAGGAAAGCGATAAAGGCGCATATATTCTTAATTCTAAAGACTTATGCATTATGCCAAAGCTTGATGATTATCTAAAAATTGGTGTGGACAGTCTGAAAGTCGAAGGACGAGGAAAAAGCCCTTACTATGTTGCAATGGTAGCACGGGCATACCGTATGGCTGTTGACGATTGGTATGCAGATCCAGCCAATTGGAAGGCTGATCCCTATATGAAAGAGTTAAATACTGTGCCATCGCGCGGATATACGCTTGCTTTTCACGAAGGACGATTAACCAATTATGATCATGGTTATGAAGAAACCAGCACGATGGCTGACTATGAGATCGCTGGTATCGTCAGTGAAGTCAGAGATGATTGTTTAATACTTGATGGTAAAAATAAGCTTGAAGCGGGAGACGTGCTTGAATTCGTTTCTCCGTTCGATCGTGAAATTACTCTTCTCCGTATCTATGAATTTGAAGATGTTAGTCGCAGGGGAAAAGACGGCAGGGGTAAGATAACAGACGTTGTCCATGCTGGCGCTCAACCGAAAATTCGTATTCCGTTCAGCCTTTTTGACCGGGAAGATCGCGACCGCATTCAACAAGATTTTCCTCCTTTCACCATTGTGAGAAAAGAAAGAGCCCTCACTGAAGCACAGTGGGCGCGCCTTAAGTTAGACTTGGAAGCTCAGAAAATTCAAATGGGCAAAGGCAATAGTGATAAATATGATAAGAAGCGCGAAATTGTCCGCGTAACCATGGAAGAAGCGATCAAAGGCAAGTCCTTTAGGACACCGCGTCTCGGCAAAGAAGGATGCTGTGGTAAAGGATGTAATGGATGTTTGGTCTTCTGGCAGTCTGATGAATATGCCAAGGCTCGAGAGTTATTAGCTCAGAAAAAGCAAGGGGAAATGCTTCACAAACGCGGAAGACTTGAGACCGCAACAGATTATGTAGAAGCAACAGAGTCTGCGACAGTTACCGCAGCTGAGTAAAGTCTTGAACTCTTGATCGATCTGGTTAGACTATGATTTTAATGGGGCCATAAATTCATGAGAGACGATTGTATCTATGATTGAGATGTTAAAAATATTATCTGATGAAGATCAAATTCTATATAAAAAACGTCAAAAGAAAGCAAACAGTCGTTACTCCTTTGCCTCATCGATTACTCTGTTTTTAATCCTGCTAGTTGTAAGCTATCCACATTTATACACTGTCTTTATTGATGGGGCGTATCATAGGTATACCTCCTTTAGTTATGCGACGATATTCATTACCTATTTGTTCATTTATTTGGGCTTTAGCCTTCTATTCAAGTTTTATAGAGGAAGATATCTTCATGCGTTGAGTCAGCTGCTTATGCTGGCTGTACTCTCAATGACCTTTATTCTTGGTGTTATGGATGTTTTGAATGATCAAGGCACAATGGCCTTTGCCTTAGGCGCTTTATTTGTTGTGAGCGTATATTCAATGAGCATTCTCGGGGGGCTCATATTCTATACGCTTTATTTGGCTTTGTTTTACCTTGTTGTCTCTAGTCAAGGGCCGTTCAATTACTTCGCCGAATATATTGCACTGATTGGATTAACTCTTCTACTTTCTGTCGTGATGGAAGTGAACAGACAGCGTCAATTTCGAGATCGACTACTCATTAGAAAACAAGTCAGAGAATTACGTGAAAAAAATGATCAGCTAGAAGATGCCATGCAGCTGAAAGATAAGTTTATCTCTCAAATTAGCCATGATTTTAAAACGCCTCTGAATGCTATTCTCGGTTTTTCTGGGTTTTTAAAAGAGACGACAGTAAACAAGTTGGACTATGCTACCATCGAGGAATACGGACGCTATATAAATGATAGTGGTAATCACCTTTTAAGCTTAATAAATAATCTCCTTCTCCTCAATAAAAACAAGGCTGGGAAACTGAATCCCAAGATTTCAAAAGTTGAAATGACTGAGGTGATCAACCACTGCGTGTCCGTGGTGAATATACAAGCGACGGCTAAGTCACAAATTTTAGCAGTGAGAATATCAGATACCATACCTACTGTGCAGACGGATAAGCTCATGCTGTCTCAAATTCTGCTGAATATTGTCTCAAACGCTGTAAAATATACGCCAGATGGAGGAACCATTTATTTGTCGTGCGACCATCTTGGCGAACGCCTCGTCTTTAAATGTATGGATAGCGGTGTGGGTATGGATGATGAAGAAGTGAAACATGCCTTACAACCTTTCAATCAGATTGAAAGTCATCTCTCAGATGGATCAGAGGGCACGGGATTAGGGTTGCCAATCGTTGTGGAACTATGTGATTTGCTCGCTATTGATTTTACAGTTTATTCAAACAAGGATGAGGGAACAACCGTGACTTTGGAATTCCCGATTTAATCGGGAATTGTATCATTTGAGATAGTGGATGATGCCTTCTGCAGCAGCTTTACCCGTAGCCCAACATGCAGTTAAAAGATATCCTCCAGTAGGTGCATCCCAGTCAAGCATTTCTCCTGCAGCAAAACAGCCATCCAAGGATGTGATCATCCAGTTTTTATTCAGGGCCTCCATAGGCAGTCCGCCTGATGTACTGATGGCTTGGTCAAGGGGTTGGGGTCCGATTATATCGAGTGATAAGCTCTTTATGGTTTGAGCAAGAACAGTTGGATTGTTCATTTCTTCGGCGGCTAAAACCTCACGCAGAAGGGCCAGCTTAACACCTTTGATATTCACCCTTTTTCTTAAAAAATTGGACAGGCTCTCTTTCCCTCTGGGCTTTGAGAGTTGTTCCACTAGATGGGCATAAGATCGCTGAGGCGATAAATCAATCTGGAGGTTTTTTGTTTCAAGCAGGGCATTAGAAAGACTATAGATAGCGCTGCCCTCGATGCCTGATCGGGTGATGACAAATTCAGCTGAGGATCTTTGCGATCCTGAGCCAAGCTGACATGCTTTGACAGGTATTCCTGCCCATTTGTCAACCATGAAGGTGCTCCAGTTTACCTGGAAGCCACAGTTTGAGGGCCGAAATGGGTCGCACGGGACGGAATTTTTTTCCAATATTGTTGACCAGTTGCCATCACTGCCTAGACGCGCCCAGCTTCCCCCACCACAGGCAAATAAAATAACATCAGCTTGAACAGTACTTTCTTTACCCTGAGCTAGAATTGTGAGCGTCTTATCTTGGCTGAGGCCTGTGACTTTATGACGGGTTTTTATGGTGATGCCTCGTTCAGATAAATCTGTGAGCCAGGCACGCAGAAAAGGCGCTGTCTTCATAACTTCAGGAAATACTCTCCCCGAACTGCCTGTGAATGTCTTTAAGTCATAGCGATGAAATAACTCCATGGCTGAGGTATTGGGGAAGCCATTCAGCGCTTCTTTCAGCATATGAAGACGATTGCCTCTATATCTCTCGAGGAAAGAATTTTGAGGTTCACTGTGGGTTAAATTCAGGCCGCTTTTTCCAGCCATTAGAAATTTACGTCCAGCTGTCGGCATGGCTTCATAGAGCGTGATTGAGGCTTTATTCCCGTAGTGACGAGAGAGAATGTCAGCCGCCATAAGTCCTGCAGGGCCAGCGCCAATTATCGCAATTGTGTGTGACATCACCATCTACAAACCTTCATAGGATCGGGGAACGCGCGCCGTAACTTTCGTTAAAAGTTCATAGCCAATGGTATTATTCGCAGCTGCAATCTCGTTAACACAGATGTTTTTTCCCCACAGTTCTACTTTTGACCCAAGGCCAACATGATGTACATCCGTCACGTCAATTGTAATCATATCCATCGAAACATTCCCTACGATCGGAGCGCGTTGGTTATTTATCCATACCTCTGTACCTGCGTTGATCGCTCGGGGGTAACCATCGGCGTACCCAATAGCAAGTGTTGCAATTAGAGAAGGCCGCTGTGCTGACCAGTTCCTGCCATAGCCTACGCATTCACCAACAGCGATCTCCCTCAGGGCGATAACAGGGGCTTCCAAACTCATGACAGCCTTGAGCTGATCGCCTAGGGGATGGGAGGTCTCAAAAGGTGTGGCGCCATAGAGCATAATTCCCGCCCTGTTCCACGTTGCCCTTGATTGGGGCCACCCGAGAATTCCAGCACTATTGGCCATTGCAATGCCCAAATCATGACGTTCAGCAAGGGCCAGAATTTTGTTAATTTGACTTTGTGTATTGCTCTTGTCTAATTCATCACTGCAAGAAAAATGTGTGGTTAAACTCAACTCTTTAATGCGATCATTCTGCTTCAGTTCTGTGATAAGCGCGTCAGCCTCGTCGGGCATAAGACCAAGTCGGTGCATGCCAGTATCAACTTTAAGCGTAACATGTTCAAGTTCTGGGCCTTGATAGTTCCTTAATATGTCCACTTGATAAGGATGGTGAATGACCGTCCAAAAGCCGTTTAATCCGACACATTCAAGCTCTTCATCCGTGGTGAATCCCTCAAGGAGAAGAAGGGGTTTTAAAACGCCGTTTTCCATCAGGGACACGGCCTCATCCAAAAAGGCGACTGCAAAAGCATCGCAGATGGTGTTTAAAGCTTGAGCTGCTTGAACAGCCCCGTGTCCATACGCATCGGCTTTGATGACTCCGATGAGTAAACTCTCTGGTGCGGATTCTTTCGCTAATCGTGCATTATGCTGCATAGCGTCTAGATGGATCACTGCTTTTGTTGAACGCATGGCTATTCTCTTTTGAATCATAAGATATTATGTTGTAGATAGTTCTACCCAGAAGATAAAGTGTTATAGAGGCGAAATTTAATAAAAGGATAAGGCAATGTATCAAATTCAAACTCCCTACCTCTTGTTTTTAGGCGATGCTCCTGATCAATTGGCTGCTAAAACTGCGCGTGGCATTAACGATTGGCGCCCTGAAAAAGTTGTGGGCCAGATGAGCCTTGAGAATTGTAAGGCAGATCTAGGGCTACCAGAACTTGGTCTGCAGGAAGCATATGATAAAGGGGCTCGTACATTGGTGCTTGGGACAGCCAATCGCGGCGGGGTTATTTCTGCTGTTTGGATGGACGTTTTGAAAGAAGCCCTTCACATTGGATATGATATCGCCAACGGTCTTCATAATAAAGTCAATGATATCGTTGACGTTGCGGGTCTTGCGACACAACTGGATAAGAATATATATGATGTGCGTCACCCGACAGAACAGTTCCCTATCGGAACAGGTGAAAAGCGCAGTGGTAAACGCCTCTTGCCTGTGGGGACGGATTGCTCCTGTGGTAAAATGTACACCTCTCTTGCACTCGAGAAAGAGATGCTCTCTCGAGGTATGAATGCCACATTTAGAGCGACAGGGCAGACGGGCATTCTAGTCTCAGGTTCAGGGGCGTCCATTGACGCCGTTGTAGCAGATTTTATGGCTGGGGCAGTCGAAACCATCGCCCCAGCAAATGAGGATCCAAACCACTGGGATATTATCGAAGGACAGGGCAGTCTTGCTCACCCCTCTTATAGTGGTGTTACAATGGCCCTAATTCATGGTGGGCAACCTGACGCGATGGTTTTGTGCCATGAGCCTACGCGATCTCATATGCGCGGCCTCCCTCATCAGAAAGTACCAGCAATCAAAGAGGTGCTCAGCTTAGCAACGACCCTTGCTCAGATTGTCAATAATGATGCAAAATTTATTGGAATATGTGTGAATACCAGCCAAATGGTTGCACGAGACATTGAAGGCTATCTAAAAAAGCTTGAAGACGAGCATGGTCTGCCTGCGTGTGATCCCTATTCTCAAGGCACGGCTAAAATCGTAGACATGGTATCATGACCATTATCAAAGGCAGAGTGCAGGCAGACTCGTTCCAGATTGACGGGATTTTTCGAATTGCACGCGGATCCAAAACCGCAGCCGAAGTGGTCACTGTAACGTTGTCAGATGGGACTTATTCTGGCAGGGGGGAATGTGTGCCTTATGCGAGATACGGCGAGTCCTTGACATCCGTTTGTGAACAGATCCAAGCCATTTTAAAAGAAATTGAAGCCGGCCTCACAAGAGAGAAGTTGCAATCTGTCATGCCAGCGGGAGCGGCTAGAAATGCAGTGGATTGTGCTTTGTGGGATCTTGAAGCTAAACGAGAGGGCTCAAGAGTGTGGGAATTGCTTGGATTGCCTCAACCTGACGATTTGGTGACAGCCTATACGATCAGTTATGATGATCCTATTATCATGGAACAAAAGGCGAGAGACGCTGCCGCGAGGCCTCTTCTAAAAGTCAAATTGGCCTCATCGGATGATGTGCCCCGGATCGCTGCAGTTCGAAGAGGAGCACCGCAATCTGAGATTATGCTTGATGCAAATGAAGGATGGTCTGCTCAGGATTATGCTTCAATTATGCAAGGGCTTGAACCCTATAATATCCTTGCAATTGAACAGCCACTTCCTGCTTCGCATGATCAGGCGTTGAAATCTCTCCCACACCCAATCCCCTTAATCGCGGATGAGAGTGCCCATACCAGTGATCGCTTACCAGATCTCATTGGTCTTTATGACATGATTAATATTAAGCTGGATAAGACAGGGGGCTTAACGGAAGCTTTGAAGTTGAAACAAAAAGCAGAAGAGGCCGGTATGGACATTATGGTAGGGTGTATGGTTGGCTCTTCTCTTGCAATGGCCCCCGCCATGGTGCTGGCACATGACGCAAAGCTTGTTGACCTTGATGGACCTCTTTTGCTCTCTGAAGATCGAAACACCCCTCTCACTTTTGATGGGTCTCTCATGAAAACACCGTCTGTTGCACTTTGGGGGTAAATTCTAGTCCAGAGAGCTTTTATTTTGAGGGAATGCCTTTATACTTTATATCTACTAAGAATGTTTATGGAAGGAAGAGGAGTTGAGTATGGACGAAGAAGTTAAAGCAATGGGCGATAAAGCTCAGGAGTTGTATGATGCGGCCATGACCACTGTTACAACATACGGTCTCGATGTTGTTGCAGCTATTGTGACACTAATAATCGGTTTTTGGATTGCAAGACGGGTGCAGAATTTTGTAGCTGCGCTGCCTAAGAGGTCTGAGAAATTTGACCAGACAGTAGCGAATTTCTTAGCGTCCATAGCTCGGTATGCCGTTATTGCAGTGACTTTGCTCGCGGTTCTTGAGAGGTTTGGTGTTCAGACAACAAGTCTTGTTGCCTTACTGGGTGCCGCAGGTTTGGCAATTGGCCTCGCATTGCAGGGGACACTGTCAAATATCGCAGCAGGCGTGATGTTATTGATTTTCCGCCCATTCAAAGTCGGACAATTTGTTGATATTGCAGGCCATACGGGCGTGGTTAAGGAGATTAGCCTCTTCACCACAGACCTAGATACAGGGGATAATGTACGGATCATCATTCCTAATGGTTCTGTCTGGGGCAGCTCAATTCAGAATTTCAATTATCATAACACTCGTCGCATTCAACTTGTATACGGTATTGATTACGGGGATGATATTGATAAAGCCATAGAAATTATTTCGAGGGTCGTTAGTGCAGATGAGCGCAGTTTAAAAGATCCTGACAAAGTGGTCGCTGTAACGAACCTTGGAGACAGCAGTGTGGATATTATGGTGCGAGTTTGGTGTCAAAGTGGTGATTTTTGGGCGTTGCAGTGGGATTTGTTAAAGGCAGTGAAAGAAGCCTTTGATAAAGAAGGAATTAACATTCCTTATCCTACTACAACAGTCCTTAAGGCCGATTAAAGTTTAAAAGGAGAGGCATGCCTCTCCTTTTTTGATCATTCCCTTAAAGGGTCACTCTAAAGTCTCTAGAGCTTGTTTTATATAAATCTCTCTTAATCTTTTTGAGATAGGCCCTGGAGAGCCTTTACCGATTGAGGTGTGCTCAATTTCTACCACTGGAAAAACGAATGTACTTGCACTTGTGATAAAGGCTTCATCGGCTTCTTGCGCCTCTTGCGGAGTGAAGCTACGTTCAATCACCTTAAGCCCCACCTCTTCTGCAAGGGAGAGGACGGCTTTTCTCGTAATGCCGTGTAGAATATCGTTCGAGAGTTTTCTGGTGATGATCTGATCATCTTTCACAATATACGCATTGTTCGATGACCCTTCTGTGACAAGGCCGTCCATAACAAGCCATGCATCGTCTTTCTCTGCTTCACTGGCGGCTTGTTTTGCGAGAACCGGAGCCAACAGCTGAATGGTTTTGATGTCACGCCGCCCCCACCGTATGTCATCTACAAAAATTACTTTAATGCCCTTTTCGGCAGCAGGACTGTTCAGAAGAGATTTTGCCTGTGTGAACATCACAAGAGAAGGGTTTACATCCTTTGGGAAACCAAAATCCCTATCAGCGGCTCCGCGGGTTACCTGAAGATAGACAAGCCCCTCTTGCAATCCGTTGAGGGCAATCAATTTTTGCATGATCGCTGTAATTTCAGCACCTGACGCAGGGGCCTCCATCTTCAGTTCGTTAAGAGAACGCTCCAGGCGAAGAAGATGGGCAGTATTATCGACAAGTTTACCCTCAAGAACAGAAGAGACTTCATAGACGCCATCAGCAAAGACAAATCCTCTATCAAAAATTGATATTTTTGCATCTTCCTCTGGTAGAAAGTCTCCGTTTACATAGACAGTACGGCTCATTATGAATACTCCTGAAAAAGCTTACTTTGTGCCTTTATCTAATTGTTCAAGCATTAATTCAACTGCTTTTTTTAATTGCTCATCGTTGCCGCTTAAAACATCCTCCGGGCGAAGGTCTACACGGACATCAGGGTCTAGATGGTCATTCTCCATGATTGTTTTTCCGTCAGGTCCTAAGATTGCTAAGTTTGGTACACCAAAGATCACATCGCCAGAGACAGTACGTTCCCACCAGACATAACTGCAGGTTCCAGGGACTTGCTTACCAACTGTCTTTCCGACATTAATTCCGCTATAAGCGGCAGGGAAGCAGTGGCCGTCTGAATAATTCCCTTCATTCATGAGAAGGATAGATGGTTTTGTCCAGCGCGTAAGAGGCTCCCCCTGAGCTTTCATCCCAAAAGGCATATTCGTCATATAGCGTTTCCCAGTGAGAAAGACGATCAGATCATTGGTCAAGTCACCGCCGCGGTTCCATCGACTGTCGACGACGACTGCTTCTTTCGTGAAATGTTTGCCCATTAATTTGCTGTAAGTATTTCTATAGACGCTGTCAGCCATGAAGGGGAGGTGCACATAGGCCAGTCTGTTCCCTGAGAGTTTTTGAACCATTGCTTCCATACGGTCTACCCATCGCTCATAGCGCCAAGAAAATTCTGCTCCAAGAGAAACTGGTTTCATTACAATATCGCGTACTTCGGGTAGGGCTTCTCCGACAGCTGGTTTCTGAATAGTAAGTCGAACACGGTGTCCTGTTTTATTATTCAGAAGACCCCAAGGGTTTACATGGGCTGTTAGAACCGTGCCATTGATGGCGGTGATTGTATCATTCACACTGATGTTCAAGTCAGCTTTAGCCAGCGGTCCTTCAGCAAATATATGTTTAATAATAAGGCCTTTTGATTTGTCAGGGTCAAATAAAGCCCCAAGTGACGGTGTGCTATCTCCGCTGAGAGGCCCTCTGTAGCGTGCACCTGTGTGAGAAGCGTTTAATTCACCGAGCATTTCACTCATTAATTCTGCAAAGTCACGGTTGTTGTTGAGAGACTGGATTTTAGGGGCGTAGGCAGCCTTCATCAAATCCCAATTAGCCCCGTGAAGCGGCTTGACACTCTTCAGGAATTTATCCGCAACCTGTTGCCAAATATGCTCAAACATTTCAGCGCGCTCTTGAGCAGGGTGCAGCAAGAAAGTCGCTTGAACAGGGACAGCCTTTGGTTTTTTGCTTGAAAGGTTGACCATTGAGAGGCGGCCATTGGCCATCACGAGTAAAGACTTTCCATCAGAGCTTAATTCCATAGATGCGCTGCGAGCCTTGAGTGGGAGCATTATGGAAGTGCTGTTTTTCTTGAGATCGTGAGACCATAGATCATACCCATTCGCGCCGCGCATAAGATAGTATAGAACCGTTGCCTTCTTATTTAGAAGGGCAGAGCTGAGAGAACCAGAATGAATGGTCAGGCGGGCTTGGCGTTTCTCAAAATTCTCCCACTGGATATCTATCTTTGGCGTTTCCTCTTTTTCTGTATCTTCTTTCTTCTTATTGTCAGAGTTTGACTCTTTCTCCTTCATATCTTTTTCACGGTCTTCAGCCAGTTCAGTATCTTCTTTACTCGCTTTGAAAGCATCAAACGACTCTTGATCAAGGAATTGTGCAATTATGTCAAAATCAGCTCCGTGACTCCCATGGTCACGGCGGCCAAATCGAGCTGTAGCCCAAGTAATGATTGATCCACTCGAATGCCATCTTGGACTATATTCTGAGTAGCCAGATTGTGTTATGTCTGCCATGTCACCACTACCATCAGCCTTGACAAGAGCGATGTTTGGGAAAAAGAGACGTCCGTTATTTTGAACCTCAATCGCAATCCACTGGCTATCAGGTGACCAAGAGAAGTCAATGTTCCCATCTGTATAATGGAAGGTGTTTTCCCTCGGGATGACAGTCTTGATTTCTTTGGATTCATCATCGAAAATCATCAGAGTGTCTCGGTCTCCAATGAAAGCGACTTTCTTACCATCAGGCGATACAACAGGTCGGAAGGCATGACCTGGGCCGACCTCGTTTTCTGGACGATCAATCAGAACTCTTTCAGTTGTCCCCGTTGAGGCGAAAAAATATTTCTCCTCTTCAAAAGTTAAACGGCTCTCATAGATACGCCATTTTCCGCCTCGTTCTGAAGAGTAGAGCAGGGTTTTCCCGTCTTCGCCCCAGCTTAAGCTGCGCTCTTGGGCCCCAGTTTGTGTGATTCTGCGTGACGTGGCATAGTCGGTACTTGTCACATAAACATCACCACGAGCAATAAAGGCAATTTCTTTACCATTTGGCGAAAGCGCGAAACTTGACATCATTCCTGCGGCTGGAATTTTTACTTCTTCGCTTCCAGCGATGTCAGCAGCAATTTTAACGGAAACATATTTGGGCTTTCCGCCGTCTTTAAGGGTAAACAGACTGCCCAAGTGATCGTAGGCCATTAAGCCTGATTTTGAGCGGGATAAATTTCGCACGGCATGGTTTTCATGAGAGGACAAGCGCTTCTTTTTACCGTCTAAGTCTTGTTTCCAAATGTTAAAGGTGCCGTCCTTAGCACTCGTATAATAGAAATTTTTGCTGTTCTTCCCCCAAACAGGATCCTGATCCCCAACGGCTTCTTCTGTGAGGCGCTTGTGACTACCATCAGCCTTGCTGTAAAGCCAAATATCGCGGGTAAAGCTGCTTGTGTCATGTTTCCTGTAAGGGTCCTCAAGCCCTGTTTCTCCGCGGTAAAGAATATGACTATCGTCTTTGCTATATTTAGCATCGGAGGCCGGAGTTGTAAGGACCATGGTTGGCGCACCGCCAGAAACAGAGATTTCATAGAGTTCCGAAGCTCTGGTAAAGCCCATGACAGATTTTGGAGCATCTTGACGAGTGCTAGAAAAGAGTATTTTTTGATTATCTGAAGAGAAATCTGAAGGGATGTCATTGGCACTATGATGGGTTATGCGCTTTGCAGTACCTCCGTTCGCGGGCATGATGAAAACATCCATATTACCGAATCTATCACTGGCAAAGGCGATGCTTTTGCCGTCTTTTGACCAGACGGGGTGGCCATCCCATGCTTTATGTAATGTCATGGGGACGGCTGTCCCCCCTTTGCTTGCTACTTTGAAGATATCGCCTTTATATTGGAACAAGATTGACTTGCCATCTGGGGAAATAGCGGCGCCTCTATACCAGTCACTATTAGTGTCTGCACTCATGGTTGTTGTTGTCAGTATTGCAGCAAGTGATAGTGATGTTAGAATTTTCTTCATTTAGCCCTCCCAAAATTAGATAAAAACACCCTAAGTGTTTATTCACATCATAGCAAACCTATTTATAGGTAAGAGCGTGGACTGTTTTTTCTTGATGAGGGATATATTTATAGTAGCATGCGGTCTACCCCTTTTTCGCTGAGAGTTGTACCGCAATGACCGCACTATTATCTCTATATGTAAGAGAGATTGAAACGGAGACCCTCGATCTCACAGTCTTGTCAGAAGACGAAATGTCTCGCTTTGGCAGAATGAGTGCTGAATCAGGTGCCGCTTTTGCCCTAGGGAGAATGATTTTACGTCGGTCTCTCAGCAAAATTCTTAGATGCTCTGCAGAAAATGTCCCTTTGGTCAAACAAAAGGATGGGTCAGTGAGATTAGAAGGGGCCTTAGCCCCCGCCTTTTCGCTCTCTCACAGCGGTGCTTATGTTGCTGTTGCACTATGCGAACAATCTATGAAGTTAGGTCTTGATCTGGAAGATATGAAGCTTCAACGCGGGGATTTCAGAAAGATCAGCAACAGATACTTTAACAAATCAGAACAAAACTATTTGGCCAGCTGTGAAAACCCACGGAATTCTTTTTATCAGTTGTGGACGGCGAAAGAGGCACTGGTCAAATTGGATAGAGGCGCAATTGCGCAGTATTTAGGAGGGGCAGAACTTTGTGTAAAGGGCCACATCCTCCACTTGATCGGGGTTACGCCGAAAGGCACGGAAAACCCTATTTTGAAGTCAGACGTTATGGATGATTTGATTTGGACCATTGCTGCTGACAGACCTTTTGACGTGGTCTATAAATAAAAAGCCCCACTGCACTGCGCTGCACTGGGGCTGATGGTCGTCTGAAGAATAAAAAGATCTAGCTTTCTATATCTCCCATCATACTCTGGCAATAATTTTGCTCGCCAACACGTTCGATGAGGCTCAGCTGTGTTTCAAGCCAGTCAATATGCTCTTCTTCACTTTCAAGAATTTCTACACAGAGTTCACGGCTTGCAAAGTCTTCCACTTTTTCACAGTGTTTGATGGCTTCTTTCAAATCTACATGGGCGCGGTGTTCCATATCCAGGTCGCTTGAAAGCATTTCACTGACTGTTTCACCAATATTTAATTTCCCGAGATCCTGATAGTTTGGAATGCCTTGAAGGAATAGGATACGCTCTGTGAGTTTGTCAGCATGCTTCATCTCATCAATGCTTTCCTCAACTTCTTTATCGCCGAGTTTGTCGAGACCCCAATCCTTTAGGATCTTCCCGTGAAGGAAATATTGATTAATTGCGGTCAATTCATTGTACAAAATTTTGTTTAAGTGCTGAATAACACCTTTATCGCCCTTCATGGCTGTCTCCTATATTTGTTTGAAAAGAATATAGCCTGATCGGGTGAGTTTTTCAAGAGGGAATTTGGAAAAAGTCGTTTAAAATCAATAACTAATAATGATTATGAGAGTTAGTCTTAAAAGAGAGATCGTGAAGTGGGTCGGCCGACAGCTAGATAAGAATGCGGCTAAGAATGACTATAAGTTTCTCGAAAGAAGCAAAATGTAGGGCGTGCCTGAAAAAGTTATTTTTCAAGTTGAAATATGCTTAAAAGGGTAGGGGAGATTTTATTGTTTAGAATGGTGGGCTTGATGACCGCGGATCATATCTTTGATCTGACAAGTACATTTTCCGCACTGTGCTTTGCAATCATGAGATCGATAGACACGGGACACGCTATTTGCCCCGCTTTGAATTGCCGACTTTACATCTCTATCAGTAATACCATTACACAAACATACGTACATAGCTTCTTCATCCACTCTTAAAGAATCGCTTGATAGTGCGAATGATTATTAAGTACAATAGTGAGCCGAGACCGTCAAGCTATTAATAATGGTTCTTACTATTATTATTAACGAGTAAGACGGTCTGGCTAGAAAATAAAGAGATTACATCCCTTCACGTTTTGCTCGCCGCCAGAAATAGAGGGCAGCCATAACGACAACGATTGGCATCATGACACCAAATTCATCGACATAGAGGTGGGTTTCAGCCCCTTTCTGTGTGAGGGGTGTGAATATGCCTTGGATGAATAAGTTGTGACTGGCATGCAGGATCGCTGCAGGCCATAGGCTTTTTGATTTAAATGTGAGATAGGCATAAATAGGGCCCATCGCTGAAATGCTTACGGTGAAAAGTGCGAGTTGAAGATAAAAATTTCCTTCGCCGTTGTTGTAATCTGTAAAGAGGATTGCTGGCCAGTGCCACATACCCCAGATCAGGCCACTTAAAACAGCCAGTTGTCCAAAGGACATGACTTTTCGCATTTCCCAAATCATAAAGCCGCGCCAGCCAATCTCTTCACCCAGTGCTCGAGAGAGTGAAGCGATAACACCGAAACTCGCGAGCAACAGCACAAAAAAGAGAGTTGCAACGATATTTGTCTCTCCAGTCCCAATTACATTGCTGGACCAATCAGCGAGTGTCTTAGGGTTAGGAAAGCTACTGTCCCCTAGTTGAAAGAGCCAGATCGGGGCATAAATGAGTGTCCCATATACAATCGGCAACCACCATGCCATCCAGTTCCATTTCCATTCACCCCAGCCCCATGGCAGGTCGCTAATTTTTCGCTTGATAATGAGACAAGTGAGAAGAGCGGCAATCCCCGGTGCCCACATCACACCAGCCACAAGCATGCGTGACATTTGCCCCATATTGATCATCAATAAGTTATAGACGGCACTGAGACCGATCATGATAAGCATAAAAATTACGAGATTGCGCCAAGCTTCTTGGCGTTCAGTGCTATTATCTGTTGGTACATCAACCATAAAAAATCCCTCCCCAGAGTGAGGAGGGACTGTAACTGAGCTAGGACGGTTGGTCAAATTGGCTTATTCTACAGCCAGTTCTGTGCCGTTTACGTCAGCAACGGTAACACTGTCACCTTTTTTCTTATCAGGCCCTGTTGCGAGCCAGAGACTGTCACCGACTTTAACTTTTCCCTTGCCATTCTCAATAGGAACAACAACAGTCACTGTGCGACCAATCATACTATTGCCGCGTTGGTTCAGGGTCTCATTTTCAGAGGGGATATCGCCTTGTTCCTTAATAACACGGCGCCCGACCATCACAGAGGCGACGGCAAGGAGTGTGAAAATGAAAGTTTGCATCTCCCAACTTAAATCGCTGAGCACAAAAACTAGTCCTGCCATGGCACCTGCAGCGATACCAAGCCAAAGAAAAGCGATACCTGGCGCCAACATTTCCAAAAACAGAAAGAGGAAGAGGGCGACCAGCCACATCCAGTGAGTGAAACTTAATTCTAAAACAAGTTGTTCCATGGGGTCCATCCTCCTAAGTCCTTGGAATGCCGCTAGAGCTTGTCTCGGCTTTTTTGTCAGATCCTATATCTTTTAAGAGTTCCCCGATGCCACCTATTGATCCGATCACACTGCTGGCTTCAAGAGGCATAAAGACAAGTTTTTGATTGTTGCTCTCTGCAAATTTCCCTAGGGTTTCCACATATTTCTGGGCAACGAAATAGTTGATCGCTTGACTGTCGCCTGAAGAAATGGCGTCGTTGACCATGCGGGTTGCATTGGCCTCCGCTTCTGCTTCTCTTTCGCGGGCTTCAGCATCTCTAAAGGCCGCTTCTTTTCTGCCTTCAGCTTCCAGGATAGCAGCTTTCTTTTCGCCCTCTGCTCTTAGAATTTCAGATTGCCTCTGCCCTTCAGATTCCAGAATAGCTGCACGTTTGTCACGTTCTGATTTTAGCTGGCGCGCCATTGCATTGACGATATCCACGGGAGGTTCGATATCTTTCACTTCAACACGTGTCACTTTAACACCCCATGGATTGGTAGCCTCGTCAACGACAATCAGAAGTTTTCCGCTGATTTCATCTCGTTTTGAGAGAAGATCGTCCAGGTCCATGCCGCCGACAACTGTTCTCAAATTTGTTGTCGATAAATTCATTATAGCCAATTCTAGGTCGTTTACTTCATACGTGGCCATTGAGCTATCTAAGATTTGGAAGAAAACAACTCCGTCTATGCGGACCATTGCATTATCTTTGGTAATCACTTCTTGGGATGGAATGTCTAAAACACGTTCCATGACGTTAACCTTAGCGCCTATGCGATCAATGAAAGGAATAATAATATGAAAACCAGGCTTTAAGGTGCGGGTGAATTTACCCATCCGTTCAATAGTATATTCATAGCCCTGTGTTACAACGGTTGCAGCCATGAATATGGTAATGACCCCGACAAATAATAGGGTAAGTGCTAAGGCTGAAAAACCACCAAAATCCATAAAAACCTCCTCCTGATTTTATTATTTTTGCGTCCGAACTTAAGAAAGTTCAGATCTGTTATAAACTTTAGATGGGGATTGTGATGGTTTTTTTCAAGTCAAAGGAAAATATCTATAGGGAACAGATAAAAGAGAATGTTTTATTTTTTCTTATTGTAAAAGGCGGGATAGGCGCTTTGCATTAAGGCAATATCCTCTGGGGTGGACCAATATTCCATAATCTTTTGAAACTCTGGCTTTGTGCGATGTTCAGACAAAAGCTTATTGATCTCATGGATTGTTTTTTTTCCCCACTCAGATTTTGTACAAGCGACATACCCACTAACAAAGAGAGGGAGTTCTTTGATCGGCAGGCCAACTAAATCATGACTGCTCTGCTGCACTTCGTTGACATATTTTTGGATTGAGGGGTATTCAATGGTGTAATCAATGCGCTTCTTTTTCATCATCATAAAGATGCCTTCTACTGCGCCAGCCCCGTATCGATAAAAGATTTTCTCTTTATGTTGATCTAACACTTTATCTAAAAGCGGATGGAAGGCCCGCTGCGCGACTAAGCCAGCCTTTAGGGTATCAGAATGGGAGAGAAGATCTTCTAATGAGATACTGGCACCAAGTTTATAGCCGAGTATGTTTTCAATTCGAGCGATATTTTCTCTAACGAAGAAAAGCCGGTGGTGTGCATTGAGAATTGCAGGCATAGAAAAATAAAGAGATTCGGTACGTTTTGTATTTTTCAACATTACAGAACAGACAGGTCTGCCGTTTGTCATGTCATTCAATATACGTGAGATGTTAGCCTCATAACTCTCGTGACTGTATGTAGGAAGATGTTTTTCAAGGTAGCTAATAAATTGATCTACTGTGCCCCGACCTTTATGAGTTCCTCGAAGGATGAAAACAGGGGGGATATGGAATTTCCCCCAGATAATTGTATTGGTTTTCAGAGAAGTATCTGATGGCGATTGCTCAAAAGCCTTTCCATTTTGGGCTAGTCCCAAACAGAGACTAAGTCCAATAAAGGCAAGGAGAATATACTTACAACCACACATCATGAGGGAATCAGACCACTATTTCCTCGATTAATCAAGTCTTTTGTGCCGGGAGATGGTCCTATCATTTCAACCCCACAACAAGGTTTTTTCTTGTTTAAACAAAGTTTGGAGATAGCTATAGACGGATTCCACACGGGCAAGCGGTCTAACGTCTTCGTGAACAAGCATCCAAATATCCCTTTCTAAATAAATCTCTTCTGGAAAGAGTGCTGTAAGGCCGGAAATTTTATCTGCTATAAATGCAGGGAGAAGAGCAAAGCCAAGGCCGCTGGCGGCGGCTTGCGCTTGGCCCGTTACATTGGTACATCTGAAGATCACCTCAGGATTTGGAACGCGGTCTTCCAGTAGTTTTAATTCTGGATAAGATTGTAGATCGTTCACGTAGGCGATAAAGGGGTGCCCTTTAAGGTCATTGGATGTAATGATAGGGGCTTGTTTGGAAAGATAGCTATTGGCTGCATATAGTTTCAAACGATAGGAAGCTATTTTTGAAATGAGCATTTTCCCCTGTCTAGGGCGCGAGAGAGTTATTGCAATATCAGCTTCTCTCTTTGAAAGGGAGACTGTGCGTGATTCAGCGACGAGTTCGAGTTCAATTTTCGGATATCGGGCAAAAAAGCTATGCAGTCGTGGACTGATGAATTGACTGCCAATGCCTTCGGGCGTTGCTAGTCTTACCGTTCCTGACATGACCGTATCCTGACCGGCTATTTCTGCTTGAAGCGCCAGGCTTTCACTTTCCATTTTTTCAGCATAGGGCATGAGTTTTTCCCCAGCTTGAGTGAGAAGGTAGCCTTTTGGCAATCGAACAAAGAGTTGTTCTTCTAGTTCTTTTTCTAAGCTGGTAATGCGGCGCGAGACTGTTGTATGGTCTACACCTAATCGCTTAGCTGCGTTGTTGAGTTTACCTGTTCGTGCTACAGCCAAAAAAAACCTAAGATTATTCCAATTCATAAAGCTCGCCTCAATAGTTGTGTGCATATATGCAGAATAAGTATGCAAATTATCTTAATGACATGCATTAATGCAATACTATATAACATTTTCAAATACAATATTTCGATATTTAGGAGAATCCGTCATGTATGAAGTTCACCATTATGTTAACGGGACTGTTGTTCAAGGAAAGAGCAATCGTTTTGGCCCGATTTTCAATCCATCAATCGGAGAACAAATTGGCAAAGTTGCTCTAGCATCAAAGGAAGAAGTTGAAAATGTTATTGCAGCGGCAGAGGCTGCTCAACCTGCTTGGGCCGCCCAGTCTGTGGTGAGGAGGGCGCGCATTCTACAAAATCTTGTGACTATTCTTTACCGTGAGAAGGATAACCTTGCCAAGGCTCTGTCTCGTGAGCACGGCAAAGTCTTTTCCGATGCCCAAGGTGATGTACAACGCGGCCTTGAGGTTGCTGAATTTGCTGCTGGTATGCCGCATCTTCTGAAAGGCGAGTTTTCTCAGAATGTTGGCGGTAATATTGACATGTATAATGTGAGAAGCCCTCTTGGAGTTGTTGCAGGTATTACCCCCTTTAATTTTCCAGCGATGATTCCCCTTTGGATGAGCTGCATTGCAATCGCCACAGGCAATGCTTTCGTCATGAAGCCTTCAGAAAAAGATCCAAGTGTTCCAATGCTTTTAGCTGACTGTTGGAAAGAAGCCGGTTTACCAGACGGAATTTTTAATGTTGTACACGGCGATAAAGAAGCTGTTGATACAGTATGTACAGACCCGCGTGTCAAAGCGGTTTCCTTTGTTGGCTCTACCTCTATTGCTAAATATGTTTACGAAACAGCGAATGCTCACGGAAAGCGATGCCAAGCAATGGGCGGTGCCAAAAATCATATGGCTATTCTGCCTGATGCAGACTTGGAAAAGGTTGCGGATGCTCTTATCGGGTCAGCTTATGGGTCTGCGGGAGAGCGTTGTATGGCAATTTCTGTTGCTGTCTGTGTTGGCGACGATGTCGCTGATAAACTTGTCGGAATGCTTAAGCCACGCGTTGAGAGTTTGCATGTTGGCCATTCAATGGACCCTAAGGCTGAAATGGCTGCGCTGGTTACTTCTGAGCACCGCGCAAAAGTAAAAGGCTACCTGGATCTTGCAGAAGAAGAAGGAGCAACTCTCGTCGTTGATGGTCGCGGTTTTAAGATGACCGAAGAAGGTTTTGAGAATGGCTACTACCTTGGGGCTACATTAATTGATAATGTGACCGCAGAAATGAAGTCTTATAAAGATGAGATCTTTGGGCCGACTCTACAAATTGTCCGTGTAAATACACTTGAAGAAGCCATTGCGCTTCCGAGTCAGCATGAATATGGCAATGGTACATCAATATTTACAGCGAGTGGAAATGCGGCGCGAGAATATGCAAATCGTGTGGAAGTTGGTATGGTTGGTGTTAATGTGCCAATTCCTGTACCCCTTGCTTTCCATAGCTTTGGCGGCTGGAAAAATTCTGCGTTCGGTGATATTAACCAGCATGGAATGGAAGGTATTCGTTTTTACACAAAGACAAAAACAATCTCTCAACGTTGGTTAAATGACATTACTGCAGGCGCAGAATTTGCAATTCCGACTTTGAATAATTAAGCTACTAAGGGCGAGGAGGAATTCTCGCCTTATATTAATATCATTACACCCAGCGAGGAGGGAAGAATGAAGCTTAAAGCTATTCTACTAGGGACTGTTGCAGCTGTCACATTGTCAGCATGTACACCAGAAAATACAGAACAGACGAAAGACACACCCGTTGTAAAATCTGCTGTTTCTGATATTGAAATCCATATTCCATATAAAAAGTTCACTTTAGACAATGGTCTGCGTGTGATTGTGCATGAAGACCGGAAAGCTCCGATTGTGAATGTTTCTGTATGGTATCATGTGGGATCAAAGGATGAGCCAAAGGGCAAAACTGGTTTTGCTCATTTATTTGAGCATCTCATGTTTAATGGATCCGAAAATTATAACGATGAATATTTCAAGCCTTTTGAAGATGTCGGCGCTACTGAAATGAACGGAACAACTTGGTTTGACAGAACCAATTATTTTCAAAATGTTCCAACGCCGGCTCTTGATATGGCCTTGTGGATGGAAAGTGACCGGATGGGTCACTTGCTTGGTGCGGTCACTAAAGAGAAATTAGATAATCAACGCGGCGTTGTTCAGAATGAGAAGCGTCAAGGCGACAATGCGCCGTTTGGCAAGACAGAGTATCATCAGCTTGAGGGTATGTTTCCTTTGGGGCACCCTTACCGTCATAGCACCATAGGATCCATGGAAGATCTAGATGCAGCATCGCTAGAAGATGTAAAAATGTGGTTCAAAGAATATTACGGTGCCGCTAATACAGTGATTGTTTTAGCCGGTGATATTGATGAGGCAACTGCACGGGAGAAAGTGCAAAAATATTTTGGTGATATTCCAGCAGGCCCTGCTTTAAGAAAGCATAAACAGTGGGTACCGACCCATAGTCATAACACCATTGAACAAATTACAGATAAAGGAGCACCGAATACACGGATTAACCGTGCTTGGGCTATATCTGGTCGCACGAGCAAGGATGCGCAACTCATGCGCGTTGCAGCTAGTGTTCTTGGTGGAGGGAAAAATAGCCGCCTCTATCAAGCGCTTGTTTATAAGAACCAGCTTGCTTCTGATGTTTCTGTTTCTATGCAGCCTTTCGAACTAACCAGTTTGTTTGAAGTCCAAGTTGACATTAAGCCTGGAGTGGAGGCATCTGCAGTAGAAGAAATTTTAAATGCTGAGCTACAAAAATTTCTTGAAGAGGGGCCAACAGCAGAAGAAGTTGTCCGTTCCAAAACCAAAATTATTGCAGGCGCTGTTAGAGGTCTCGAGAAAATTGGTGGTTTTGGGGGTAAGGCGACAGCCCTTGCACAGGGAGAACTCTATGCGGGTACTCCGTCCTTTGCGACTGATAGTTTAAGGTGGATTGCTGTTACCACGCCTAAAGCAATTAAAGATATTGCAAATAAAGAGATTGGTGGTGGATATTATCAGCTGACGACTGTCCCTGAGAAGAAATATTCTGTGGCTTCTGAGGGGGCTGACCGCTCTGCGCTGCCGTCTGTTGGTAAAATGCCTTCTCTGGCATTCCCTGAGATTCAAGAAACGACCTTATCGAATGGCATGAAAGTGATGCTTGCTAAAAGATCGACTGTTCCTGTTGTGAATATGAGCTTACAGTTTGATGCTGGATATGCAGCAGATTTCGGTAACAAACTTGGAACAGCTAGCTTCACCTTAGCGATGCTTGATGAAGGGACTGCAACAAAAACAGCGCTGGAGATTTCAGCAGAAGCAGAATCTTTGGGAGCAAACATCAATAGCGGCTCTAACTTGGATATGACATCTGTTAGTCTTTCCACGTTGAAAGTTACGATGGATCAATCGCTTGCTCTTTATTCAGATGTGGTTAGAAACCCGAAATTCGATCAGACCGAGATGGATCGTCTTCGCAAGCGTTGGCTTGTTGGGATCACTCAGGAAAAAGCAAATCCTGTTCAACTTGGGCTGCGTACATTGCCAGGTCTTCTATACGGTGATAACCATGCATATTCCTTGCCCTACACAGGGTCCGGCACGGAAGAGTCGATTACTTCCCTCACACGGGAAGATATGATGGCTTTCCATTCTAATTGGCTACGTCCTGATAACGCAACAATGGTTGTTGTAGGGGATGTCACCATGGAAGAATTGAAACCTGCTCTTGAAAAAGCTTTCGGCGATTGGTCGGTTCCTGCGAGCCCTCTGCCAACAAAAAATGTGGCAAAAGTGGCAGAGCAAAGTAAAGGCCGAGTGATTATCATGGATAAGCCCGGCAGCCCTCAGTCTCTCGTTCTTGCGGGCCATCTTATTCCTGGAAAAGGAGATGCTGAAGCGTTGAACGTAGAAATGGCAAACGACATTCTCGGCGGTGAATTTACGGCGCGTGTCAATATGAATTTGCGCGAAGATAAAGGATGGGCCTACGGTGCTTACACCATTACATTCGATGCAAGAGGCGAGCGCATGTGGTTGGTTTATGCTCCTGTTCAAACCGATAAGACCAAAGACGCTTTGGCTGAACTCAAGAAAGAAATTATTGAGTATAAGACATCACGTCCAGCGACTGAAGCTGAACTTAATCGCTTTGTAACAAGTAAAATCAACAAACTGCCAGGCCAATATGAAGGTGGAGGTGCTGTATTAGGTTCTTTGACATCTAACCTTAGGTTTGGTCGTGCGATGGATTATGTAACGACGCTACCACAGCGGTATCAATCAATGGATATCAGCTCGATTAAAGCTGCCAGCCAGGCTTTTGATCCAAGCAAATTAGTTTGGTTGATTGTTGGGGATCGAGCGAAGATCGAAGCAGAAGTGAAAGCGCTTGGTTTTGGCGATGTTGAAATCTGGGATACGAACGGTAATAAACTGAACTAAATCCCAACACTATAGGTCTCAAAAATCTAGTGGCGCGCTGACAAGAGCTGGCGCGCCTCTTTGTATCATAGGAAGAGAATATGGATTTTAATCTGAATGAAGATCAACGTGCGATCCAGGACATGGCACGTCAATTTGCCGAAGACGTCTTTTATCCAAATGCTGCTGAGTGGGATGAAAAGAAGCTATGGCCTAGCGATGTTGTCAAGCAAGCTGGTGAACTTGGTTTTGGCTCGATTTATGTTTCTGAGGAAATGGGCGGATGTGCACTCTCTCGTGTTGAAAGCGCTCTTATTTTTGAACAGCTCTCAAAAGGGTGCCCTTCCACAGCAGCAATGATTTCCATTCATAATATGGCTACTTATATGATCGATAGTTTCGGAAATGAAACGGTTCGGAAAAAATATGTGCCAGCTCTTTCTACTCTTGAGACGTTGGCAAGTTATTGCCTAACGGAGCCTGGGGCTGGTTCTGATGCTGCGAGCATCAAGACAAAAGCCGAGAGAGATGGGGATGACTATATTTTGAACGGTACAAAGGCATTTATTTCTGGTGGTGGAGTATCGGATGTTTACGTAGTGATGGCCAAGACCAGTGATCAAGGCGCAGCAGGGATTAGCTGTTTCGTTGTAGAAAAGGACACGCCAGGCCTTTCGTTCGGCGCCCAGGAAAAGAAAATGGGCTGGCGCAGTCAACCAACTTCAATGGTGATGTTTGATGAGTGTAGGATCCCAGCTGAGAATTTAGTAGGCGATGAAGGTCAAGGCTTTAAAATTGCCATGCAGGGCTTAGACGGCGGCCGCTTAAACATTGCTGCCTGCTCCATTGGCGGAGCTCAACGTGCTCTGGATGAGGCTATCGTTTATACTAAAGAAAGGAAGCAATTTGGAAAAACAATTGCTGCTTTTCAAGCGACACAATTTAAGTTAGCGGACATGCAAACTGACTTAGAAGCGGCTCGCTTAATGCTTTATAGTGCTGCGCAAAAAGTCTCTAACAACACATCAGATGCAACCGCTTCAGCAGCTATGGCAAAGCGATTTGCTACAGATGTAGGCTTTGACATAGTTAACGATGCGCTGCAACTGCACGGTGGCTATGGTTATATTCAAGAATACCCTATAGAGCGCATCTTAAGAGACCTAAGAGTGCACCAAATTCTTGAGGGAACCAATGAAATTATGCGGGTCATTATTGGCCGCGATTTGCTGAAGGACTAGCTATGACAGATGAAGTCTTATTTTCTGTAAGAAATGGCATTGGGTTTATTACATTAAATCGCCCAAAAGCGTTGAATAGTCTAACGCATGTTATGGCAAAATCTATTTTAGATCAGCTGGCTTTATGGAAAAGTAACACTAGTGTAACTGCTGTGGTGGTCACAGGGACAGGCGACAAAGCTTTTTGCGCGGGCGGCGATGTTGTAAAAATTGTTCAAGACTATCATGCGGGTGGTACGGGATGGCGTGAATTTTTCAGAGATGAATATCTGATGAATATAGCAATCAATGAATTCCCCAAACCATACATTAGTTTTGTAGATGGGATTACCATGGGCGGCGGGGTTGGCGTATCTATTCCGGGCGAGTTCTGGGTGGCCTCTGAGAAAACAATGTTTGCTATGCCAGAAACGGGCATTGGTTTTTTTCCTGATGTTGGGGGCGGGTGGTTTTTACCAAGATTACCCGGTGCGGTAGGTAACTATTTAGGCCTCACTGGTGCTCGCTTGAAACAAGAAGATTTATACGCTCTAGGCCTGGCAACTCATGTTATCCCTTCAGAACATGTTGATGCAGTGATAGCTGCGCTCGAAAAAACAGAAATTACTGGTAGCGCTGATGTGCAAGAAATTCTAGAGGGCTTTCATCAAAGTCCTGACTCAGCGCCTATCGCAGCAGTGATGGATGATATAGACCATGTGTTTGACGGATTTACGGTAGAAGATATTCTTGCGGGACTACGCGAACTTGGGACTGATTGGGCACAGAAACAGCTATCAATTCTTGAAAGTAAATCCCCCCTAGCTTTGAAAGTGACATTCGAGCAGCTAAAGAGGGGAGCTGGGCTTTCTTCTTTCAGTGAGAATATGAAAATGGAATACCGCATGGTCGTCCGCTGGATGGCAAAGGGCAATTTCCATGAAGGGGTTCGTGCCCTTCTTATCGATAAAGACAACTTACCTGTTTGGTCTCCGGCAAACCTCAAAGATATCGAAGAAGAGGATGTTTATTCATTTTTCGAGTCATTTGATGCCCGTGATGATGAATTATTTTAAGGGAAGAAGGAAGAGAAATGACACAGACAATTGGATTTATTGGCCTTGGAAATATGGGGCTCCCCATGGCAAAAAACCTGTTAAAAGAAGGCTTTGCTGTGAGAGGGTTTGACCTTTCTGATGAAGCGCGAAACGGCCTTGAAGTAGCAGGCGGTTCAGCATTTACATCTGTTGCTGAAGCAGTGACCAATGTAGATGCTGTGGTAACAATGCTTCCCAATGGGGCCATTGTAAAAAATGTTTATCTAGGGAAAGAAGGTATTCTTGCCTCAATCGATGAGAAGACTTTACTTATAGATAGTTCCACCATTGATGTTCAATCTGCTCGCGATGTTATTGCGGCTGCAGATGAGAGAAATATTCAGATGATCGATGCACCAGTTTCCGGAGGAGTTGGGGGTGCAGCAGCTGGCACCTTAGCCTTTATGGTCGGAGGTAAGAAAGAGGCTTTTACGAGAGCTGAGGCTATTCTTGCGCCGATGGCAGGGAAAATTGTCCATGCAGGCGGTCCTGGAAATGGTCAGGCAGCAAAAATTTGTAATAACATGCTGTTGGCAATTACTATGATTGGCACTGGGGAAGCGTTCAATCTGGGCCGTGCTTTAGGGGTGGAAGATCAGGTCCTCTATGATATTATGTCTAATGCTTCTGGCCAAAGCTGGTCTTTAACGTCCTATTGTCCAGTTCCTGGGCCTGTCCCAACAAGTCCAGCAAATAATGCTTATCAGCCTGGATTTGCTACCGATCTCATGTTGAAGGATCTTGGTCTGGCTGTAGAAGCAATAGAGACAGCAGGTACAGAAACTCCCTTAGGCAAACATTCTCATGATTTGTATAAAGCTATGGCCGCAGATGGAAATGGCGGTGTCGATTTTTCAGGGATGATCAGCTATCTTGCAGATCAACAGAGCTAATATCTGAAATAAGCATTACTAAGCAAAGTCTTGAGTGAGCCATCACGGATCATATGATTAAGTTTTAGATTAAGCTTTTGAAATTGATTTTCTGCGTCTTTATGGCAAAGGAATTTCTCTTCAGATTTCCAGATAGGGCCTTGCCTTAAATCGAGAGGCGGCATGTTTTTATATGCCTCTTGATCTAAGGATAAGTCGGGCATGTTGACATAGCCTGCATGGATCCGCTTCTTTTTCAATAAATTCGCCAGTGATTTATAGGTTTTAATCTGCCGGATCGAATATTTCTCACCCACATACTCATAAAGTAAAGAGAAGCCAACTGTGCCCAATATTGGAAGAGAGTCATTATCAGCCAGCTCTAAGTCCGTTTTAATAATATAACCGGCGACTTGATTGAATGAGGTAGAGAGGAGAAACTTTGTTGGGTCCAGCTTGTAATTATCTATGAGATAATGGGAAGCAGGTGCGATACAGTCTGATTGTTTCCGAATAAATTCTTTATGGGCTCTTCTTTGAGAAGCTGTGCGCCATTCACCAATGATTTTTTCATCTTGCAGGTGTTTAAACAACTTTGCGTAAGCAGCATCTGCGTGGTCAGTAAGTTTGGGAAGATCAACAACAATGAGCCTAAGCCTTCTGTCATCCGCGAAAGTTTCTTCCGCACGACTTTCCATAAGACCGAAGAGAATGAGCATAAGGCTCGCAAGAAAATAGTGATATTGAATGATACGCATAAGGGTATTTTTACATTGAAATCGTTTAAGAAAGTTTAAAGTTCTTGATAGAATATGTTTTACAATGCCTGAAGCATAGATAATTCCCTTTATCGCCCATCTATTGATTTAGGAATGAGGGGCCGATGGTTGGAACATTATAAGCATTCCCCAATAGGGTAGACAAACTACCATTCTTGTGGCTTTGCGCAATGAAGGCGGAAATTTTGGCTATATTAACAGGCGCGTCTTTATGGCAGATAATCTGTTCTTTTCCTGTCCAAACTAAAGTACGCGCGGAGGTCATTTTACGGGTAAGAGCTGCTGCTTTAGGGATGTTGATAATGTCGGGATAAATGATATAGGCTGCATCCAATCGGTTCTTTTGAACCAATGTTAATAAGCGAAAATAATTTCGAATTGAAATTGCTTTATAGGTATCCTTTTGAATACCATATAGATTGCCGCTTCCAACAGTGCCAATGGTGGGCATATCCTTTGTCAGATTCGTCATATACTGAGTAGATCTATACAGATAGCCAGAAGCCTCATTGAAGGCGGTTGAGATTGTATAGTCTGTTTCATCAAGATCAAATTCATGAAAATGTTGCATGGATGTCGGGCCAAGGCAATGGGCCTTTTTATTCCAAAACATACGGCGTGCGCGGCGGATAGGAGCGACGACCCAAGATTTTAAGTGGCCTTCATTGACTAAGTGCTGAAAAAATTTGGCATAGGGTCCTTGTTGATCTTCGCCAATTAACCCTTCTAAATCGAGGATGACAAGGTCAGGAATGTCATCATCCGAGAAAGCTCGAGGAGAGGGAAGGCTATGTATCAGGATAATAAAAATGATCGTTAGTCTGAACATAAAGGACCTATAGTTATGGATAGTAGATCAAATATGGCTCAAAAATTTGTGGAATACTAGAAGAAAAAGTCTGCGGTATAAGGATCACTCTCTTACACCGCAGTTATTCGGTCGATGCTTTTGCAGACTTCATAAGCATTATGCTGCTGATTGAAAGCGTTTAACACGGCGCTGGCGACGGCGTGAATATTCGCCAGCAGTTACAGAATGGCCATTCAGTCTGGCATATGTATTTTTCTGAACAAGTTGTACAAACATTTATCTATCCTCATTTTATTATAATTTACTGTCGTTATTGTTAAGGTGTAGCCCGTTCTTTTATTCGACTGACTTACCCTTTAAATATACAGCTGACTTTCCGGTATGACAAGATCAGTCCATCGCAGATCACCCACAGATAACCGCAGAAAGACTGCGGTAAAACGTTCTGTCGTACATTTTACCGTTAGTCCTTTTCAGCACTGCGGCTGTCTTTAGAGGTTATTTCAGATGCTTCTTAAAGAATTTTTCCAGCTCAGTTAGAACTGTCATTCTTGCATTCACTGTATCCATATGATGACCGCCGTCTTCTATAAGCACAAAGGTAGATTTTTTCCTAAGCTTCTTACTCAGCTGTCTTGTCCACTGATAATTTATACGTGCGTCATCTTTCGATGAAATGAGAAGAACTGGGACTTGAATCTTCTTATATAAATGATAGGGCGAAACAGTTTTGTCATTGGCCCCTTCCAGTCCCATTGTTTTAATCCATGAACTACCGCCAATAAATTTTTTATCGTTTAATTTCATCTTGGGAATGTCCGTCACCCCGTTAATCGAGGCGGCACATTGATAGAGGGCTGAGTTTTGAATGATTCCCATTAGGGCTGCATAACCCCCATAAGAATATCCTGCGATGCATATTTTATCTTTTTGAGCAATTTTATTGTCAATAAGCCACTTGGTCGCATCGGTGACATCTTGCTGCATTAAGCCGCCCCACTGATTGTTCCCCATCCTTTGATAGCGATAGCCATATCCACTGGACCCTCTGAAATTTGGTTGAAGCACAGCATAACCTCGATTGGCCAAAAACTGAGCAGTAAATTCCCAGTGCGCTGTGTCCCTTGATTGAGGGCCCCCATGGGGAAAGACAATTGTTTTGAGATTTTCAGTTTTCCCTCTCGGTAAGGTGAGGAAAGCTGGGATGGAAGATCCGTCCGAGACAGGGATCATCACTTCTTTCACAGATGCCATCTCTTCAGGTTTGATGTCGGGCCGAATGGGGCTGATCATACTCAGGTGCTTTGCAGGGCGATTATAGTAATAATAGACCCCTGGTTGACGATCATTTGAGGCGAATAAAATATATATCTGTTGGCCTTGAACTTTATCAACAATGCGTATGTTGTCCATTTTTAAGGCTTTTTGAGCAATTTTTTGAATGCGATTGAACTCTTTATCAAAATATACATATTGATTGAAATCTGTGGTGTAGGCATAGCCTACAGGTTTTCTCGTATAGGGATGCATAAGGAGGCTGTCGGCATCAACTGAGTTATGTTCAAAAAGTGTTTCTGTAATTTGGCCGGTAGCGATGTTAATTTTATAGAGGCCGGTTGTATCATTTTTTACATGCCCTGACATATAAGCGTAGCTTGGGTCCTCATCGAAAACAATAAAGTCAAAACGCTCCAAATAGGTTTGTTTGCTAAGGTCAATCCAATTTCCATTGGGAAGACGAAGCTTAGAAATATATTTTCCCTTGAGGCGATCATATCCATATCCATAAGAGACCTCGTGGTCTGAATTAGTGGCCCAATATTGAATGCCCCTTACGCCATCATTTACGATGGTATAGGCACCCGTATTGATGTTAATTTTACGCACCTCATCTTGAGCATCAAAATCACCATCAAGGGCGAGCAAAATAAAATTCGGATCTTTCGGTAAGAGATCAATAATATCTGTTTGAAATTGAGCAGGCGGATATTTCTTCCTATTCGCGATCCAGCTCCCTTCGCCCTTTTCATCAGCTGGGCGAACAATCCATTTAGGGTTCTTCATATCATGATCGATAGCAAGAAGGCGTGTTTCTTGTCGCATGACACTGCTGCCTCTTACTTTGGTTGTCATTTCATAGCCGATTAGAAGCCGAGAATTGTTACCCCACCAAAAAATGGCGATATCCGATTTATCAATGGGAGGAACAATATTAAATTGGCCTGTTTCAATATTTCGAACGACGAGAGATTTGCGGCCTTTAATTACAGAAATATAAGCAAAATTTTTACCGTCAGGGGCTAGCTTAAGGTTAGAAACTGTTGGAAGTTTTGCAAAGCTGGCGAGAGGTAGTTCTTTTGCTAAAGTTGGAATAGAGAGAGAGGCTATAAAAATAAGAAATGCAAATATTTTAAAATTTATCATATAATCACCTATAAAAAATAAACTAATGTTAAATATATCGGATGTAATAATATACGCAAGAGTTGATTATATGAATATATATTCACTTAATTATAGAATAATATACCTATAAAGCGTAATATTAAAAGAAAGTTTCCGATGGGAAAGTCTATTTCTGCGCGGGATGGATGTATTTATTCTCAATGAGTTCATCCATAGCACCAGAGGTGATGAGAGCGTCTATTTCTTTTGAGAGAGCCACAACAGCCTCGCCTGCTTGCTTGTGACAAATTATCCGTTCGGCTCCTTGCCAAGCGGCTTCTCTAAAAGGCGAGAGCTTCAGAACAAGTTCATAAGCCTTGCCGTGCTCTAATATGTCAGGAAATGTGACAAGAGCGGCATCTAGGCTACCGTGATTAACCATGGATAACAGGCGAAAATAGTTTGGTATCCTAACGTGCTCAAAATGCTCTCTGGTCCATTGTCCTTCAGCCATGACGCCAATACTGCCAATCTTGGGAACAGATTTTGTCATGGCTTGTTGATCTGTAAAATAGAGGTAAGCAACAGCATTGTTAAAAGCGCTTGTCATTGTGAAGTTTTGAGGATCTAATCCTCGATCTGTTATAAAGTCCAGATCAACTGGAGCAATACAATCATATCCTTTTTCTAGAAAGATACGTTCTGCACGGCGTGTAGGCGCTACTGTCCAAGATGCAATCTTGTTCTTGCTTTGAAGGTAATTAAGAAAGCCAGAGTATGAGCCTGTCTTATTCTCATTCAATAAGGTTGGAATAGACAATACTATCAAGCTTGGCATCTCAGGTGCAGGCTCTTCGATGGCATCTAAGCCAGCATAGGCAAGCCCTGAAGGTAATGAGAAGAGGGTCACTAAGGCGATATACTGTCTGATTTTCAAAGCCATGATGCTGTCATGTTGTTATTAAAAGCAGAGTTTATCATTAAACTATGGAATTACAATTTATTAAATCGCTCATAATAAGAGGAGGACGATTTAGAAGCGGCAATGCTTTTTCTTGGTGAAAAACGCAATTAGCCCCTTGCCTAGAATGATCTAAGGGTCTAAAACACTTAGCATAAATCCCTCGAACCTCGAGGGGAGGCTAACAAGCGCTTTGGTTCCCAACACTCTGAAAAGCGCTCTTTTTTGAGGAATTGATAATGGCAAAAGTTGATCGCCCACTATCGCCCCACCTCCAAGTCTATAAATGGCGTGTCCATATGTTCACGTCTATCATGCACCGTGCTACTGGATCAGCTCTAGCAGTGGGTGCTCTCATTATGACCTGGTTTTTGGTGGCTTTGGCTGAAGGCTCTGCTGCCTTTGATACTTTCATGACGTGCATGTCGTCACCCCTTGGTAAACTTGTTTTGATTGGAATGACATTCGCGTTGATGCAGCATTTAGCATCTGGCATTCGCCACTTGATTATGGATACTGGCAAGCTCTATGAGCTTAAAGCCAACACATCCTCTGCCAATTTGACATATGTCTTTTCAATTCTGACCACAGCCTTGATTTGGTTGTTTGGTTATGGTTTGATTTAGGAGGTTGCGATGACAGATATGAAAGCACCACTTGCTAAAGTCCGCGGCCTTGGATCCGCAAAAAATGGGACGCATCATTGGTGGATGCACCGTGTAACTGCGCTGGCTAACATTCCCTTAGTGATTTTTGTTGTCATTTCCTTTATGGGAAATTTACATAAAGGATATGCTGATTGGGTTGCATGGTTGCAACAGCCTGTCGCTGCTGTGGTTATGGTTCTCTTCGTGGCAAACATTTGCTATCACATGCGTCTCGGTCTTCAGGTGTTGATCGAAGATTATGTGACAAATAAAACCAATAAAGTTGCCGCTATGATGGCTGTGTCTTTCGGTATAATACTGATGGCAGGCCTTGGCATTTTTTCAATTCTTAAAATTGCATTTGGAGGCTAATTCAATGTCAGCAAGCTATCCAATTACAGAACATACCTATGACGCCGTTGTTGTTGGTGCAGGGGGTTCTGGATTACGTGCGACTATGGGCTTAGCGGAGCAAGGCCTGAGAACTGCATGTATTACAAAAGTATTTCCAACTCGGTCCCATACTGTGGCTGCACAGGGCGGTATCGCTGCATCTCTTGGCAATATGCCAGGTGGTGATAAATGGGAATGGCATATGTTCGATACTGTCAAAGGGTCAGATTGGCTCGGTGATCAAGATGCTATTGAATATATGGTGAAGCAGGCACCTGAAGCCGTCTATGAGCTTGAGCATTACGGTGTTCCTTTCTCTCGAACAGAAGAAGGTAAGATTTACCAGCGTGCTTTCGGGGGGATGACAACTGATTTTGGCGAAGGCCCTGCAGCGCAGCGGACATGTGCTGCCTCAGATCGTACAGGTCATGCGATGCTTCACGCCATGTATCAGCAGTCTCTCAAATACGATAGCGATTTCTTCATTGAATATTTTGCTATTGATCTCATTATGGAAAACGGGGAATGCCGCGGTGTGATTGCCATGAATATGGAAGATGGATCGATTCACGCTTTCCGCAGTCATGCGACAGTTCTAGCAACAGGCGGTTACGGTCGTTCTTACTTTTCTGCGACCTCTGCTCATACCTGTACAGGTGATGGAGGCGGTATGGCCATGCGTGCTGGGATTGCTCTTCAGGACCTTGAATTTGTCCAGTTCCATCCAACTGGTATTTACGGCGCGGGTGTTCTGATTACTGAAGGGGCACGCGGTGAAGGCGGTATTTTACGTAACTCAGAAGGCGAGCGCTTTATGGAGCGCTATGCTCCATCGGCAAAAGATTTGGCCTCTCGCGACGTTGTGTCACGCTCGATGTCTAACGAAATTCGCGAAGGCCGGGGTGTTGGTACAGACGGCGATCATATTTTCTTGCACCTGGATCATCTTGATCCAGCAATTCTTGCGGATCGCCTGCCAGGCATTTCTGAATCAGCGAAAATTTTCGCAGGTGTTGACGTAACCAAAGAGCCAATACCAGTGATCCCTACAGTTCACTATAACATGGGCGGTATTCCAACGAACTATCACGGCGAAGTCATTAATCCGACATCTGACAATCCTGACAATACTGTCAATGGTCTGTTTGCCGTTGGTGAGGCAGCTTGTGTCTCTGTTCACGGTGCAAACCGTCTTGGGTCTAACTCTTTGATTGATCTTGTGGTCTTCGGCAGAGCTGTGGGTCTGCGTGTTCCTGAGCTTGTGAAAGCAGGGACTTCTCATAAAGCACTTCCAAAAGGCTATGAAGATATGGCCCTTGGACGGTTAGACGCTGCACGATATGCTGATGGTGCCATTTCTACAGCTGACCTTCGTTTAGAGATGCAACGGACAATGCAAACAAATTGTGCTGTATTCCGCACGGAAGAAGTTCTTTCTGAAGGCGTGAAGAAGATTGATGAGACTGCTGCTAAAATTGGTGACGTTAAAACATCGGATAGATCTCTTGTTTGGAATTCTGATCTCATTGAAACTCTAGAGCTTCAAAACCTTATGGGTCAAGCTGTGATGACGATGCACAGTGCTGCAAACCGTAAGGAATCTCGTGGGGCTCATATGCATGAGGATTACCCAGATCGGGATGACAAGGAATGGATGAAGCACACAGTGTCTTGGTTTGACGGCAAAGACGTTAAACTTGGATATCGCCCAGTTCATGAGTATACTCTCACTGAAGAGATTGAGTATATCAAACCTAAAGCTCGTGTATATTAAACCGGAATTGAAAGGATAATAAAATGGCTGAATTTTCGTTACCTAAAAATTCCAAAGTGAAAAAAGGTGCTGAGTTTAAAGCACCTGCTGGTGCGACAAATGTAAAGAAGTTCCATGTTTACAGATGGAATCCAGATGATGGGAAAAACCCACACATGGATACATACGAAGTCGATATGGACAGTTGTGGCCCTATGGTTCTAGACGCCTTGATCAAGATTAAGAATGAGATGGACAGTACACTTACTTTCCGCCGCTCTTGTCGTGAGGGTGTTTGTGGCTCCTGTGCGATGAATGTAGACGGTGAGAATGCACTTGCCTGTACAAAATCTATTGAAGAAGTGAAAGGCGATGTATCAATTACTCCGCTGCCCCACCAAGAAGTGATTAAAGACTTGGTGCCGGATCTCACAAATTTTTATGCTCAATATGCAAGCATTAAACCTTGGATGCAAACACAGTCAACGACCCCTACAAAAGAGAGACTTCAGTCTATTGAAGATCGTTCAAAGCTTGATGGTCTCTATGAGTGTATTCTGTGTGCCTGTTGTTCAACATCTTGCCCGTCTTACTGGTGGAATGGAGATAAATATTTAGGACCTGCTATTCTGCTGCAAGCCTATCGCTGGTTAATTGATAGCCGCGATGAAGCAACAGGGGATCGTCTAGACAATCTTGAAGACCCGTTCAGGTTATATCGATGTCATACGATTATGAATTGTTCTAACACATGTCCGAAAGGTCTTAACCCTGCGAAAGCCATTGCAGAAATTAAGAAGATGATGGTTGAACGCCAACATTAATCGGATACCGTATAAACCAAGAAAAAGGCTGGGATAATTCTCAGCCTTTTTCTTTTTACTGTGTTATGATTGTAGGGTTGTTTATGTGCAAATTGCATAAATATGAAGGGCGTGACAGAATTGATTATTTTTTACAAAGAATAAACTTATGCTATAGTCGTTACGGGGAAAGTAATGCGTGTAGTTATTTTATATTTAGTGGGTTTTTTCATTGTTGGTCTGGGGCCAGCCGTTGAAGGACGGGCAGCAGAACAGAAACCTGATGACCCCCAGGAGACAATACATGTTGCTGTAGGCTTGGCGACAGTTTATGCCCATGTGTTTGAAGAAATCCTGAGACAATCGAATGTACCTTTTGTCATGCAGAGGTATGATTATAAGCAAATTCGGAAAAACTTTATTGAGGGAAAGGTTGGCATGACTTGTTGCTCTCATCCGATTTGGCGTAACCGACCCGAAGAAGTTAAAATACAGCATTTCACCAAGCCTATTTTTTATGCCATCAATAGCTATGCCTATCATAAAGATATTGATCCAAGTGTCGCTACCTTTAGCAATGCTAATTTAACATTCGCTGCAATTATAGGGTGGACCTATACCGATGATATTAAAACAAAAAAGTGGAAATATTTTAAGTCAACAAAAGAGGCTACAGAATATGTTCATGATAACGAAAATGCTTTTACTGTCGTTAATAGGCAAGACTTTTTGAGGTTAGGCCTCGATCGAGAATTCGATGTGACGATCAGAGGAGTTTATGAGCGTAAAGCTATTCATATTCGGGTCCGAGATACTTATAAACACTATATTCCTCGGATGAATGAAGTCATCAAAAAGATGCGTAAAACCCTTCAGATTGAGAGGATTATTGCCTCTGAAATTAGGAAGCAACCTGAATAAAAAGAATTTTCTGTTTTCCTTGTTTTCTATCGTCGACAATAGAAAATCTATCATCGATCTCTGGCATTTCGCCACTGGCTACTTCCATAACGATGAGTGTCTTCTCTGAAATCCATCCTGATTCCTCTGCGGAATATAGTGCAGGGACAGCAAGGCCTTGATTATAAGGGGGGTCCATGAAAATCAAATCGTAGGGGGCTGTAGCTTTTGGCAAGCTTGTGGCGCTAGTCTTTAAGACCGACGTCACTTGATTAGCCTCTAGAAGTGAAATATTCTGGCTTAGATTTTCAGTATGCTTCCCGCTTTTTTCAACAAAAGTAACGAATGCTGCCCCCCTTGAGAGGGCTTCCAGACCCAGAGCGCCTGTGCCAGCAAAAAGGTCAGCAACACGAGCTTGATAGAGCTCAGGGTAGCGCGGATGCGCGAGCATAGAAAAAATTCGCTCCCGCATTCGGTCCGTGGTTGGTCTAACGCCTAAGCCTTCTGGAACGGCGAGTTTCCGTCCTTTGTATTTTCCGGATATTAACCGTAACATTACTCAGGTTTCTTTTTTTCAGTAGGTTTTGCTGTGCCGTGTCCTTTAAAATGACGGGCGCCGCGGCTTACAACATTTTCAGATTGCCGGCGTTGTTCAGCTTTGAATTTATTACGCCTTTTTTGGCCTGGCTTCACTTTGTTTTTCGGTTTTGCCTTTGCCCATTTGCTGGTGTCACGGTCTTTTTTGACCGGAGCAGCAACGGATCCCTTTTGTTGGTTGTAGAATTCAGGCAATAAATCGCGTAATTGTTTGTCAGTTACTTGAAGGCTGGCTTCCTTAGGAAGGGTGCTGAGTGTGAAAGGACCATATGATACACGAATAAGACGGTTCACTTCTAAGCCTAGGTGGTCCATAATTTTACGAACTTCGCGGTTTTTCCCTTCCGAGATTGTGATTTTTATCCATTTGTTTGAGCCTGACTTTTTACCGTCTTCGCCTGCGACACGCTCTTCCATAACCGCATGGATTGCCCCATAATGAATGCCGTCAATGGTGACGCCATTCTTCAATGCTTCTAACTTTTTGAGATCAACCCAACCATAAACTCTTACACGATATGTGCGTTCCATTTGATTATCAGGAAGTTCTAAATAACGGGCTAATTCACCATCGTTTGTTAGGAGCAAAAGGCCTTCAGTATTTAAATCCAAACGGCCTACAGAGATGACGCGCCCCATATGCGAGGGTAAATTATCAAATACTGTTGCTCTGCCTTCCGGGTCATAATAAGTACAGAGCGTCCCAACGCGTTTATGAAAACGCCAAAGTTTTGTTTCTGCTGGCGGAAGGACGGGCTTGTCGTCAACTTCTATGCCGTTGAGGCTATCAACAAGTGTTGCGGGGGTATCTAGAATTTTCCCGTGAAGTTTGACACGGCCATCTTCTATGAGCCTCTCTACGGCACGCCGTGAGGCTATGCCGGCACGGGCAAGCACTTTAGCGATGCGTTCTTGAGGCATTTCGTTTTTTTCAGACTCGGTCATAACAGTATCCTTTGGCGGCGCACCATAGTCCTATTCATCTCTTTTCGCAACAGAAGCTTGACGAGGCCCTTTAAATTCGCGACTGTGACAGAATGATACAGGATTTTCCATATATGGAACAGGCGCTTGAGCAAGCGCGCTTGGCAGAGCAAAGGGGCGAAGTGCCGATTGGTGCTGTTTTGGTTTCATCGACGGGTGACCTTCTTGCAGCAGATGGCAATAGAATAGTTGAACTGAAAGATCCTACGGCGCATGCAGAAATGAATGTCATTCGAAGTGCGAGTAAAATTCTTCAAAATGAACGCCTTGATGGCTGTGATCTCTACATTACTCTAGAACCTTGTGCCATGTGCGCTCAGGCCATCAGCCTTGCCCGCATAAGGCGGGTCTATTTTGCAGCAGATGATCCTAAAGGAGGCGGTGTTCATTACGGATCGCGAGTATTTAGTCATCCTACATGCCACCACAAACCAGAGGTCTATGATGGGATCAAAGCAGATGAAGCGCAGGCCCTTTTAAAAGACTTTTTTGCAAAGAAGAGAAAAGCAGAGTAAGCTCCCTAAAGGGAATAGGAGACAGTCGTGGAAGCAAAGTTCCTAGAAATATGGACACAGCTGCAATCATGGGTCAGTGATTATATTACGGGCTGGCATGCATTGATTGAAATTTCTGTCGTTATTCTTTCCTTATTACTGGGTCAGTTTGTCGCGAAATGGTTGAGATCAAAGATCAACCTTTTGGTTGAAGAATCAGATCGGCTTGCAAAAATAGAGCGCACTCTTGCTGTTCCAATCTTACAATCAGCTTTTGCTTTGATTTTGGTATGGACCGGCTATATCGGCCTAAAAACATACTATGAAAAATTAATCATCCTCGACATCACCACAAGCCTGCTGACAGCCTGGTTTGTGATCCGTCTGGTAGCAGGAGTAATTGCGAACCGCGAAATTGCTCGGATGGTCGCCCCCATAATTTGGATTGGTGCTGCGCTGAATATTCTAGGTCTTTTAGATCCTCTTCTTGAAGTACTGGAAGGGGCTAAAATTCCGCTCGGAGAAAGCAGCATTTCTGCTCTTGATGTGATTAGCGGTGTTTTCTCTCTTGCTTTATTTATGTGGGGCGCTCTTTTTGTTGCAAGCTTGCTTGAAAAGCGTTTGCGGTCCATGGCTTCTGTCCCGGCCTCTGCACGGGTTCTGATCACCAAAACCAGTCGCATTATCCTGATAATCATTGCTTTTCTTCTTGCTTTAAACGCGACAGGAATAGATCTTACTGCTCTGGCTGTTTTCGGTGGTGCCCTGGGTGTGGGCATCGGTTTTGGTCTTCAAAAAGTTGTCGGTAATTTTATTTCCGGACTTATTCTATTGATGGATCGCTCTATTAAGCCCGGGGATGTTGTTGAAACTGGGGGTACCTACGGTATAATTAGTAAACTCGCAGCACGCTATACGTCGGTCGTAACAAGAGATGGTACTGAATATCTCATCCCCAATGAGGATATGATCACACAGCCTGTCATTAATTGGTCGCATACAGATACATATGTTCGGCGGAAAATATCTGTCTTGATTGCCTATGAAGATGATCCACGGCAAGCCATGGACTTAATGATCGCCGCTGCTCTTGAAGATCCACGAGTTGTGAGGATAGAAAGTAAGAAGCCGCAATGCCGGCTCATGGATTTTGCTGATTCAGGGATACAAATTCAGTTGCGGTTTTGGATTACTGATGCCGAAAGCGGCGTTAATAATGTTGCCTCGAATGTCCGTCTAGCAATATGGGATAAATTTAAAGAGGCCGGGATTCATTTCCCTTATCCTCATCACGTCATAAAAATGGAAAAAGAAAGTAGTGAGTAATAACTTAAGGGTAGTTAGTAACAGGAGTTTCAATAGTCATTTCGCATTCACAATGGGAGGGAAAATACCATGAATATGAAAAAATACGCACTAGATGTTATCATCGCTTACATCGTTTTCTTCGCACTCTGGTCAGGCTATGGCATGGTTTTTATGGATAAGTTTGAGCCAATGATGGCCGTCATGCACCCGATGGGGCATATGAATCAAAATGTTGTCATCGTACTTCATCTCATCCAAACCTTAGCTATGCTTTGGATTTGGCATAATGGTGTGGGTTCGAACGATGTTAAAAAAGGAGTAATGTTCGGCGTCGTCTACGGCATTCTTATCGGCGCAACTGATATGATCTGGTTCTATGGATTGATTGAGTTACCTCAAGATCCTAAAACTGTTCAATTTGTAGGGCATGTCGTTATTTCAGCTGTAGTTGGGGCTGTCTTAGCTAAGCTCTACCAATCGCCTGATAAAGCAATTGACGATCTCTAAAAATATTTTTAACGAAAAGTAGAGGGGCTTTGGCCCCTTTTTTTATTCTTATTCAATGATTTTGTTTAGAATTTTTTTGATGGCATCGCCCTAGAGCTCTCTTCCAAATCTATAATAAATCTTCACTTTTCATTTTATTCGACTGCCATATATTAAAGATAGAAAAAAATTGAGAGAGGGCTTTATGGAAAAGTTTAAAAATTATGTGACGCACCTTGAATGCGGGTTAACAGGCCAGGCCGATTATTTGCCGGGTGAGATCCATGGCTTATCTCAAGCTGGGCGCCCATTATTGGTGCGATATGCCCTAAAAGCCATGAAGCATGAATTAAATAAGAATGATATCTGGGCACGGCCTGGTGGTTTTTGGAAGTGGCGTGAACTTTTACCGCTGATGAATACTGAAAACCTCTGTGCCTTAGGGGAGACGGACACCCCCTTGCAGCCTTGTCCTCGCCTTCAAAAAGATTTGAATGTAACCGGCGAGATTTTGATGAAAGATGAGGGGCGTTTACCAACGGGAAGCTTCAAAGCCAGAGGCTTGGGTGTTGCTGTAGCGATGGCGAAAGAGCTAGGTCTAAAGCGGTTAGCAATGCCAACAAATGGGAATGCAGGAGCAGCCTTAGCAGCCTATGCCACAAAAGCAGGACTTGAAAGTTACATTTTTGCCCCAGACGATACACCCGATATCAATATCCGTGAGATAAGTCTTCAAGGGGGTAAGGTCTGGAGAGTTAACGGGTTGATTAATGATTGTGGGAAGATTGTTTTTGATGGCAAGGAGAAAATGGGTTGGTTTGATCTTTCTACATTGAAGGAACCCTACAGAATTGAAGGTAAAAAGACCATGGGCCTAGAGCTTGCAGCACAACTGGGATGGTCAGTTCCTGACGCTATTTTTTACCCAACAGGGGGCGGTACAGGATTAATCGGTATGTGGAAGGCGTTTGATGAACTTGAAAAGTTAGGATGGATCGGATCAAAGCGGCCAAAAATGTTTGCAGTGCAGGCCACAGGGTGTGCGCCGATCGTAAAAGCATTTAATGACGGTACAAAGCATGCTGATTTATGGGAAGACGCGCATACCTATGCTGCGGGCATTCGTGTGCCTGTGGCAGTGGGTGATCACTTAATTTTAGAGGCTGTGCGAGAAAGCAAAGGGGCGGCTCTTGCAGTCTCTGATGAAGACATAGAAATAGCGCGACAACAAATCGGTCAGAGAGAAGGATTCTTAGTGTGTCCTGAAGGCGCAGCGACATTTGCTGCTTACAAAAGAGCTTTAAAAGACGGCAGGATCGATGGCGCTGATCAGGTTGTTCTGTTCAACTGTGGGAATGGATTGAAATATCCGATGGAAGAGCAAGCAGGAGTTCTTGATAGAAGACACCCAATTGACTATGATGCGCTTAAATAATGATGTGGAGGAATTTTTAATGAAAAAATATATAAGTGGTGCGCTTACGGCCTTACTAATGACAACAGCAGTACAAGCTGAAAAATTAGAGTATTTTCTAGAAAATGGGGTGACTTATGATCAATCCGTATTGAAGCCCGATGGATTTCTAGGGCATGGAATTGGGGAGCTTCCAACACGCCATGACGTTTTCGTTGATTACATTCGACGTGTAGCAGAGGCTAGTCCTCGTATGACAATTGAGACCATTGGATATAGTCATGAAAGGCGCCCAATTGTCACGCTCATAATAACAAGCCCAGAAAATCATAAACGTCTTGAAGAGATAAGAGCAAACCATTTACTCCGATCAAACCCTGAAACCGCTAAGCAAGCCAAAGATGACATGCCTGTCGTGACATGGCTAAACTATGGGGTCCACGGTGCCGAAGCCTCAGGAATGGAGGCTGCTTTGCCTTCGGTCTATCACCTTGCTGCCGCACAAGATGAAAAAACTAAGAAATCTTTAGAAGATAGCGTGATTGTCTTAACAGCTGTTTTCAATCCAGACGGTCATAGTCGACGTGCTGGATGGGTGCTTCAATATTCTTCGAAGAAAGTTAACACCAACGGGGCGCACGAAATTCACAATCATGCGTGGCCTGGCGGGCGAACAAACCATTACCTTTTCGATTTGAATAGACAGTGGTTACTTCAGACACAGCCTGAAAGTGTTGCATGGCTTAAACAATGGCATAAATGGAAGCCACAGGTGTCAAGCGATTTTCATGAGATGGGCCGTCAATCGACCTATTATTTCCACCCTGGAGTGCCTACTCGAAAATTCCCTCTCGTGCCTGATGAAGCTCGAGAAATAGCTTATGAAATAGCCGGATATCATGCACAAAAATTAGATGGGCATAAGGAATTATATTTCACCGAAGAAGGGTTTGATAATTTTTACGTAGGGAAAGGCTCTACATATCCTCAAGTGAATGGAGGGATTGGCTTTCTTTTCGAAGCAGGGGCGCAGATGGGCTTAGCCGTTGAAAGCCGCCAAGGTGTAAAGACTTATGCGCGGAATATACGGACTCAGTTTAGAACAACACTCTCGACTATTCATACTGCGGCTATGATGAAAGATAAACTGCATGACTATCAGGAGAATTTCTACCTTAATGCAGATCAAGAAGCGGCGAAAGATCCTATAAAGGGATATGTCTTCAAAGCTCCGAAAGATCCTGCTCGGATGGATATGTTCCTAACACTTCTAAAACGTCATAAGATAATGGCTTACTCTGTTCAGAAAAACGTCAAGGCTGAGGGCAAAATCTATGAGGCTGGTCACTCTTATATTGTACCTCTGCGCCAAAGCCAATATCGCATGATCAAATCCATGTTCGGCAAATTTACGAATTTCCCTGATAATGTGTTTTATGATGTATCTGGCTGGACAATGCCTCTTGCCTACGGATTAGAATTTGCAGAGGTTAAGAGTAGTCTAAGGTCTGTCATCGGCGAGCATGCTGAAAAAGCAAGTCAGAATGCTGCAGTGCCTGAAGTCGCGCCTTATGCTTATGTGTTCAGATGGTCAGATTATTATGCTCCGCGTGCGCTTAATAGAATTTTAGAAAAAGGCATCATGGCACGTGTGGCGAAAAATCCAATCCGTGTGAAAACAACAAAAGGTGTTGTCTCATTTGATCGCGGTGCGATTATCGTCTCAATGGATCGTCAGACCGTTTCAGATGCTGACATTCATGCCGCGATGGTTGAAGTTGCAGCGGAAGATAATTTAACAGTTCATTCGGCTACAAGTGGTCGTACACTTGATGCTGGTACAGATCTTGGGGGTCGAGACACTGTTTCTGATCTCTCTTTGCCAAAACCACTTCTTATTGTCGGGTCGGGAGTATCCGTTTATGATGCTGGTGAGGTTTGGCATCAGTTGGATCATCGTATGAAGATGAATGTTACCTTGGTGCGTCGTGATAATCTGCGCCGCGTGGATTGGCATGACTTCACTCATGTTATCCTTGTTGGTGGTCGTGGGACCAGCTCGCCTTTCACAAAACCTCAGGAAGCAGCTCTGAAAGATTGGATCCGCCAAGGCGGGACTGTTATTGCGCAGCGCGGCCATGCCCAGTGGGCAGCAAAAGAATTGCTTGGTCTTAAGCATAAAAAGTCCACAGAAAAGAAGGAAAATCGCCGACTAGCATATAGCGTTAAGGGGCAAGAAGATGCTAAACATGTTGTTGGAGGCGCTATTTTTAAAAGCGCTATAGATACAAGTCATCCTCTTGGATTTGGGCACGGTAACGGTGAAGTAAATTCGCACAGAAATACGGCTTATACACTGCCAGTACCGACGGATGCCTATGCGAAGGTCGCCGTTTATGCAAAAGCACCGTTGCAGTCAGGCTATACATCTGAAAAGCGTCTTAAGGAAATCGCCGGAACACCCATGATTGTTGCCCAACGTATGGGTGGTGGGTCTGTGATTTTATTTGCTGATAACCCAAACTTTAGAGCAACTTTCATTGGAACGAATAAGCTCTTTATGAATGCGCTATTCTTCTCGAAAGCTTTTGCAGCCGAAGGCCGCAGAGGTGAAGAAGGTCATAGCCATTAAAATTTTAATCAAATCTTGATTAATCCCCCTCTATCTCTCTACAATTGGTAGAGAGATAGAGTTTAGAGTGGATGTGTAATGCAGTATGATCATGATGACCAATTCCTAGAACAGCAAGTTTCCATTGAACTTGTGATGCTGCTTTTTAAAAATATGGGCAGAGCACTTTTCATCAATGGTGTTTTAGTCATTGTATGCTCCTTTTATTTTATTTCAGAGGGCTATGGCCCAATCGTTGTTGGTTGGGCGCTAGCAATGGCTGCAATTATCACTTTCAGGCTCATGACACGGATGATGTATCTGAACAGAGATGAGGATAATGATCTCTCGCGATGGGCTAAGCTTTATACGATTGGCACAGCCTTAATCGGTATTTATTGGGGGATCTCAATCTTTCTCTTTGGGAATGCCAACAATGATGTTCATACACTTTTAATTACAATCGTGATTGTCAGCGTCATCTCTGGTGGGTCTACGCTGGCAAGCTATTATAAGCCCTCTGCCAACATAATGTTGACTTTAGCTCTGCTCCCTGTTGCGGCCTATTTTTTGGTTATTCGCGATAGTCTTGGGGATACAATCATCGGCGTTTTTGCTCTTTTCTATCTAGTCATGATGCTATCCTTTGTAAAAACATTTAATGAATGGTTTGTCACATCTGCTATGCAGCGCTTGCGGAATGAAGCGCAGGCTGAAGCACTAGAACAAGCCATGGAGAAGGCCAAAAGAGCTCAGCAAACGCAATCTGATTTTCTTGCAAATGTAAGTCATGAAATTAGAACGCCGATGACAGGACTTTTGGGCACGCTTCAATTTATCAAAGATAAGCCGCATCACGCAAAAAATGAAGATTATGCTGACATTGCATATAAATCTGCAAAAACATTGCTTGAGTTAATGAATGATATTTTAGATATGTCAAAATTAAACTCGGGCAAATTTACCCTCACTCCAAGACAAGAGAGCCTTGCTTCGATAATTGATCAGCCAGTACAATTGCTCAAGTCTGTTGCAGAAGAAAAGCAAATTGATCTTATCTATGAAGGAAAAGTTGATCCTAATATTAGAGTGATGGTGGACGGTGGACGGGTACGGCAAATTTTGATGAATCTTATAGGCAATGCTATTAAATTCACTCAATTTGGCAGTGTGACAATCAAAACCGAAACAAAAATCACACAGGAAACGGTTCTTTTGACAGTCAATGTGATTGATACAGGTCTTGGCATTTCTAAAGCAGCGCAGGAAACATTATTCGATCGATTTACGCAAGTCGATAATAGTCAGTCGCGACGTCATGCTGGCACTGGCCTAGGGCTGACCATCTGTAGAGAGCTTGTCGAAATGATGCATGGGGATATCTATGTGATTTCGAAAGAGGGAGAAGGCAGTGATTTTTGCGTCTCCTTGAAAATGGATAGGGAAGAATTTGTTGAGAAAGCTGAACAGGATAGCAAAGATACAGTGCTTGAGGGTGTAGGCGCACATTCTTTAAATCTTCTTGTGGTGGATGACAATCCTATCAATGGGATGATTATTTCTAAAATGCTTACCGATACAGGGTGGAATCAAAAACATGTGGATAGTGGCTATTTAGCAATTGATGAAATGACAGAATTTTCAGAAAAATACGATGCGATTTTGATGGATATTCAAATGCCTCATATGGACGGCAAAGAAACCACAGCTCATATTCGGCAATTAAATTCACATAGCGCATCAATTCCAGTCATCGCTGTCACGGCTAATAGCTTTAATGACTTAGAGGGTGAGTTAGAGACAATGGATATGCAGGGATATGTGTCTAAGCCCATTGACCAGAAATTACTGATACAAGAAATTCAAGCCGCGTTATTGAAAGCCTAAGTCTCTTTAGCTTCTCTTCACTTCTATTCTGAGCCAGTCGATAAATTTTTGCACTTGAGGGCGCTGAAGATGTGTCTCTGGGCAGACGATATAGTGGGCAAAATTCACAGGCGTATCATGGGATAGAGGTCTAACTAAGCGTCCGGCTTTTATATCTTCTTCTGCTATGGCTGACCGTGCTAAAGCCACACCGCGGCCAGACATCGCGGCATCAACGGCCATGAAATTAGTATTTAAATGCAAGGCAGAGTGACCACTGTGGCCCTCTATGCCCGTTGCTTTTAGCCACATGGCCCAGCTAGGAGCACTAAAGTCTTCATTGAAGCTATCATCGTGGATTAGCGTGAACTTCATAAGATCTTCGGGGCTTTTTATCTGGTCTGCAATTTCTGGGCTACAGACAGGGAAGATTGTTTCCTTAAGAATTTCTTCTTCATAGAGACCCTCATAATTGCCGGCACCATATCGAATGGCTAAATCAACATCCTCTGATCTAAAGTCAGTTAAAGAGAGCGAGGCATCAATTCTAACAATAGAATCAGGATGCGTTTCATAGTAACTTGCCAATCGAGGGACAAGCCATTTTGAGGCAAAAGAGTGCGAGACAGAGATTTTAAGTTCGTTTGTCTCCTGGGCAGCTTGAATGGTTTCAACAGCCTGTTCAATTTTGGAAAAGGCTTCCTGAAGGGCAGGCAAAGCAAGCTGGGCTTGTTCTGTTAAAAGCAAAGCTCTGCTCGTTCTTTTGAACAGTTCAACACCTAACACTTCTTCGAGGGAACGAATTTGTTGACTGATTGCGGCTGGTGTCACAGAGAGCTCATTTGCAGCCTCTTTGAATGACAAATTTCTTGCCGCAGCGTCAAAAGCACGCAGGGCATTTAATGGGAGCAGTGACCGTTTCATAACTTTATCCAATTTTCTTGGAAAGAGAGTGCCTGATCAGTTTTGATTCATCAAGCGAATGTTTTCTGATAGGCTTAAATGAATACCACATTCTGTCTTTTCAGAGCCGGCCCAGCGACCTGATCGATCATCTTGGTCATTGGTAGGAAGATCTGTACACGTCATGCAGCCAATAGACTTGAAGCCATCGGCGACAAGGGGATGCTGCGGCAGACGATGGGTCTCTATATATTGGTCTATCTGTTCTTTCGTCCAGCCAGCCAGTGGATTAACTTTAACTTTGCCGTCTTCTTCTTGAACAGATGGGAGAGAAGATCGCTCTAGAGTTTGATAACGTTTTCGACCTGAAGCCCATGCTTTATAAGGAATGAGTGCCTCTCTAAAAGGGACAACCTTTCTTATGAAGCAACAGCGATTATGGTTTTCATTCCACAAAATACCATGAGGGTCTTCGCTTTTAACTTGCTCGGATTCTGGTGTGATTGTGATCACTTTTTGAAGCCCAAGCCGCTCTATAAGTGTATCTCTATAGCGCTTTGTTTCGCCGAAAAGTTTTCCTGTGTCTAAAAATAAGACAGGAATATTTTTGGCAACCTGAGATACAAGATGGAGCAATACTACGGATTCAGATCCAAAACTGCTAACCACAGCGAATTCATTGCCATACCGAGAAAAGCTTTCACTCAGAAGGACAAGAGACTGGCTCACATGATCAAGTTCACGCCCAGAATCTAACGATGGCAATGTAACTTCTTGAATGCTCATGATGCAATCCGATCACCTTCTTTTGTTGCTTCTTTTCCTACATGCCGTTTAAAAGGAACTGCTGTGTCTGTATTTCCAGGACTCGTCTGATAAAACAGTTTGTAGCGCTTTAAGCAGTTTATGAAAGCCTCTTCACGCTCAGGCTTATCCAAAACGACAGTGTCAAAGCCTGTACGAGCAATGTGCCACGCTTGGTCCGGGATAAGGGGTCCTGTGGCGCGTAATTCACCCTTATAGCCTTTTCTGCGAAATATAGCTGCTAGGCTAAATCCACGGCCATCTCCAAACGCTGGGAAGGCAATTTCGATAAGCTTGATACTTTCCAAGAGGGCGTCAAAAAGGTCTGGGTTTTCATCGCCCTTCACTCTGACACCAACAGGCGTGCCATTTTCTAAAGATGTTTGAAAAGCCTCGCTTGAAACCTCTTCTGCAGGGAAGAGTGTCGCGTCGCCGAGTTCGTTTTGTTCCGCATCATAGAGCGAGAACAATTGTGGCTCTATGCCTGATAGACTAATGATCATAGACTGCCTCCTTGAAAGGCTGTTCGCCAATACGGCGATATGTATCGAGGAATCGCTCTCCGTCATTACGGGAACGCAGGTAAACGTCAATGACGCGCTCAAGGGCATCAACTGTCCCATCTTCATCAAAGCCACGGCCAAGGATTTTTGCTTTGCTGGCATCTTCACCCCCACTTCCTCCAAGAAGAAGTTGATAGTTTTCAACGCCTTTTTTATCAACACCCAGAATGCCGATATGACCAGCATGGTGATGACCACAGCTATTGATACAGCCAGATATTTTCACTTTTAACTCACCAATATCTTGAAGACGTGCAATGTCATCAAAGCGTTTGGCTATCTTCTGAGATAGTGGAATTGATCGTGCATTTGCCAGCGAGCAATAGTCAAGGCCTGGGCAAACGATCATATCTGTCATAAGTCCAGCATTCGCTGTACTAAGGCCTGCTGCATCTAATTTTTTAAAGATGGTCGGTAGATCTCTCAGGGCGACATGGGGAAGGATTAGATTTTGTTCGTGGCTAACCCGTAATTCGTTCTGTGAATAGTCCTTTGAAAGATCTGCAACTAAACGCATCTGCTCGCTGGTGGCATCCCCTGCAATCCCTCCGTGAGGTTTCAGACTGATGGTTACAATGCGATGGCCATCCACTTTGTGGGCATCAATATTGCGATCCAGCCAGACTGAAAACAATGGATTGGCTTTAGCAAGAGCGGCAACCTCTTCATCATCTTCACTCAAAACTTCAAGGGTAGGCGGCAAGAAATAACGATAGAGACGTTCCAGTTCCGCTTTGGGCGCATCAATGTTAGATTTATCGAGAAGAGCATATTCTTTCTCGACAGCATCTTTGTAAGCATCAAGGCCCATTTCATGAACCAGAATTTTAATGCGAGCCTTATATTTGTTATCCCGACGGCCCGCTTGATTATACACTCGCAGCATGGCTTCAAGATAAGCGATCAGTTGATCTTCCGGAATAAAGTCACGGATGGTTTTAGCAATGAACGGCGACCGACCCATACCCCCACCAACATAGACCTCAAAGCCGCGCTCACCGCTCTCTTTAATGATAGCTTGTAAGGCGATATCGTGCCAGCGTAGTGCAGCTCTGTCGACGGTTGCTCCTGCCACAGCAATCTTAAATTTGCGAGGTAGAAAGCTGAATTCTGGATGAAATGTTGACCATTGACGGATAAGTTCGCCATGAGGACGAGTATCGAAGAGTTCGTCCTTTGCGGCTCCTGCAAAGTGATCAGTGGTCACGTTCCGAATGCAATTTCCAGAAGTCTGGATTGCATGCATTTCAACGCTTGCAAGATCGGCAAGAATATCGGGTGTTTCAACAAGTTTAGGCCAGTTATACTGGATGTTCTGTCTTGTTGTAAAATGCCCATAGCCCTTATCATATTTATCTGCAATATCCGCGAGGGTATGCAGTTGGGCGCTATTCAGAGTGCCATATGGAATAGCAACACGGAGCATATAAGCGTGTAGCTGTAGATAAAGTCCATTCATCAATCGCAGCGGTCTGAATTCTTCTTCAGTAAGTTCACCAGAGAGACGGCGGTTCACTTGATCTCTAAATTCTTCAACGCGCGCATTCACGAGGGCGTGGTCATAAGTGTCATAAGCATACATAACTCTGTCCTTACTTAAGCAGTGCCAGCTTGCTTGATGTCAGCAGCCTGATAGCCAAGATCAGGACGGACTGTAGGGCCCTGACTTTGAATTTTATATTTAATGTGGCTGGGCTCGAAAAAAGCGCCACCACCTGATAAGGCGGCATCAATCGGCTCAGGAGAGACAATGATATTTGCGTCCACTGATTTGACAGCTGTTTCAAGTAAAGCCTTAAGTTGCTCGGGGTTGTCAGCCTGAACAGCGTTGTTAAGAGTAACAGACCATCCACCAGCCTTGCTGAGGAAGACAACGCGTCCATCATCCAGACGGTTAGCTATTATGATTTGGGGGCCTTCTGATTTTTTTGCCATTGGACCTATCCTTTTATGCTGTCGCCACACGGGCTTGATTTATCTCTGTATGGATATTTTGTAGAGCCGCGGCTTCACTCACCACATCTCCAATGATTAGTAGAGCAGGACTTTTTACATCCTCTCTCTCGACCATGGTTGGAAGCTCTGAAAGGGTTGTGTAAAATTGACGCTCATTGGCGCGGGTTCCATTTTCTATGATAGCAACAGGCGTGGAGGATGAAACGCCGCCTTCTATGAGGCCTGAGGAAATTTCTGACGCTTTTTTGAGGCCCATGTATACAGCAAGCGTTTTACCCTCTCCAGCAAGGCTTTTCCAGTCCTGAGTACTGCCATCTTTTAAGGTGCCTGTGATTAAGGATACGCTCGCAGAATGGTTGCGATCTGTCAGAGGGATTTGCGTCTTAGAAGCTATCCCAGAGAGGGCAGTGATGCCTGGAATGATTTGGACAGGGATTGAGTGAGCCCGCAGCTCAGCAAGCTCTTCACCGGCGCGCGCAAATGTCAGAGGATCACCGCCTTTGAGGCGCACAACTGTCTTGCCAAGTAAAGCCTGTTCAACAAGGAGTTGATTAATCTTATCTTGACCAACGCCGTGATCTCCCTCTCTTTTACCAACAAAAATGATTTCAGCATCTCTGCGAGCAAGAGACAGAACGTCTTGAGACACAAGCCTGTCATAGTAAATTATGTCTGCTTGTTGTACAGCTCTGTGAGCTTTCAGTGTGAGAAGTTCTGGATCCCCAGGGCCCGCACCAACCAATTGCACAAGGCCTGTACGAGAAGAAGTTTCTGCTTTTTCATTAGCAAGTGTCAGAAGCTTACGGTGGACTTCATCATTTTTAAGGCCTGAGAATTCATCGGCCTTGTCGTAGACTTCATCCCAAAACTTACGACGCTCTTCTACAGTGTTGAAGATTGTTTTTAGCTTTCCACGGATGGACCCTGCAACAGATGATAGCGTTGAGAGCGAAGAGGGTAGGCTGCGCTCAAGCACGGCACGGATGCGACGGATGAAAACAGGGGCTGCGCCTCCAGAGGCTATTGCAATAGACACTTCACCTCGCTTCACAGCGGCAGGTGTGGTGAAATCTGAATCAGCTGGTTTGTCTACCACATTCACTGGTAATTTCCGTAAATTTGTCCAGGTCAGGATGCGTTCTTCCTCTAGGGGGTCGTTTTCTGCTATATAAACAAGTGTCTTGCCTAGGAGGTCGTCTGTCTTAAAGGCTCGGCTAAGCAGGTTTAATTGATCACCAAATAGATCTTGAAGGCCTGACTCTGCAACTACGTCAATCATCCCTTCACCAACCATGCAAACTTTAACACCTCTCTCAAGGAGAATAGAGGCTTTCGAAACGGCTGCAGAAGTTGCGCCGGCGATAAGGACATGCTGTTTGTCTGATCTTAAAAATAACGGGATGCTATTCATGGTCTTTTCCTATAGTTGAGGCATCAATGCTTTTCACTGAACCAGTCTTTTATTTAAGACGGTTGGATACAAGCCACAAACTATAAGATTTTACCTTGCTGTAAAGAAAAACTTTTCTAATAAAAAGAATATATTGGACATATAATGTTTATTAATTCTAATATATTTATATTACATAGTAATATTTTCTAATAAATCGCATTATTGAGAATTGTAAATTTATGAAGTGAGCTGAGTAAAAAAAATCCGCGATAGACACACTTTTTTGTGAACCGCGGATTTCGTTTCTATAAACCTAATTCAAATAATAAGAATCAGGTGATCTCAAGGTTTAGTCTTGCAATTTTTGCATGAGGTAGACTAACTGCAAGGCATCACTAAAGGCACGCTGCTTTAGATTCGAAGCCGCCGCATGCCCTCCTTCTGTATTCTCATAATATAGCACTGGCTTATCCATGCCAAACATCTTTGCTGCCATTTTACGGGCATGCCCTGGGTGAACACGATCATCTTTTGTAGATGTGTAGAAAAAGACTTCAGGGTAATCTTTGGCTGAATCCAGGTTTTGGTAAGGCGAGTATTTTTCAATATAAGCCCGTTCTTCTGGGATGTCAGGGTTGCCATATTCACCCATCCAGCTGGCACCGGCGAGCAATTTATGATAGCGCAGCATATCAAGTAGCGGCACGGCACAAATGACACCGTTATAAAGATCGGGGCGCTGCGTGATCATAGCCCCCATTAATAAGCCCCCATTAGAACCACCACGGACAGCTAAATGCTTTGGACTTGTTAAGCCTGAGTTTATCAGTGCCTCACTGACAGCGATAAAGTCATCAAAAGCGCCTTGTCTATTCTCCTTTAGTACAGATTGGTGCCAAGACGGGCCGTATTCTCCGCCGCCGCGAATGTTTGCGACGACATAAGCGCCGCCATTCTCAATCCACTGCATATTCAGGCCGCCCAGATAGCCAGGCTTTATAGAGATTTCAAAGCCGCCATAGCCATACTGTAGGGTTGGAGTTTTCCCATCCATTTTGGTGTCTTTGTGACGCACAACAAAGTAAGGCACTTTAGTCCCATCTTTGCTTGTCGTAAATTTTTGCTCTGTCACAAGGTCACGAGCATCAAAGCGAGCGGGAAGAGATTTAATAGCTTTAGTCTCACCAGCGGCATTGATATGATAAACGGTGTCTGGTTGTAGGAAGCTGTCATACCCAAGAAAGCCTTCATCTGTACTGTCATCATTTGATAGGATGCTGACGGTACCATTTGCTGGCAGGTTAATGTCTGAACTAATCCACTCTGCCTCTTTCATGTGGAGAGCGATAATTTTACCTTTAACGTTATCAAGTACATTGACAAGAATGCGATCTTTCCCGATAGAGGTGCCATCAATGCTAGCCCCTTCAGCAGGTGCATAAACAGTTGCAAGACTATTCTCAACAGTATCAGCAGCTGCATCAGAAACTTTTACGGAAACAAGGGTGCCGGCTTTTGCTGTTTTAGAGCCGACAATCCAGTCTTTCCGCATGCTTAGGATCATTGTATCTCCCATATAACCTGTAAGTTCAGCGTGTTCACTGATTGCAAGTTTAGTGAGTTTTCCCTCTACCATAACATTAAATTCACGTGTGAAAAATGAGGGCCCATGCAGAACGCCTACATAAGTGCCATCATGACGACGGCTTGCTGTAGGGAATGAAAAAGTATCTGTTTTTGGTGCTTCGAAGATCATTTCCGCTGTTGAAAGTTCTGTGCCCCGTTTCCATAGGCGCACTTGTCTAGGATAGCCACTATCATTCATTGTTTCTGGGCCAAAGTCAGTGGCAATCATCAAGGTGTCTTGATCATACCAAGCAAGATATTGTTTGCTTTCAGGGGATGAAAATCCACCTTCGACAAAGCTTTTTGTCTTCATGTCGAATTCACGAACAACGATGGCATCAGTGCCGCCCCTAGAAAGGCGAATAAGGCATCGACCTGTTTCACTATAGCAATCACGGCCTTTGTAAACCCAGTTTTCTTTTTCGTCCGCGGCTAGTTTGTCAAAATCTAAGATGGTTTCCCATGTGTCCTTCCCGGCATTATACTCTTCTAGGTCTATCATGCGCCATAAACCGCGAGTATTCTTGCTATCCCGCCACACATTATAAACTTTATCTCCGCGAATGCTGCCATAAGCAATTTTGTCTTTAGCATTATACACTTCTAAAGATCGTTCCATAAAGCCGTTAAAGCGAGAATCCTCTTTCAGGCGGGCATATGTTTCTGTATTTCTGTCTTCTACCCATGCAAGGGATTCTTTCCCTTCGACTTCTTCAAGCCAGAGATAGGGATCTTCCATATTGGTTTCCTTAGGTTTATTGTCACAAGCAGTTAAGCTTGCAGCCAACATCGCTGTCCCGATCAGCGTTTTTATTTTCTTCATGAATCTCTCCTCCCGTAGAAATAATATAATAGTAATTTTCTAGAAATTGTCTTTCATAGATCTTAACATACCAAAGACCTCGGCGTCACTGGCATATTTCATGTCTAGCTTCTCTCGAATAGCCGCGCTGTTTGGTCTAAGAAAAGGGTTGGTGGCCTTATCTAATCCAAGCAGGAATGGAACCGTTGGTTTGTTTTCAGTGCGCAAGCGATCCACGTCTACCATCCGGTTGATCAGGTCTGTATTTTCCGGTTCCACTGTTAGGGCAAAGCGACCATTAGATTGTGTATATTCATGTGCGCAGTAGATCACTGTCTCATCAGGTAAGTTAATAAACTTAGCAAAGCTGGACCACATTTGCTGCGGCGTCCCTTCAAATAAACGTCCACAACCCATGGCGAATAATGTATCTCCTATAAAGAGGGCTTTCGAATTCTCAAAATAAAAAGCGATATGACCAGACGTATGGCCAGGAACTTCAAAGATTTGTGCATGATGACTGCCAAGTGAGATTTTATCCCCTTCCTTGACGGTGCGATCAATGCCAGGAATACGTTCAGCATCTCCTTCAAAGCCAATGATTTCACAGCCTGTCTCAGCTTTCAATGCTTTGTTGGCACCAGTATGATCCCAGTGATGATGCGTATTTAAAATATGCGTCAAAGTCCAACCTTGTTTTTCGCATTCCTCAAGGACTGGGTCTTTTACGGCGGGATCTACGATGGCTGTTTGTAGGCTATGTTTGTCATGAATAAGGTATAAATAATTATCCTCCATGACAGGAATTTGAATTACCTCAAGCACGATTAATCCTTTTCTTTAACGGGTGTCTCTGGTCTGTATGGAAACCTCCAAACCCCTACTTTTAACTGGGCTCGGATGTCTTTTCCAAGCTCGCCTGTGGGGCAAATATCCCAGTCCCACTCATTTTCAGGTGGGCCAAGAAGAGCACCTTCTTCGAGCAGGTCTGCTGGGAGGGTTGCATAGGTTTCACTCTGGTCGCCCTGTTTTACGATTTTCTTATAGTCACTGATCAAGAGTGCAGGCGCTGGACCGTATTTAAGCATTTTGATGTGTTCTTCCACGATCATTCGCTGAATTATCAGGTCGTCTTCGTCTTGTGGCGGAAAATTTACAAAGGGTAAATAGATTTGTGAAAGCATATTGCAACTTACAATGAGGCCAGGGCGACGTCTCAATTTTGGCATGCTCGCTTGTTTTTTACTATCATCTATAAAACCTGTGACATCATATAAAATGTAATCAATATTTGAATAGGGCCGTATTCTGCCGCGAATGGCCGGAAGGTTAACAGCATCTAAAAGATAGCCCCCAGCTCTATGTCGAACGAGACTTGAGAGAGGGATGTCAATACATTCGCCGGCGCCAAGAACAAGAGCTGCTCTATTTTTAGGTGTCTCAGCCAGGGCTGACGTGATTGTAGATTTTGTCCGTTCAATGTGCGGTCGCCAATTTCTTTTGTGGCGCTCATAGCGCGCACGTATGGCGACCGCCTCATCAACTAAGCCTAATTTTTTTGCTCCGGGAATGCTTTTGGCGAAAAGGCTCGTAAGCCATTCACTGATCATAATTGCCTATACTTTCTGTCTTATTCATCGTCTTAAACGCGATTTTATCCTCTTAAAGATTATTTACCCTCTTTTGTGAGGGATGCAAAGATAAAATATGCAAGGAATGCGCCGACTAATTGACAGGCAATAAAAGCGATAACATCTTCAGGGGCGATGCCGGCAAAAGTATTTGAAAATGATCGGGCTATGGTCACGGCAGGATTAGCGAAACTCGTGCTTGATGTGAACCAGTAGCCAGCAGTAATATAGAGACCGACCATCATGGCCGTACTTTCTGGTTTGTATTTTACACTGCCAAGAATTGTAGCCAACAGTCCGAATGTCGCAACAAGTTCTCCGGTCCACTGACCAACGCCAGTGCGGGCTTTATACGACTCCTGAAGAATAGGAAGGTCGAACATAAGATGGGCGATGAGAACACCGCTGACGGCGGCTATGATTTGAACCACAATATAGGCCGCAGCTTCTTTTCTGGATAGCTCTCCGCGTGCTTTCATCACCAGCGTAACAGCAGGATTAAAATGTGCTCCAGAGATTGGGCCGAAGATTGTGATCAGAACCACAAGTATTGCACCCGTTGCAATGGTATTCCCAAGAAGAGCAATCGCATCATTGCCCTGAGCTAGAGCCTCACCCATTATGCCAGAACCAATGACTGTCATGAGTAAAAATAGGGTCCCAAGAAATTCTGCTGTTAATTTTTTTTGCATGTGAAGTCCCTTATAGAGTTACGTCGGCTACCGTGATTGCATTCAGAGCCTCAGCCCATGTTTCTCTTGGCATGCTCTCAAGCGGAAGCGCTATAATAGCTGAGAAGGTTTTAACTTGCGCTTCATATACTTTCGCAAAGGCCTGATCGCGAATGCTATCGGTTTCGCCAAAATCCGCAGGATCGGGGAAACCCATATGAATGCGTACAGGCTGTTCTCCATTCTTCAGGGGCCATATGGGACAAGTTTCACCAGCTGCATTGCCGCACACTGTTATCACGATATCCATTTTAGCGGCATGAGTGTCTGTGAACTCATCCCAGCTTTTGCTCCTGTATTCTGATGTATCAAATCCTTTGCTGTCTAAAAGGCGAAGAGCAGCAGGGTTAACTTTACCCGTGGGATTAGATCCAGCGCTATAAGCTGAAATTCTTCCATTGCCCAATTTATTTAGAAGGGCTTCCCCTAAGACAGAGCGTGCACTATTTCCAGTGCATAATACAAGAATATTTATTGACATAAATGTATCCTTTAATTGTGGTATGTGTCTTCAATAAACGAAAAAGCAGATTTCGTTAACAGTTTTATGACAAAAAGAGCTTCACCTGTAGACAAATTGAGGTATAAGGCCGATTATGAGCAGCGCTATGAGACATATGCCATTTAGAAAGATGCACGGACTTGGGAATGATTTTGTCATTTTCGATGCGCGCTCTTGCGAGTTCTCGATGAGCAACTGTAAAGCAAAGTCTCTTTGCCATCGCAAAAGAGGAATTGGCTGTGATCAATTAATCATTTTGCGTCAAAGTAAGACGGCTGATGTCTTCATGGAGATTTGGAATGCAGACGGAACACGTGTTGGGGCCTGTGGGAATGCGACACGGTGTATTGGACATCTCATCATAGAAGAAAAAGGGCAACGCCGCTGCACCATTGAAACGGATGCAGATATTCTAAAGGCAGAGAAGGCAAATGGTCTTATAAAAGTGACTATGGGCAAAGCTAAAATTTTAGCGCAGGATGTGCCTTTGGCAAAAGAGATGAATACACTTTCAGTGGATTTAGATTTGTATGGCTTGCCGGCAGCTGTTTGCACATCGATGGGCAATCCACATGTCACTTTCTTTATGGATTCAATTCCTGATGATCATTTTCTTGAGAAAATGGGCCCTAAAATTGAGACACACTCTCTGTTTCCTGAATATGTGAATGTCGCATTTGCTTTTTTGCAAGCGGATGGCAGTCTTCGTTTAAGAGTTTGGGAGCGAGGCGCTGGTGTGACCGAAGCCTGCGGTACTGCGGCTTGCGCAGCTGGCGTCGCCGCATATCGTCGACAAATAACCTCAAGACGTTCTGTCATAGAATTGGACGGGGGTCGGCTTGAGATTGAGTATCAAAGTGATGGGACTGTCATGATGACAGGGCCGATCGCTTATTCTTTCAACGGAGAGGTGATGATAAATGACTAAGTCTTCTCCGAAACGCGCAGAAGTGGTAACTTTTGGTTGTCGTTTGAACAGTTACGAATCCGAAGTGATGCAAAATCATGCGGACGCAGCTGGGCTGGAAGATGCTATCATCTTTAATACATGCGCAGTGACAGCAGAAGCAACACGACAGGCTAGACAATCCATTCGGAGAATGAAGCGGGAAAACCCTACAAAGACTGTGATAGTCACTGGCTGTGCAGCCCAAGTTGATCCTGAGCAATTTGCCCAAATGGATGAAGTTGATACAGTGATCGGGAATCACGAAAAGCTTGAGGCAAAAAGCTTTCTTAATTTAGATTTGAGCCAAGAAGAAAAAGTTCAGGTGAATGATATCTTCTCAGTGAAAGAGACTGCGGGTCATTTAATCGATGGAATGGCAGATCGAGCCCGGGCTTTTGTTCAGATTCAAAATGGCTGTGATCACCGTTGTACTTTTTGCATCATTCCTTACGGCCGTGGCAACAGTCGTTCTGTCCCCATGGGTGAGGTGGTTGATCAAATTAAGCGGCTTGTGGGACGCGGCTTTCAAGAAGTTGTTTTCACCGGTGTAGATATTACGAGCTACGGTGCAGACTTGCCCGGACAGCCTACCTTAGGGGTGTTGGTCCAGAAGATTATGGAATTCGTGCCGGACCTTCCCCGTCTCCGCATCTCAAGCATTGATAGTATTGAGGTGGATGAGCCTCTTTACGATGCATTAATCAGTGAACAAAGAGTGATGCCCCATCTGCATTTGTCCTTGCAAGCTGGCGACAATATGATTTTGAAACGGATGAAGCGACGCCATCTCAGAGAAGAGGCCATTGAATTTTGTACTCGCGTTAAAAAATACCGGCCAGATATGGTCTTCGGTGCTGATATTATTGCGGGCTTTCCGACTGAAACTGAAGAAATGTTTCTGAATAGTTTGAAGCTTGTGGAGGAATGTGACCTAACTTGGTTACATGTTTTCCCTTATTCTGAGCGCGATGGCACCCCTGCGGCGAGGATGCCACAACTGGAGAAAGCCATTCGTAAAGAACGCGCCTCAAGATTGCGGATGCTCGGCGAGCAACAAGTCCAAAAGCTATTTAAGGCGAGCGATGGACGAAGTGACAGAGTGCTAATCGAGAAAATTTCTGAAAGCGGTCTTGCTACAGGACATAGTGAACAATTTATTCCTGTGACTCTTGAACTTGGGGCCTATGCAGGCAATATAGCAGAAGGGCAGATTGTTGATGTCATCCTTTCTGCTCATAGTGACAAAATCATGAAAGCGACATTTAAAGGGTAGGCTATGGGCTGGTTCAGTAAAAATAAAGACAAAGACGAGTCTCAGGATCAGGTTGCAGAATCCCAGAAGGCCGACTTTAATGCGACCCCTGAGGAAGCGCCCCAAGAAAAGAAGAGCTGGTTCAAACGCCTGAAGGACGGGTTGAACCGTTCCTCAAGTGCTATTTCAGGGGGGATATCAAGTATTTTTACCCAGCGTAAGCTGGATAGTGAAACTCTTGAAGAATTAGAAGATCTGTTGATCGCCTCTGATCTTGGTGTGTCAACCGCGATGAAATTAACAGAGAGTCTTGCTGAAGGGCGGTTCGATAAAGAAATCACGGATGAAGAGGTGAAGGCATTTTTGGCGACTGAAATTGAGAAAATCCTTTCTCCAGTTGCACAGCCGCTATCACTTAACTCTGAAAACAAGCCTCACGTGATCTTAATGGCGGGCGTCAATGGGGCGGGCAAGACCACCACCATTGGCAAATTGGCAAAGAAATATCGGGATGAAGGCAAGTCTGTGATGCTGGCAGCAGGGGATACGTTTCGTGCAGCTGCCGTTGAACAGTTAACTGTATGGGGTGACCGCGTTGGGGTTCCTGTGATTACCAAGGAAATTGGCTCTGACGCTGCGGCGCTTGCCTATGAAGCTCTGGACCGTGCTATGGCAGAAGCTGTAGATGTTTTGTTGATTGATACAGCAGGCCGTCTTCAAAATAGAGAAGAATTGATGGCTGAACTGGCTAAAGTTGTCCGAGTCATCGGCAAGAAAATTGAGAATGCCCCTCACGATACAGTGATCGTCTTAGACGCAACTACAGGACAAAATGCAGTTCATCAAGTTGAAGTTTTCCAAAAGCTTGCTCAAATCAGTGGCATTGTGATGACAAAGTTGGATGGCTCAGCGCGCGGCGGTGTTCTTGTCGCTTGCGCAGATAAATTCGGATTGCCAGTGCATGCCATTGGCGTCGGTGAAGGCATCGAAGACCTCGATGCTTTTGATCCGAAGCAATTTGCTGAAGCCTTGGTTGGGATAGAGGGTTAGTCCTTTAGCCAGTCCGAGACTCGCCACCATCGATTACCAAATTTTTCTGCATAGCCCTCAATGCGAGCGCGAATGATGGCTTTTCCGTGATGAGTGGCATAGTGCATAGGGCCGCCGCGCCAGCGCGGAAATCCATAGCCGTTGCAATATACAACATCGATGTCACTAGAACGCGCTGCAATGCCTTCAGATAATATTTCGCTACCAGAACAAATTAGAGCGTCAATTGTTCTTTCTACGATTTCAGCCTCTGAGACGGCGCGCCTTTCAATGCCAAGTTCCTGAGAAATTTCGCTCAACATATTTTCGACCATCGCAGAGGGCGAGCCTTGACGATCAGCATAGTCGTAAAACCCTGCACCAGTCTTTTGTCCTTTGCGGTCCATTTCGACCAACCGATCATGCAAGAGAAAGGCTTTGGCTTCATATTGATCATCACTTAGGCTTTGTCGAGTAAAGTATCCGATATCCAATCCTGCCAGATCCGCAACAGCACAGGGGCCCATGGGCATACCATATTTGGTGAGGGCTTGATCGATTTGCCACGGCGTTGCACCCTCGATCATGAGAAGGCCGACTTCGCGCTGGTAGTGTTGGAACATTCGGTTGCCGATGAAGCCAAAACAAACCCCTGAAACCACACCGACTTTGCCAATTTTTTTGCAGAGTTGCAGAGCGGTATTCAATGTTTCAATAGAGGTTGCTTTGCCGCGGACAATCTCGAGCAATTTCATAATGTTGGCAGGGCTGAAAAAATGAAGGCCGATAACATTTTTTGGATTAGAGACAGACTCTGCAATTTCATTCACATCTAAATAACTTGTGTTTGTGGCAAGGATGCATGTCTTTTTAACAGCCTTATCTAACTCAGCAAAAATAAGCTTTTTAATGTCCATCTTCTCAAAGGCGGCTTCTATGACAAGATCAACATCAGATAAATCACCATAGTCGATACTGCCTTTTAACAGCGCAAGGCGACTGTCCTTCATGGCTTCGCTCAGCCGGCCTTTTTTGACTTGCTGTGCGTAATTCATTTCCACTCTATTTATTCCTGCTTTTAAGGCCTCTTCACTGACTTCTTTCAGAATGACAGGCATCCCTTTGTCTAAGAAAGCGATCGCTATGCCTGCTCCCATTGTGCCGGCCCCGATGATTGCAACTGATTTAATTGGATAGGCAGATGTTTCTCTTGGAACATCCTCAACTTTTAGGCTTTCTCTTTCGGCAAAAAACATGTGACGCTGAGCCGCAGATTGGGAGCTGTTTCGACACTCTATGAACAGTTCTCTTTCGCGTTTCATACCGTCCATGAAAGAGAGTGTACTTGCTGCTTCTACGGCATTGATGCAGGCTTGCGGTGCCTCAAAGCCCTTTTTACGCTTGCTAAGAAGTCTACGTGTGTCTTCGAAAAAAGTTTCAGAAGGGATGGCGGGCTTTTGGGCATAGGGCTTAGGAATTTCTTTCTCTTGAACAGAGTGAGCAAATTTAAGTGCAGCCTTTTTCAGAGCGCCTTCTACAACTGCATCAATTAACCCTAACGTAAGCGCTTTATCGGCTCTTATTGGTTTGCCTGAGGTGATGAGGTCAGTTGCGGCTTCTACGCCGATGAGGCGCGGTGTGCGCTGGGTTCCACCTGCGCCAGGGATTAAACCCAGATTGACTTCTGGTAATCCAAGTTGTGCACTTTCATCAGCAATCCGATAATGAGCTCCAAGTGCTATCTCTAGCCCCCCGCCCAGAGCGACGCCGTGGATGACAGCGATCACAGGCTTATTACAGGCTTCAATGTGATGACATACATCGGGAAGATGAGGTTCTTGCGGTGGTTTTCCAAACTCTTTGATATCCGCTCCTGCCATAAAGCTGCGTCCTGCGCAGTGAATGACGATTGATTTAACTCTCTCATCTTTTTGTGCAGCAGTAATGCCGTCGGCCAGTCCTTGTCGTACACTATGGCTTATGGCATTTACCGGCGGATTGTCGACCGTTAAAAAAGCTGTGAACTGTTCAACTGAATAGTGGACTGCAGACATAAATATTTCCTTATTTCCTTTATAACTCTAAATCCTATTATTGACTTTCCTGACCGCACGGTCAATAAATTATATAGAACGCGCATACGGGAGTGTATTATGACATATGAGACAATTTTGTTTGAACCAAAGAACGGTGTAGCCTGGGTCACCTTAAATAGACCTGAAAAACTCAACGCCGTAACGTCTAAAATGATCACAGAACTAAAAGATGTTTTTGATGTTATAGAGGCAGATGCCTCTCTGCGGGTGTTGTGTCTAACAGGGTCTGGCCGTGCCTTTTGTCCCGGGCAAGACTTGAATGATAGAATGGGCGGCGGAGATAGCCGTCCTGACCTCGGTGAAACAGTGGAGACTGGGTGGAATCCCCTGATGAGACGCTTGTATAAACTCTCAGTACCTACTCTTGCTGCTGTGAATGGAGTAGCCGCTGGGGCCGGGGCGAATTTGGCTCTTGCCTGTGATATTGTTGTTGCGCTGGACACAGCGAAATTTGTGCAGGTATATGCCAATCTAGGCCTTATTCCCGATGCAGGCGGAAGTTATATCCTACCCAAGCTTGTGGGATTAGCCCGTGCGCGCGAGCTTTGCATGACAGCCCGCCCAGTTATGGCCGAAGAGGCTGTCGAGATGGGAATGATTGCATATTCTAAGCCAGAATCTGAATTTATACTTTTTGTCACAGAGACAGTTGAGCGGATGGCAGAACAGCCAACCTTTGGTCTTGTCTCGACTCGGTATGCTCTCAATCAGTCCTATAGTAATGATTTGGACAGCCAGCTTGATCTAGAGAGGGATGTTATGCAGAAGTGTGGTTTTAGTGATGATTATGCTGAAGGAGTAAAAGCTTTTTTAGAAAAAAGACAGCCAGTTTTTAAAGGGCGATAATAATTAATTGACCAATTGGTCAATTAATTATATATTCACATCAACTTTGGGTAAAGATTTGGCCCAAACGAAGGGAGTGGCATATGTATGATACCGACTTAAGAACAGCAGAAGAGAAGGCGAAAGCTCAGCGAGGTCTCAAGCGAGATGACGCTGAAAATGAAGCACAATTTCAAGCACGTATTGACGCTGAAGAGTTTATTGAACCAAAAGACTGGATGCCTGAAGGCTATCGTAAAACTTTGGTGCGCCAGATGTCTCAGCACGCCCATAGTGAAATTGTCGGTATGCTCCCTGAAGGGAATTGGGTTACACGTGCCCCGACGTTGAAGCGCAAAATGATTTTGGTTGCTAAGATTCAAGATGAAGCAGGTCATGGGCTCTATATCTATAGCGGTGCAGAAACCTTAGGCACTTCTCGGGAACAAATGGTCGATGATTTGCACAGTGGAAAAGCAAAATATTCTACAATTTTCAATTATCCCACAATGACCTGGGCCGATGTAGGCGCTGTAGGATGGCTCGTCGATGGCGCAGCCATAACCAATCAAATTCCTCTTTGTCGCTGTTCTTATGGTCCTTATGCTCGTGCGATGATCCGGGTTTGTAAGGAAGAGAGCTTTCATCAAAGGCAAGGCTATGAAAGCTTATTGGCTATGGTGAAGGGCACAGACGCACAGAAAAAGATGGTGCAGGATGCCTTCGATCGTTTGTTTTGGCCATCCTTGATGATGTTTGGTCCGCCTGATAGTGATCAGCCACCTAGTCAAAATATGAAATGGAAGATTAAGCGCTTTACCAATGATGAGCTTAGACAACGGTTTGTGGACGCTACGATACCACAGGCAGAGTTCTTAGGATTGAAAATACCTGAAGGAGTCGTTTGGAATGAAGACACAAACCATTATGATTTTCCAGAGCTCGATTGGGATGAATTTTGGGCTGTTGTTAAAGGCGATGGCGTTTGTAATGACGATCGCCTGAATTCGAGACGTAAGGCAATTGATGAAGGCGCTTGGGTACGTGAAGCAGCCGAAGCCTATGCAGAGAAACAAAAAATACAGCAAGCGGCGGAGTAGAAAGATGAAAGATTGGGATTTATACGAAGTTTTTGTTCGCTCAAAACGCGGATTATCACACAAGCATTGTGGTAGTGTCCATGCTGCTGATGAAACCATGGCGATCGAGAATGCCCGTGATCTTTATACCCGCCGGAGCGAGGGCGAAAGTATATGGGTTGTGAAGGCGAAGGATATCACGGCAAGTGATCCTGCCGAAGGTGATGCGCTCTTCGGGCCCGCGCAAGATAAAGTCTATCGTCATCCAACCTTCTATGACATTCCTGATGAAGTTGGGAAGATGTAGTCATGAATAGTCCTTATTACACAGAAGAAAATCCACACTATCAATATGTTTTGGGGCTTGGTGATGACGCCCTTATTCTTGGTCAACGCTGGGCAGAATGGCTTTCTAAGGGGCCTAATTTGGAACTGGATATCGCCAGTTCAAATCTATCATTAGACTTATTCGGGCAAGCCGATCTTTGGCTTACATATGCCGCAGAACTTGAAGGTCAAGGCAAAGATTCTGATGACCTTGCCTTTCTTAGAGATACAGTTGACTTTCGCAATCACTGGCTAGTTGAACAACCAAATGGAGACTGGGGAATGACAACAGCTCGCATGGTAATGTTTAGCATTTATCAGTTTATTCGGTATGAGCGTTTGAGCAAATCTTCGGATGTCCGTATCGCTGAGATTGCATCCAAGGCTATTAAAGAAGTGACTTATCATAGACGCTTCTCTAGCGAATGGTGCATGCGATTAGGTCAGGGGACTGAAGAGAGTAATCGTCGGTTGCAAACTGGATTTAATGAGTTATGGCGTTTTGTTGCTGAATTGTTTGAAACACCAGCATGGGAACGCGCGCTTGCAGAGGATGGCCTTGCTGTTGCAAGTGAAGATCTTCGCGAAGAATGGGATCAAGCCATGCATGAAATCATGGATGCAGCCGGTGTTGTTCGGCCTGAGACGACAGGGCGGGTCATTGGCAGCCGACATAATGGCCATCACAGCGAACATTTGGGACATCTTTTGTGTGAGATGCAGTTCTTGCAAAAAAGCTACCCTAAATCAAGCGGTGCGGTTTGGTAATAATGGTTGATACAGGCTTGATTTGGAAACGTTTAGAAACTGTCATGGACCCAGAGGTGCCAGCACTATCAGTGTTGGATTTGGGGATTGTGAGAGATGTCAGGATCACACATGAAGGCCATGTGCAAGTCGATGTAACGCCCACTTATAGTGGATGTCCAGCGACAGAATTAATCCATACAATCATCCAGGCGGCTATCGAAACTTCAGGGTATCCCCAAGTTGCCATAAATTCTGTGCTATCTCCTGCTTGGACCACTGATTGGATCACTGAAGAGGGTAGGGCTAAGTTAAAAGACTATGGCATCGCCGCGCCTGTAGGAATGGCTTCCAGCGGGAAAGCTGTCCTCTTTGGGGCTTCCCCGATTGTGGAATGCCCGCAATGCGACAGCAATCACACAGAGTGTGTTAGCGAGTTTGGTTCGACGGCCTGTAAATCTATGTATCGGTGCAAGGATTGCCTTGAACCCTTTGAATATTTTAAGTGTATATAAAGCTCTCTAGGAAAATAGCATGTATCAAAAACATCCATTGAAAGTTGCTCATGTCATAAAAAATACACCAGAAACGGTGGTAGTAACCTTCCAGGTTCCGCCTCATTTGAAAGAAGCATATCGTTATGAGCAAGGGCAACATATTACACTTATTAAGTCTATTGATGGCTCTGAAATTCGCCGGTCTTATTCTATATGCTCAAGCGTTTCAGAAGAAGCCCTGACGGTGGCTATTCGAAAAGTGGAGGGGGGATTGTTTTCAACCTTTGCAAATGACCAGCTTGTTGCGGGGGACGAATTAGAGGTAATGACTCCTTCTGGTAAATTTAATGTAGACTTAAATCCTACTGAGCAGCGGACTTATGTGGCTTTCGCTGCAGGCAGTGGCATTACACCGATAATGTCGATTATTAAGACAACTCTTGAAATCGAGCCATGCGCGCGTTTTATGCTTTTTTATGGTAATAGAACGGGGCGAAGCACACTCTTTCGTGAGGAAATAGCACAACTTAAAAATCGATTTATTGATCGCTTCAGTTATTGGCATTTTCTTTCACAAGAAGATTTGGAAATCCCCTTCTTTCAAGGACGGTTAGATTCTCAGAAAATACGTGGAATATTTGGCCGCATGGTCGATATATCACAAGTGGACCATACCTTTGTCTGTGGACCCGAAGCAATGATTGACGCCGTTATAGAGGTGACGGCAGAAGCGGGTGTGCCGAGCATGCTGGTTCATCATGAAAAATTTCTATCTGAGGGACAAAAGCCAGCGGCACCAAAACGTGCGATGGCGACAGAAGGTCTTGCCAAGATTAACTTAATTATGGACGGGGATGAAAAATCAATCCGTGCAGATCATGAAGTCTCTATCTTAGATGCCGCCGTTGACGGTGGCCTGGATGCGCCTTTTGCCTGTAAAGGAGGGGTGTGTTGTACGTGCCGCGCCAAGGTCCTCAAGGGTGATGTTGAAATGGTCTTAAATCAAGGATTAGAGCCAGAGGAAGTCGCGGCAGGTTATGTCTTGACATGCCAATCATTTGCTGTTTCAGAAGAAGTGACACTTTCTTTCGACGAATAACTTTAAATCTCATCTGTGAAGTGCTAGAGTGTTTGTGATTGGGACGAGTTTTGCATGAGTGTGTCATGACAAGAATCGTATATCTATTCTTCTATCTTTTTGTTTTTGTTTCTGCATCAGTCAGTGCGGACCCTTTGGACGACTCGCGTTCTGTAAAGGTCTATACTTTGCTGGCACCGCCTATGGTGACTGCGGATGCTCGCAAACCTGGCTATGCCTTTGAGATTGTTACAGCAATGTTTCAAGAAGCTGGATTGACACCAGAAATTAGGCGATTGCCCTGGCGACGATCTCAAATGCTCTTGCAGCAAACGAAAGAGGGTTTGATCTTTCCTTTTACACGGACACCCAGTCGAGAAAGTGACTATGGTTGGGCAGTTAAAATCTATTCGAGTTCTACGCATTTCGTAACGTTGAATGATGAGAAAATGACTCCCAAACTGGCATTTCATAAGACGGTTGGTGTTCATAGCGGTACAAGCTGGGATAACTGGTTGGACGAGAATGGGTATAAGAATGTACGTAAATCCCCTAATGGCAATGATATGCTGCTGAATATGCTTCATAAAGGCAGAATAGATGCTTGGTATACGGAAGCAACAATTGCCCAAAATTCCCTCGCGAATTACCCTTTCCTAAAAGCAACATTGAGTGAGCCTGTTGAGACTTTTGATGTGTATTTGGCATCCCATCGATCAATGCCTAGCCCCCACGTTGAACGTCTTCAGCAGGCTCTCACTACCCTCATTAAAGATGGGCGTTATGCTAAAATTCTTGAGAAGTACGGCATGACAGGGAAATTAACGGCGCCCTAGTTACCAAAAATCTTTCTCGTCTGGAATACGTGTGAAGGCGATTTTTCCGCCTGCATATCCACCTGGTGGTTCCAGCCATGGGCCAAGACTGACACTGGTTTTTTGATATTTTTCATTTAAATGGTCAATGGCATGGGTGAGTTTACTCCACTTGTCGTGTTGAGGGTCAGACGGGGTGAAAATATCATGCTGGAGTGACCCTTTAGGATGTAGTTCATGTAAATAAACATATAGATTAGGGACCTTTACAGAGGCAGGGAGACTTTGCTCTGCTTTCTGCCACATGGTGGTGAGGGCTGCTAAGATTGTATGATCATCATCCACATAAGGAAGAATTTCTTCATCACTCCAGCGTGTGGGGCTTGTCTTAAGGCTTAGACCCACTTTTCGCGCTACATATCCTTCGCGTCGCATACGCCTTGCTGCCTTTACGAGCAATAAGCGGGCAGCATGGACGGCTTTGTCCATATGTCGCCAGTCAGGCGGTAAGACACGGCCATGGCCAAACATTCTTCGTTTTGTGGGCTCTCCAACCACATCGTAGCCATGCAGTTGATACCACATTCTCTCGCCTTCCACATTTCCCCATATGGCGCGTAATTGCTTAGGACTGGTATTCCAGAGTCCTCGGACAGTCCAAATCCCAGCTTTGTTGAGGCGGCGGACGTAGCCTTTGGCGATATAAGGGATGTCATCAAGTTCCAAGTTGAGAAGAGGGCCAGGTAGGTCTTGGGGCCGCAGGATCGTCAAGCCGTTTGGTTTATTCATGTCTGATGCTGTTTTAGCCAATAGACGGCTGGGTCCCATACCAATCGTGCAGGTGACAAAACAACCAATTTCTTGTCGTAAATCTTCTTTGATTTTTGCTGCGAGAGCCTCGGGATTTTTTTTGTCGCTTCGATCAAGTTTGCAGGTGACTTCGTCAATGGATCCGACGGAAAAGATCGGTATGGACTTGGTGATAGCTTTTTTGATTCGCAAGTGGTAATCCAAATACCGTCTTGGATCTTGGGGGATCAGTGTGATGTCAGGGCATAATTTATAAGCGTCAGGAATAGAGGTGCCGGTTTTAATCCCAAAGGCTTTCGCTTTGTAATTGGCAGCTATGACACATGTGCTTGTTGTTTCAGCAAAAGGAAGGACAGCAACCGGGCGCCCATGGAGGGCCGGGTTGTGTTGCTCTTCTACGCTGCCGAAAAAGCCATCGAAGTCGATATAGGCATAGGTAATGTCTGTTTCTTTTTGCATTGTCTCTCATCATCTCTTGGAGGGAGAGTGAGTATAAAATAAAAAGAACAAAACAAGAACATTGTAAAGAGTCAGCGTAGGGTTGTATTCTCTGTTATGGAGGTGAGGAGCAGCGACCTCTTAGAACAAATCAACGTCTTCATCATCAGCAATGGCATTATCAGCCTCCATAGAAGGAGGAGTATCTGAATTCTCTAATGAATTCCCACGCATGCTTGAAACAACAGCTTTTACCTGTTGGTCCAGTTGAGCGGAAAGTTGTTGAAGATCTGTAGCAGATTCTTCGACTGAGCTCATCGTTAAAGAATTTGCTTGGGCTGCAAGGCCAACAGAATCAATGCTTTCTGAAACAACAGTTGTCATATTAGCCGCAACGGCAGCAGATTGACCAATTTCGGCTGTAGCAGTAGATTGTTCTTGAATAGCCACCGAGATGGTACGAGAGATTTCATCCATGCTCGCAATTTGATCAGTGATTTGACGCACACTATTAGCACTCACTGAAATGGCATTTTGCATCTGATTGATTTGGTCTTCAATTTCATGAGTGGCACTTGCAGTTTGGTTTGCAAGGTTTTTAACTTCGCTGGCGACAACGGCAAATCCTTTGCCAGCCTCACCGGCACGGGCCGCCTCAATCGTCGCATTCAAAGCCAACAGATTGGTTTGTTCAGCAATATCGTTAATGAGTTTGATCACGTCGCTCACGTTGGCTGCAACACCGTCAAGTCTATTGACATTGTTCACGGCCTTGTCAGCGACATTGTTGGCTGAAATGGCAACTTCAGAGGCAGATTGAACTTGAATGGAAATTTCTTGGATAGAAGAAGCCATCTCTTCAGAGGCTGAAGCCACAGTCTGAACACTTTCTGTCGCCTGTAAGGAGTTTTCATTACTTTCTTTGGATTTTACAGCCGTATCCTCAGCAGATTCACGGACCATTTTGGCGGAACCTTTAAGCAATGTTGCTTTTTCATTTAAATTATTCACAATGACAGACAGCTGGTTTTCAAATTGATCGGCAAGACGTATGCGTTCTTGACGAATTTCTTCCTGGGCTTGGCGCTCACTCTCTTCTTTAAGTCGGACTTCCTCTTCCTGTCGATGCAGATCCATTTCAAGGCGCTCTTGTTCCAGCTGTCTTTCGCGGTCTGCTTGTTTTGCGGCCTCTTTACGCAGGTCTTTCGCTTGTTGGAGGTTTTCTTTTAGGGAAACGAGTGCCTCTGATAATTTTCCAAGCGTGGTTTGTGTACTATATGTTTTAATGTCCACTTCCAGATCTTCATCCGCAAGTGACTCTGCGGCGGCTGCCATCGTATTGACTTGGTTCATGAGGGATGAAGAGATTACAAAGGACAAAAGCAAGCCGATAAGAATGCTAATAGGGGATATGACCCAAATGAGAAGGAGGGTTGCTTCTTCATGCTCTGCGGTTTGGAGGATAGCGTTTTTTGTAAAACCCTCAATTTCGAAGAGAGCGTTTGCTAAGACATTGTCGAGATTGTCAGCGAGATCTTCAGCTTCTGCAATGATTTTTTCCTCAGGGAGATATCCTGTTTCGATAATATGTAGCTTAATTTCGCGGATATTTTGATCAAAAACCTTATGTTCTTTAGAGACGTCTTTAAAGATAGATAAAAGCTTTTTAAATTCTGTTTTTTCAACGTCTGAAGAAGCTTCATCGATGAAAGTTTCAAGCATTTTAATAGCTTTTGAAATTTCAGAATCCACTTTTTTACCATATTCTTCAAATTTCCGCATGTAGAGGGTAACATTTTCTGTCGTCCCTTCATGACGCTCTTGAGGAACAGCAAACCTTAGCGAGCGCTCAAACAAAATGGATTGCTCAAGTTGGTGGGTTGTTAATTCTGTGATAATCTCAGTCAGAGGCATGTCTCTATCGGAAATGCCTTCTAGCTCTGTCTTAATGCCCTGAAGGTTAAAGATTGTTATCATGGTCTGTATAATTAACAAGGTGATAACAACGGCGATAATTCCTAGAAGTTTGGCCCGAATGGTAAGTTTCGTTAACAAATTTTCTATCATGTAATTTTAACCTCAGCACAGATGGATCGACTTCCTTCTCAAGTAGTAGTTGAGATGATAAAATTGATCAGTTTCCCTTTAGATATAAATTATTATACAGTTCGTTTGTATGAAAGTGCTTTTATTGGAAATCTAAGGGTTTGTGCAATATGCTTATTGCCTTCGAAATTTCGTGTCTCATTTCCGAGCATTTTCAATAATTTTTTCTGTCTTTTCGGACCACAATTTGCCTTGTAATTGATTAATATTTCGTAAACTTGGATGATTATCTACAAATTCAACCACCTGATCCCACGGTGCTGTTTCAATTGATGGCCCCATCAACTCAAATAGAGTCGTTAGAAATTGATAGTCTTCAGGATAATCTACGACCCATCTGTTGGCGCTATGATAAGATTTATCCGCATGGTAAAAAGATGTCTTAAGGCCTTGTTTACGCTTCATCCAAAGGGTTACATGCTCTCGGTCATGACTATTCTCTGTTGAGTGGTGGCATTTTTTTAGAAGGTCAAATTTAAATAATTCACAATCTAATCCATGAGGAAAGTCTACCACGGCTCCGTAGTCAGATTTTTCGGCGATATATTTTGACACTAAGTCACCGCAAACCGCAGAGGACAGCAAAGGACAATCAGAAGTGATCCTCATAACATGATCTGCTAGGACTGAGCTTTGCTCTGCTTCATAAAGCGCCGCCTGATAGTAGCGATCAAGAACATCATTCTCACTGCCTTGATAGGCCAGAGCCCCTTCTTGTTTTGCAAGTGTCATGAGAGGTTTACTTGCGGGCTCGTCAGGCATGGCGACCACCACAGTTTCAACGCCGGGGATTGCTCTCGCTCGTTGGATTACATGGGCAAGTACTGGCCTGCTGCCGAGAGGTTTTAAAACTTTGTCAGGTAATCGAGACGATCCCCGACGCGCTTGGATGATACAAATAGTTTTTGAGGGTTCACTCATCAGTTTCCTCCAGATAAGCGCCGATATCGGTAAAGTTTAAAAAGAATTTTTCACATGTTTCAGCTCTTAATTTTGTCTCGCTGTGGATTTGCCAAAATGGAATGCCTAAGGCTTTAGCGGGGCCAGCATCGTTGATTGGATTGTCGCCTATGATTATGGCCTGGCTTGGCTTTAACCCAATCTCTTTAAGGGGGTAATCATAACTTTCTGGTGCGGGCTTTGGATGTTTGTAGCTCCAGGGATAATAAATATGATCAAAGATAAACTCAAGCTCGAGAGCTTTCACTTTATTCATTTGCATGACAGGTAACCCGTCCGTAACAAGAATAAGTGTAAAACTGACTTTAAGATGTTCCAGAAGTTCGTAAACACCGTCAAAAAGTGCAATGTCTGGTTCATGATTTCGGTACAGTTGGATTAACTGTTGAACAAGATGATTTGTAATTGAAACCTCGGCATAATTTAGGACACGATTAAAAGTCTGACCTCGGCCGTTTTTTGCAAGATCCTGAACCATAAAATCATACAATATTTCCTCAGACAACGTCGTCTGTTTTGCGAGGAATTGCGCGACAGCTTTAAACCCACTCAACACATAGGTTTTTTCTGCATAAAGGGTGTCGTCGAGATCTATAAGTAAGCCTTTTTTTCTCAAGATAAAAGTGCCCTTGCGGTTCTGTAAATGGCTGAATTGATTAGCTTTATCGAATAGTGCCTTGGATTGTTGATAGCGTCAATTGCCATTTCAGTTAGAATAGATGGATCAAAGAGATCACAGACACTGATCTCTTGAGCTCTTAGTGCAAGCGTGTTCATCTTCTGATCCTCAGCAACACGGGTCACAACCAGCTGGCAATTGGCAGCGAGGGCTTCTAAAACAGTGGCTCCAGCTCCTCCAAGATAGACTTTGCTGCGTTTTAGTAAGGCACTCATTTCTTGATTAATCTCTGTTTGAAGTGAGCGGGTTAAGGTCGGCCTTAGAGCTTTGGGCGAAGCAATCCGAATGCTATAGTCTTGGCTATAAGGCTCAAGAGCGATGGCAATTTGTTGAATATATTCCTCAACAGCTGATCCGCCAAAACTTATTAGGATATCAATATCTTTTTTTTCACTCCCTACGGCGAAAAACTCCTTTTCTACCAAATGGTATTTGGGACCGCCAAGAAGCCTTGGGTTCCCTAAATAGGAATAGTCCAATTGTTGGGCATAGATATTTGGATTGATGATGATATCTGGCATGAGACGACAATTTGCAATGTCATCGATCACCACGAGTTTCATCTGCTGAGGCAGTTTATCATAAAGAGACAATTGATACTCAGGACCTGCATCTACGATCGTCATTTCTGAAGAGGGCGACACCGTCTGCATCATAGGTATTTTATAGGCCAAAATCATCCGGCATGCCGTTTGACTGAACGGGGCGACGATCTGAACGGCTGCGCCTTCTTTTTGAAGAGCAGCGGCAAGAGCGATTGAGCGCCTCACGCGGCCAAGGCCACTTTTTTCAGAGGCCTCAATGATAAATTGAATGTTCATAATGAAGGAATGCCGCTTTCAGTTTCTTAGAGAGACTTATGTTTATACGTTATATTTTTGCCTTTTCTATGACTTTCTAATCCGTAAAATGTTTTAAAGTCTGTATCTGGTTTAAATTGTCCAAGCATCATGTCAATCAGATGCTTTGGACTGTCTAGCCCCCCAGTGACTGAAAGATAAGAGCACCCCCCAAATCGTGCATTCACTTCGATCAACAGAGGTCCTTTGTGAGGGTGATCAAAGATTTGCACCAAAGAGTGCCCCTTCAGACTTAAACTGTCAGCGCATTTCTTTGCCAAAGTTGCGATGTTTTGCTTATTAACAATGAGGGATTTTCTACTTTCACCTTTTTTGATTTTTAAGCGCTCTCTTACGATGACATGTAAGGCCTTGCCGTTCATGTCGGAAAGAATATCACAGCTATATTCTGGTGCCTCGATATAGGGCTGAATGATGCTATTCTCTAGGTCTGGAAATGCCTGTAACTCGGATAAATCATGAATGAGTTCTGCATGCTGACCAGCGGCGCCCGTTCTGTGTCTGACAAAGACTGGGAATTTCCTCACTTGATCAGGGGCTATTTTTTGGGCCACTGGCATATCATGATTGAGACAATGTTTGTAAAAAGCGAGTTTATCAATACAGGTTTCAACATGCTCTTTTGATGGCATTGGCAGGAATATCCCAGCTTCGTTGAGGTCCTCTTTGATCGAAGCAAAGAAGGCGAGCTCTCCATCCCGGGTGGGAATGATCATGCCAATATGATTTTCTTTGCAGGCTTGGAACAACGCTTGTTTATAATCAGGATCATTATCAGCGGGAAGCTGGATGAATTCATCCCCGTACTTCTGACCTTTGCACTCAGGGTTCATATCAGCAGTATATACCTTCAACCCTTTTCGCAGGGCAGATTTTTTAAAGAGGGTGATTAAGATCCATTTGTTAGAGGCACTTGTAATGAGTATATTTTTTTTCTGAGCCCAGCCCTCAATCATATGGTGCTCGAGCGGTGTCGCCCGTTTCAAATCTTTGGTGGCAGCCTTCCCAATGATTTGGGGAAGATATTTTGTGTGCATACCGCCTGAGGGACGCAGGCTTTTGACCGATGTGTGGGAGAAGAGGTCGCCTTTATTTATATCTTCAGTGATATAGAGGCTGCGTTTAAACCTTAGGGTGTCCACTTCGCTTTCAAAAGGCATAACTCTTGCCGCTCCGAGCGCTTTCCAGCTGCGATTGCATGCCTTGATTAATTTCTTGATTTTACTGGCTTGAAGGGAGAAAGCACTATCAATACTTTCCGTATCTTCATCCAGTCTGACATGTTTTTCAATGATGACAGAGCCTAATGCCACAGCAGCTGTCGGAATCGTTAAGCCTTCAGTATGATCAGAGAAACCCACAAGAATGTTAAACTTGTCAGCCAAGTGTTGAATGGATGCAAGATTGGCTTGTTTGGCGCGTGTTGGGTAATTGCTGATACAATGGAGTAAACAGACGTTTCGAACATTTAAATCAGCTAAAAAGGTTAAGCTCTCTTCTATTTCTTGTATAGAGGAAGCCCCAGTTGATAATATGATCGGTTTACCTGTTTTGGCAACAGTACGAAGAAGGTCAAAGTCTGACATTTCACAACTGGCGATCTTATAAGCCGGGCAGTCTAGGCTTTCTAGAAGGTCAACAGCAGATCTATCAAAGGGGGAGCTGATCGGAATCATCCCCAACTTGCGGGCGTGATTAAAAAGAGCTGGATGCCAATCGAAAGGGGTTTGTGCTTCTTTGTATAAATCATACAATTTGCGGTCTTTCCATAGCTCAGTCTGAACAACGAACTCTGGTCGATCACAGTCTAAAGTGATTGTACTGGCTTCATAGGTCTGGAACTTTACCATTTCTACACCCTGAGCAGCACATTGATCCAGCAGAGCTAAGGCTTGGGAAAGGGATCCGCCATGATTGCCTGAGAGTTCTGCTATAATCAGGGGCGGTGTATTTTGGGCTATGGTACGGCCAGCAATGGTTAGTGTTTTATTAAAAGATAGCATCTTTGTCCCCTTATTCCTCATTGACTATAAAAGTCATAAAAGCCATTGTCTATATATGTTGACGTCACTCTTCTTTTTGACAGAAGGATTTTAAGAAAAAATGTCACGAGAAAAATTTAAATAAAATCAACAGATTGCCGAATTTTCATGAATACTTATCCCATCACAACCGTTATTATTGCCCGCAATGCGGCCTCGACCATTGAGCGCTGCATAAAGTCAATTCGTGCAGCAGGGGAGGGGTGGCCAATTCTATTGGTGGATGATTTTTCGGAAGACTCTACAGTTGATCTCGCCGTTTCTGTCGCAGGTAAGAATATATCAGTGGTTAAGCCACAGGACCATATTGGAACAGGCAATGCGCGCCAGACTGGGCTTGAGGCAGTTAATACACCCTATGTGGTTTGGCTAGACGCTGATGATACTATGCGACAAGAGAGACTGGAACAGTTAAGAGCTGCTTTTATAGAAACAGAGGCTGATTGTATTATTCACGAAGTTCTTTTAATAGACGGGGTCACTGAGTCAGTTATTAAATCCCTGGATATTCCCGATTTTTTATTTGAACCCCATGGCATCGCTTGGCAGTGGGAGAGAAATTGGTTGCCTTATCTGGCTCCGGCAGTGCGTGTAGAGGTCGCCCGTCGGGCCGGATTTAATCGAACGCTGACGGCCTGTGAAGATTATGATCATTTTCTTCGGTTACTGAAGGAAGGGGTTAGACTTCTGCTTATTAAAGAGAAATTAGTCGATCACTATGCTTATCCTCAGTCTCTCTCTAGACAGTTACATCACCATAAAAGTCAGTTAAAAAAGATTTATACTCAGCCTCAAGTGCCGCGGATAGGGGCATTATGTGAGCCAGCCCAGCATTGGATTATGGCTTCTCGCGCTAGCTATAGTGAAAACTGGGAAGAGGTAAAGGATTATGTTAGTAATATCAGTCCAGATGAGGAGGAATTCGCTCCCCCCTACGGCCGATCTATAGGAAAATTAGGCATGTTTCTTCGGGGTGTCGTGTTTCTTCAAGAAGAGGCCTATAGCCAGGCTGAAAATGTTTATACGTCCCTGGTTGAGAAAACTATGGACCAAGCTGATTGTTGGTTGAATTTATCCTTTGCCTTGGCAGGCCAAAACCGCTGGGATGCCGCAGAAGCTGCTGTTCATAAAGCCTGCACTCTCTTTCCCAGTTATGCTGACGCTCAGAAATCACTGAGGGGGTGTGCGAGGAAGTCACTTTCAGATATGGTCTTTACATCGCATCCTCTTCGGACCTTTGAGACCCGCTCTGATTATTCCCCTTAAGAAAAGTTGGCTTTCTGATGAACATCTTGTAAGCTATTGTTAAATTTACTGAAACAAAGGCTGATTCAATCAGATAGAGGGTAGTCATTTGCGGAAATTCCTGACGAATATGAATACACCAAATCTAAAAGGAAAATCGATCCTCATTACAGGGGGGACAGGATCTTTTGGAAAAAGAATGATGCGCCGACTCATTCGCGATTTCAAACCAAGGCGTGTGGCCATCTATTCGCGGGGTGAGCACCCTCATATGGAAATAATGAGTGACCTCAGTCCAGAAGAAAAGAAGGTCTTTCGATCTTTTATTGGGGATGTGAGGGATGCAGAACGCTTGAGGATGGCGATGCGTGAAGTCGACTTGGTTATTCATGCCGCAGCTCTTAAACATGTCCCTATTGCCGAGTATAACCCCTTTGAATGTATTGGGACTAACATCATTGGTGCTGAGAATGTGGCGCGTGCAGCGATTGATAGTGGTGTTAAACAAGTGATAGCCTTATCAACTGATAAGGCCTGTGATCCTATCAATTTATATGGTGCTACTAAATTGGCTTCAGATAAAATCTTTGTAGCAGCGAATAGTTATGCGGGACAAAGCGGCACGAGAATGTGTGTTGTCAGATACGGCAATGTGGTTGGGTCGCAGGGGAGTGTGGTGCCCTTCTTTCAAAAGTTGGTCAATGAGGGTGCAACAGAAATTCCCATAACAGACAATCGGATGACACGGTTTTGGATTACCCTAGATCAAGCTGTAGATTTCGTCTTGTCTAGTATTGATTTAATGCGCGGCGGTGAGATTTTTGTCCCTAAAATCCCTAGTATGAATATTATTGATTTGGCAGAAGCTGTAGCTCCTGGTCTGCCACACAAGCATGTAGGGAAGCGACCTGGTGAAAAATTGCATGAGGTTATGATTTCAGAGCATGTCAGTCATAATGTGATCGATATGAATGATCGCTATGCCATCGAGCCAGAATGGTCTTTCTGGGAAAGAGAACCGTTCGATAAATCCAAATTTGAGCAAGTAGAAGATGAATTCCGCTATTCTAGTGACAACAACAAAGAATGGCTCTCGGTTGAGGATTTAAGAACCTTGGTAAAAGAAGGGTTATAGATGGTCAGCGAAACATCTGACATGAGCTTTCTTCCTTATGGCCGTCAAACTATTGAGGAGGATGATGTCAACGCTGTGATCAGTGTGTTGAAGAGTGACTTTCTCACAACGGGACCAGCCATTCCTGCCTTTGAAAAAAAATTAGAACAAACCGTTGGCGCAAGTCATGCCGTTCTATGTAATAGCGGTACAGCAGCCCTCCATCTTGCCTTTAAAGCAATTGGCCTCACTCAAGGTGATAAAGTGATCGTGCCGGCTCAAACATTTGTCGCCACAGCCAGCGCAGCAATGCATGAAGGGGCTGAGGTTATTTTATGTGATGTGGATCCATCTTCAGGGTTGATGACGGCAGAGTATGTAAAAGATGCCTTAAGAAAGACAGCAGGCCCAGTAAAAGCAATCTGTCCAGTTCTACTGAATGGCAGCTCCCAAGGGATTGATGAAGTTGTTGATCTTGCTAAATCTCAGGATATCACTGTCATTATTGACGCCTGTCATGCTCTTGGCGGCTATTATGACGAGGCCAGGATCAGAAGGATTGGAGGAAATCAAGCACATGTACTGACAGCTTTTTCATTTCATCCTGTAAAAACAATTGCGATGGGCGAAGGCGGAGCTGTGACAACGCATTCTGAAGACTTTGCTGAGTCCATGAGGTCCCTGCGTCATCACGGAATTCAAAGGGCAGATTTTAAAGGCAGTCTTACGCAGGATTACGGTGCGCCCTGGTATCATGAGTTTCACAGCACAGCATATAATTACCGTGCCAGTGATATGCAGGCAGCACTGGGGCTCTCCCAGCTGGCTAAACTGGATCGTTTTGTTGAAGGAAGGCGTCTATTGGTCGCCGAATATTGCACACACTTTGATGGAGACCCTATCATTACCCCAGTGGCGTCAATAGATGATAAGCATAGCGCTTGGCATTTGATGGCAGTTCATTTAAATTTTGATAAGATGAAGGTCGATAAAATTGAGGTTGTGAAAGCATTGAAAGAGAAAAATATCGGGACTCAAGTCCACTATATTCCGTTGCAGAGGCAGCCGCTTTTTGAAAGAAAAGACCAGCAGGCCTTAACGGGTGCCGATCGCTATTATCAGACGATCTTAAGTTTACCACTTTACCCTTCAATGACGAAAGAGGATGTCGCTTATGTGAGTGCGTCTCTTAAAGGAATTACTCAAAAAAGTTAAGCGGAAATATCAAGAACAATGCCTTTACCCTCGCTTTGAAGGTTCGGTTTGGCCTGCTGCCCAAATGAGCCTGATTCAGACCCTGAAGAGGGAGCGCTTTTTGGTGCTTCAATTTTCAAGCTCTGACCGCTTTGTGACATTGATGTCAATTTGGATTGTAAATCAAGAAGAACGCCACTTGAATTGGCATTTGCTGCAGAATCAATCATAATTTTACCCGTAACATTCTGGAGCAAAATGCTCCATACCCAAAATTGTTTACCCAAGATGAAGTTACATTGGGTAAGTTAACAATTCTATAATTTGATAAAATTTTAACGAATTTTTTTTTGAATTTTAAACACGTTCCACAATCATACAGCCAATGGAATAGCTTGCGCCGAACGAGCATATTAATCCTAGCTCACCCTCTTTAAAGTCTTGATGATATTTATCAAAGGCGATCATACACCCAGCACCAGCGGTATTTGCATATTCATCCAAGATAATGGGAGCTGTGTCTTGATCTTGATCAGTGCCTGTGAGTTTCTTCACCGCAAACGTATTCATGTTGACATTCGCTTGGTGAAGCCACATCCGGCGCATGTCAGCAACGCTATAATTATTGGAATCGAGGTGCTTTTGAACCATACCGATCACTAAGGGGAGTAATTCTTTAAAGACAGTGCGACCATTTTGCATGAAGCGTTGATCTTCATCCATGATCTTATGAGGCTCCATCAAAACTCGAGAGCCAAACATGGCAGCAATATTATAAGACAACTCAGTGAAGAGTTCCCTTGTCTTAATGCGAAATTGGACAGGTGCTTTGCTCTCTGCTTCGCGTTCTAAAACCATCGCAACACAGGCATCTCCGAAAATGAAATGACTATCACGGTCTGTGTAATTCATTGCTGGGGTAATATATTCGCAGGTTATAACAAGAGCTTTGTTGGCCATGCCTGATAACATGCTATCCATTGCTGTCGACATGCCAAATGTTGCACTTGAACAGCCCATTGCCATATCGAATGCATAGCCTTTGGTGCCCAGGTCTCTTTGGATTTCAACGGCGATGGACGGTACAAATCTTTCCCAGATTGAAGAGGAAAAGATGAGAAGGTCGATCTCATCGGGCGTGACCCCTGCTTTGTCCATTGCTTTTTTTGCAGCAGCGACAGCCATTTGTGAAGAAACCGAGGGATCTGATAGATCGGAACCCGCTAGATCCGATAATTCTGTCGCCATGACATCGGGATTAGTCGCGCCGCTCTTATTCATCATATAGCGTTGCTTCACCCCAGATGCTTTTTCTATAAATGCCGTGCTAGAATGTTGCTTAGCAGTCATTTCACCGCGGTCAATAGCATCAGCATTGGCAGCATTAAATTTATTGCAATAGTCATTATAGCTATCAACGAGTTCATCGTTGGTAATTGTATTCGGCGGTGTATAGACACCTGTGCCACTGATTACAATCTTTGTCATGTCGACCCCCGTCCCCTCAAATTGACCTTTATTTAATTTTCTCTACCATTAAGCTTCCAATGGAATAACCCGCGCCGAAGGAACAAATGAGGCCTTTATCCCCGACAGAGAGATCATCTCTGTGTAGGTGAAAGGCGATGATAGATCCTGCGCCAGCAGTATTCCCAAATGTATCAAGAACAAGCGGTGCCTCTTTATCATCTGGGTCCCTGCCAAGAAGTTTTTTCGCTGCATATAAATTCATATTTTTATTTGCTTGATGAAGCCACATGCGGGATAAATCAGAAATCTCTGAATTGGTTTCTTCAAGTTGCTCTTCGACATAGGCGGTTACAAGAGGCAACAGTTCTTTAAAGACTTTTCGGCCTTCTTGCATGAAGAACATATCAGCTCTTTGCATCACGTCTTCTGCATGGAGGCGTGATAAAGGTCCAAAGTGCGTACGAATGTTTGAAGAATATTGTGTGAAGGCTTTTGTGTGGAGCACTTTCCACTGGTCGTCTGACTGAGCAAGATCTGCCCGTTCAATGACGACGGCAACAGCTGCATCTCCGAAAATAAAATGACTGTCTCTATTCGTGTAATCAACCATGGAAGAAAAAATCTCTGGGTTAACCATGAGAACGCGCTCTGCACGGCCTGATTGGATGGCTTCGATGGCTGTAATAATACCAAAAGTTGCAGTGGAACAGGCCATGCTCATGTCCATAGCCGCCCCTTTTGCACCGAGATGATGTTGAACCTCGATCCCGATGGCTGGGAAAGCCCGTTGGAGTACGGCGGCAGAACAGATAACGTAATCGATATCACTGCCTTCAAGACCAGCATTCGCAAGGGCAATTTTTGCGGCTTCAATTGCCATTTCAGCTTGAATGCAAGGCTTTTCATCGTCTCCATGAATCGCGTCATCCAGGTTTTGGATCATAATATTTGGGTTGGTTACCCCTTTGCTATCCAGAACATGGCGGCTTTTAATGCCAGATGCTTTTTCAATGAATTCTGTACTAGAGTGGCTCTTTGCGGGCATAAGACCGGCGTCAATCGCCGTCTTGTTTTTCTCATTATAAATGTCTACATAAGCGTTGAACGCTTCAACCAATTCACCATTCGTGACTTGTTCATTTGGTGCATAGACACCTGTTCCTGAAATAACTACATCTACCATAAGCCCTAAACCTCAATATTTCGACATATTTGGGGCGCCTCATTAAGACGGTCCTCTGTCATAATTTTGCAATCTTATATATGCTTTTTCTCCCTGATACAAACAATCGATTAAAAAAATTGAGCTTTCCGCAAAAAGGCTCTATTGATCAGACTAATAAGAATGCGAGGATCACAAAAAATCATGTCTGTCTGGGGAAAAATTATTGGTGGAACAGCGGGCCTAGCGATCGGGGGCCCCATTGGAGCATTGATAGGAGTTGGCATTGGGGCTGCTGTCGATGCAAGTGCTGAGCGCCTTCTTGAAGACCCGCAGGCAAAACGCCGTGTCACCTTTACAATCGGGGTTATCGCATTGGCTGCTAAAATGGCAAAGGCTGATGGCCGTGTTACACGCGAGGAAGTAGATGCTTTCAAGGCTGTTTTTCATTTCGATCAGAGCGAGATGAAAAATGTTGGAAAAATATTCGATTTAGCCAGACAATCAACGGCCGGCTATGAAGCTTATGCAAAACAAATCGCGGGCCTAATGAAAGGCCATCCTTCAGCTCTAGAAGACCTTTTAGAGGCTCTTTTTTATATTGCCAAATCTGATGGGACAGTCCACCCAAAGGAGCTTGAATTTATTCGATCAGTTTCCTCGATTTTTGGTTTTGATGATAGCTGGTTCGAAGCACTGCAACAGCGTCATACAGGACAATCTAGTGATAATCCCTATGTGGTTTTAGGCGTTGATCACTCCATTTCGGATAAAGACCTAAAGAGTCATTACCGAAAATTGGTGAAAGAAAACCATCCAGATCGTTTGATTGCTGAAGGTGTGCCAAGTGAATTTATTGCTGTGGCAACGAGAAGGGTTGCGGAAATTAATGCAGCCTATGATACGATCAAACAAGAGCGCGGGTTAAAATCATGAAGATAAAACACATCCTCTTTGTGATTTTGTTGAATGCCATTTGGGGATGGAATTTTATTGCAGTAAAATACTCAGTCGCCGACTTTACGCCCTTCCTCTCAAACATGTTACGTTTCCTGTTGGCATTTGTTTTTATGCTGCCGTTCATCCGTCATTCCATTAAGGGGCATGTCCCGAGTGTCCTGCGGATTGCTTTAATGATGGGTGTTCTTCATTTTGGATGTTTGTATATCGCCACCAGCATGGCAGGGGGTGTCTCGGCCGTTGCAATTGCAGCACAACTCAATGTGCCTTTTGCGACGCTTTGTGCTGTTGTCATGTTGAAAGAGACGGTAGGTCTTACTCGAATTGTTGCGATCGCCGTGAGCTTTATCGGTGTTATCATTATGGGGTTTGACCCTCTTGTGTTTGATTATTTCGATGCTTTGCTTGTAATGACGCTAGGGGCCCTGACATTCGCAATTGCTAGCATATACATGCGTCAGCTCAGAGATATTCCGCCGATGACAATTCAGGCTTGGGTTGCCTTTGCGGGTATTTTTGGATCAATGGCCCTTACCCTACTATTTGAAGACAATCAGATAGAAAATGTATTGGCTGGGAGTAGCCCAGCATGGTGGGGTATTGTTTTTTCAGGCCTCTTGTCCACTGTTGTGGGGCACGGAGGCATGAATTACCTCTTGCAGAAATACGAAGTTAATGTGGTTGTTCCTTATTTGTTGCTGATGCCGTTTTTCGCGGTTTCAGCCAGTATAGTGATGCTTGGCGAAGTTCTTACGCCGCGCATGATTATCGGTGCAAGCTGTACCATTTTGGGGGTTGTAGTGATCACTTATAGAAATACTAGGAAAATGAAGAAGGCTCTTATTCCTGGAGAAGAGACATAAATGACACCTTTAGACATCAATTGGTTTCCCTCTCCAAGTTTTAATGAACGGCCAGAGCCCCGAGACCCTGACATGATTATACTTCATTATACTGGTATGGAATCTGGCGCCGCTGCACGGGAAAGGCTCTGTGATCCAAAAGTAGATGTATCAAGCCACTATCTCATTTGGGAACAAGGTCAAATTGACCAATTAATTCTAGATGACAAGCGTGCCTGGCACGCTGGAGTGTCATACTGGCAAGGCCGGGAGAACATCAACCACACATCCCTCGGTATAGAAATTGTCAATACGGGTGAAGAGCCCTTTCCTGAAAGGCAAATAGCATCTGTTATAGCTCTCTGTCAGTTTTTGCAGAAGAAATATACAATACCCGCACATCAAATAATTGGGCACAGTGATATCGCCCCAGGGAGGAAATTTGATCCAGGGCCTTTGTTTCCTTGGACTGTCCTTGCAGAGAAAGAAATTGGGATTATTGCCCAACCACTTACTGAGGAGGCACTAAACCAATTGTCTACTTTATCGGATGCTGATTTCCAAGCTATGCTTTCCACAATTGGATTTTCACTGAGGGATAAGGCTGCTGCCTTGCAAGCTTTTCAATTGCATTGGTGCCCGGAAGGGCAGCCCAAAGAATTCTGCGCTGCCACAAAAAAGGCACTATATTCTGTTTATACTCAGCTTCATCAAAGCAAGGATTGTTAAAATATATGAATAAGATCTCTCTCTTTATCACTGCCTCGTTGGTGTCCTTTTCAAGTGCCACAGCACAGGAAACCTCTGCAAGAAAGCAGCCACTTAATAAGGCGCATCAAATGAATCCTGCAGTGGAAGCTTGTCTAGAAAATCTCTCTCAAAATTGTGCGCTTACTGCCGCAGTGCAGACCGTATCAGAAGAGAGTCAGGCTATGGAACGGGCTAAAGTCCTACACGGTGTTGCACAAAGTATGATTGACATAGGCCAGATTGATCGAGCTAAGCTCGTCTTGACTATGGCCGAGGAGGCTGCGCGCTCCACACAGTTATCGATTGCCGTTCAAGTCGCTTTAAAAGAGGCAATTCCCTTACATGTGGCATTGGAAAATTTTGACTATGCTGAATCTTTGCTGTCAGACTTTACCGATTCATCCATTAAGGATACTCTTCTCACGGATATTGTTACGGGCAAAGCGACAGCAGGCATTTCCTTTGAGGGACTCACAGAGTATCGTGAGAAATTCAGTAATGCTCGTCGCTTCTTTTGGATAAAACTTAAACTGTTACAAGAATATACCATACCTGTTCCAGCTGAAGGCTTGAGTGACCTTAAGGCAGAAGTGCTCTCTGTTTCTGGGAGTGTTTCTAGTTATCGAGCTCGAGCAGCGCTGGCCTCAATTTTATGGAAAAACCAGAAACAAGAAGAAGCGCAGGTAATATTCGATCAATTGGATCAAGAATTTTTGACCTACTCAGGAGAAGCGGTCAAGGCACGCTTAGCAGCGGCGAAATTGACAGCGATGTATCATGCAGGCATTTCGGGACAGCCTTTAGACACCATGTTTGATTTCACCAAGCGCCAAGGCCATGCAATAAATTCTATGACTGAAAAGGGTTATTTTGCTGAGCAACTTGGCCCAATAGAAATGATCCTGGGAGAGGGAGCCTCTGCTGTATTTAGGGCGACATATTTTGATCAATTGATGGATCAAATTGAATATGTTCATAAGCTTGCGAAGCTCTCTACGACTTCAAACTATGCGATTAATCAAACAATCCAGTCGTTGCTTGTGGCTGTGAATAAGGTAGAAGATAGTTATGAGAGGGATGTTTATAGAATGAGGCTGATCCAATCTGCTCGCTCTCTCTCTGATAAAGACTTGATGATCATGATACTTAAGCAACTTGAAGATGATGATAATCAGGCAAAGGGATTGGCTCTTATGGCACCTCTGCTGTAGCAAAAGATGAAAGCCTTTCATAAAATTAATTTGACTTTATGTCTGGCCCAACTATTTTAGCCTCACTTTTTCGAAAGTTTCATTTAAAACTATAAGTCATGAGCCAGCGTTATGTCCGTCGTAAAGTCACTAGTGATATTCTCATTTGTATATTTTGTTTTATCCTCGTCTGCTTTTGCTCAAGATAAGACAGTCCCCGCGGTAAGGATGCAATCCGCGCCTACAATCGATGGTCTACTCAGCCCTGGTGAATGGAAAAATGCGGCTCTTATTTCGAAAGGCTTACATCAAATAAAACCCAGGGACGGGGCACGCCCCTCACACCCAACAGATATCTTTATCGGTTATGACAATGACTATCTCTATGTTGCGGCGCGTATGTATGACGATAACCCAGAAAAAATTGTCGCACGTCAGATGATCGAAGGGACTGGACTTGGCGGTGAAGATAGTTTTAAAATTATTCTAAGTCCGTTTAACAACAAGCAATCTGGATATTTTTTTAAAGCCAATGCGAACGGTGTTCGCGAAGATGCTTTATTTGAAGGTGCTAATCGCAAAAATTTCAATTGGGACGCTATTTGGCACGTACGCTCGTCCATTGATGAAAAAGGCTGGACTGCAGAATTTCGTATCCCTTTCAAGTCTCTGAATTTTAATCCCGACAATGCAAGTTGGGGTATTTCATTTGGACGGGATATTGGCAGGTTGAGCGAGTATAATGCCTGGACGTCCTACAATAGACAGATCGGCGTTGACACGGCTGGAGAATTACAAGGTGTTTCTGGAGTGAAGCAAGGGTTGGGCCTTGATATTGTCATGAGTGCAGCATCGAACCGTCAAAAGCTCTATAATACCACAAGCATTAACCCAGCAATTGTGGGTATGGATAGTGACTATCTAACGCAAGTTGAAGCGAGCGATTTTACTTTTGAACCAAGCATAGATGCGATCTACAAGATCACTCCCTCTCTTACCGCTGTATTGACATTGAATACTGATTTTTCAGCGACCGAAGTTGATGACCAGGTAGTCAATCTTTCTCGTTTCTCTGTCTTTTTGCCTGAGAAGAGAGACTTCTTTCTTCAAGACGCAGATCTTTTCAATTTTGGGAGCATTGGTCGTAATGGACGGCCTTTCTTCTCTCGTAGAATTGGTCTTGTGGAAGGAGAAGAGATGAAAATCAGAGTTGGGGGCAAACTAACAGGGCGCATCGGTCAGTGGAATGTTGGTATCCTTGATGTTTTGCAAGACAGCTATGTTGACGATGGAAATATGAATCTTTTTGTTGCACGTGTTCAAAGACGCATTTTTGAACAATCTTCTGTTGGTGCAATTTTTACTTATGGTGATCCGATTACAGGGAAAGGTGCCTATACAATCGGGACGGATTTTCTCTATCGAGATAATACCTTAGTTGATGGTAAAGTTTTTGAAGCGAACTTCTGGGGCCAGAAGACAACACATCCTGATGATGTGGCAGGGGCAAAAACAGAAGGATATGGTACAGAGATAGAACTGGGAGGATCCGATGGGTTTGATACTGGTCTAGAGTTTGTCCATCTAGGAGAAGATTTTAATCCAACCTTAGGGTATGTGAACCGCACAGGAATTGATCAATTTGAGATTTATGCGGGGTATAAATATCGCCCTAATAGTCGTTGGTTGAAGAAATATGAACCCCGCATCTGGCAGGGTAATTGGTGGAATACAACAGGGGGTTTGCAAACGCGGGATACTTTTATTCGTCCCGTGCATATAGAATTCACTTCAGATGATAAAATCCTCTTTGCGCATATTAAAACAAAAGACGTTTTATCAGAAAGTTTTGAGATCGTAGATGATGTCATTATACCTGCAGGCAGTTATAGTTTTTCTAAAAATAGATATGAATTTGATTCATCTAGTCGCCGTATGGCAGGTGTGCGTATTAGAGTAGAAGACGGTGATTATTATACTGGGACACGTAAAAATTATCATGCCAGTGCAAGAATTCAGCCCAATAAATTTATGAAGTTTACTGCAGGAATTACAGTGAATAAAATTACTTTGAACGAAGGCGCCTTTACGACCCGCCAGCTATTCTTCAATAGTAATATTGCCTTTTCCAGTAGCTTATCTTGGATTAGTCGTATCCAATATAATAACTTAAGTCGCGAGGCTGCCCTGAATAGTCGCCTTCGCTACAACCCTGAGCCGGGAAGAGATTTTTATCTGATTGTTAATCACGGATTAATTCGAGACCAAGAAACAGATCCAGATACAGGGGATGTGGTTCGAAATCGTTTCCGTTCAACCCGCAATAGAATTGGGCTTAAAGTTGGCTATACTTTAAGATTTTAATATCACTAAAGTTTAGGCTGTATCACTCTGTTATTTGTGATTTGGAGAGAAACTGTTAGGCTCCCTTTTACAGGGAGAATTACAGCATGTTCTTTAATTATTTGCTTACAGCATATCGCAATATTATTCGGGATTCATTATTTTCTGGCATTAATATCTTAGGACTATCTTTAGGATTTGCAGCCAGCTTGTTGATTTTTCTCTTTGTATGGTCAGAATTAAACTATGATACGTGGGTACCAAAAGCTGAGAAGCTTTACCGCATGGAGAGCACGTATATTCTCTCTGGCAGAGGGCCTCTTCCTACAACCACAGTGCCTGCAAAAGTCGCTCCTGGCATTGCCAAAGATTACCCGTCATATATTGAGCAAAGTACGCGCATTGCCCGACAACAAATTGGGGTGAAGCGGGAAGAGAAGCTGTTTAATGAGACGGTGAATTTCGTGGACTCAAATTTCTTCGAACTCTTTCCTCTTACCTTTTCTCAAGGTAACCGCCTCTCAATCTTTAATGATCCAAGTGCTGTTGCGCTGAGCCAAGAGATGGCAGAGAAATATTTTGGCAGCGAAAACCCTCTCGGGCAGGTAATGTCCATTCAAATCTCTGGGCAAACGAAAGACCTTCGTGTTGCGGGTGTGTTTAACGATTTACCAGAGAACAGTCATATGGACCTTGATGTGATAACCCTTTTGGATGAGGAGGCGCTGGAAGCTGGGTTTCCAGGGATTATGACCAATTGGTTTTTCCCAAGTACATTCACTTATTTCAAACTGAGGGAGGGAGCGAGTTTGAAGGATTTAATATCTCTTCTTCCTGAGTTTTCTGATAGAAATAATATTATTCCTCCTGTACCAAGTTATGCGAATATAAAGCCGAGAGAATATTTTCAACTTGTGCCCATAAATATAACGGATATTCATCTTGATCCGCGTGTTCCTTTTGATATGAAACCTCATGGCAGTATTTATACTCTTTACGCATTTTCGGGAATTGCTGTCATGTTGTTATTTATAGCCAGTGTTAACTTTGTTAATCTGGCGACGGCAAGGTCATTAAAGCGATCTAAAGAGGTGGCGCTTAGAAAAACGTTAGGTGCTCGGAGATCTCAATTGGTTACTCAGTTTATGCTAGAGGCTTTTTTAACCATAGCACTAGCCGCTCTTGTGGCCCTTTTCCTTGTTGAAATGTCGTTACCACTCTATAATGATATGCTTAATCTGGACTTGTCGCTGAAGACTGTATTAACCCCAATGGGGGTCGTTGGGATGGCAGGTTTTGTTATCGCTATGACAATTCTCTCTGGGGCATATCCAGCCTTTTATGTGTCAAAGGCCCGTCCTGGGGATGTTTTGCATTCAAATAAATCATCGGCGCATGGCAGCGTCTTACTACGGACAATTTTAGTTACGTTTCAATTTTCAATTTCTATTGCTCTCATCTCATCAACGGTTATTCTTTATCAACAAACTCGGTATGTTTTGGGCCTTAATCTAGGGTACGACACTGAGAATATTGGGGTCATGAATTTGCCGGCCAGTCCACAGGCTTTTGAGCTGGCTAAAAACCTACAAAATGATATTGAGCGTATAGACGGTGTCGAAAAGGTCGGTATTTCAGGGGGGGTTCCGGTGAATCCTGCTTTTGCCAGTTTTGCTGTCTTTTCTGATGCAATTGATAGCAGTGAAAGTACAAGCATGCAGTTTGTTGCTTCGGGTTTTGGCTTTATGGAGACCTTTGGCATCAAGCCCCTTGAAGGGCGTCTGTTCAGTAAAGATTTTGGACTCGATGAATTGCCTATTAAACCTGGACAGCAAGGTCAATTTAAAGGGACTGTGATCTTGAACAAGAGGGCGGTAGGCAAGGTGGGCTACACCACAGCGAAAGAGGCGGTGGGGCAAGTTTTACGTATTTCACAGCCAGACGGTGTTCAGACAGAAATGACAATTGTGGGTGTCATTCCAGACGTGCATTTTGGAGATGCTCGCCTTGAAACGCAACCCATGATTTTTTACAATTTGCCAACATTTATAGGGACGATCAGCTTCAAATTTAAGGGATCAAAAATGGATCAGGTGCGGACTGACGTTGAACAATTATGGCGAGAACGAATGCCAGACACGCCTCCAGCGCTACAGTTTGTTGAAGATATACAAGGGGCCCAATATGATGCAGATCGGCGTCAGGGTGCATTACTCACAGCCTTTTCAATCCTAACAATCCTTGTTGCAGGATTTGGCCTCTACGGCTTAGCTGCTTTCATGGCGGCAAGACGAACAAAAGAAGTCGGTATCAGAAAGGTCCTTGGCGCATCTGTTCTTGATATCATAGGCTTATTTGTATGGTCTATGTCTAAGCCTATTTTGTTGGCCAATATCATCGCTTGGCCCCTTGCTTGGTATTTTATGAATCAATGGCTGACCACTTTCACTTATCGCATTGAGATGACGGTTTTGCCCTTTATGCTCGCTGGTGTGTTGGTATCCCTGTTCGGTGTGCTGACAGTGGCAGGGCGCACTTTATCTGTTGCGCGCACCCACCCTAGTCATGCCTTAAGGACTGAGTAAACCTAGATTTTGAAGCGAAGTGGTGCGCCTTCTCCTGAGGGTGCGCTAACTTCATTCCGCCGGGTCAACCAGAGGAAGGCTGCTGGAGCAAAATAAAAGCTTACAATCATGGATAAAAACGTTCCTCCTGCCAGTGCAACAGCAAAGGGTGGCCAAAAGGATCCTCCAGCAAGAATGAGAGGCATAAACCCGCCCACTGTGGTCAGCGTCGTTGATAATATATGGCGCCCTGTTGACATGACAGCTTCGACAACTTCTTCTTTGCTTCCCGCGCGCGCCGCGTCTCGACCTCTTAATTCTGAGGTAATTACGATTGCGGCGTTGATAGAGAGGCCAATTAAACCCATTAAGCCAATAATCACAACGAAACTAATGGGATAGTCAAAGAACCAAAGGCTTAGGAAGCCAAGGCCTGCAGCTTGGACCGCCGCTAAAAGAGTAACAATTGCTAGTCTAAAGCTATTAAAGGTCAAAACAACTGCAATGAGCATCATTACAAGTAGAATGCCTACAGTTCCAAAAAGTTGACCAACTGCTTCACCGCGTTTTTCACTCTCACCGCCGAACTCGATACGATATCCAGGCGGTAGATCAATTTTTGCAGCGTCAATTCTCTTGCCTAATTCTTCAGTGATTGTTGCCGAGAGAACACCAAATTCAATGAAACCTTGAATGTTATTTATCCGCTCACCGTTGCGGCGATGGATGGTCCCCACCTTTGTCGTGAGGATCACGTCTCCAAGTGCAGAGAGGGGCACGTCTTTATAACTTTTATCCGCTTCCATCAGCACATTGCGTCCCTGAAGGTTCATGTTAGCGATGTTATCAATATCTGCACGCTTGTGACTGTCCAAAACCACCTTTAGAGGAACGCGCTGTGTTTCTTCGATGAGATGGGTCGCAATAATGCCACTAGAGAGACTGCGCAATTGTTGACTAACATCGCTCAGTGTTAGGCCCGTAACTGATACATCATCTTCTCTTGCTTTCACAAGGATTTGGGGACGCCCGGGGCGCATGCTTGTATAGGTATTGGTGACGTTATGAATCGTCGCCATTATGCTTCGGACTTTTTCCCCAATCCGCTCTAGTTCCGTTAAGTCGGGACCTACAACACGGACTTCCAAGGGCGCTTGCACTGGGGGGCCAGATCCAAGTTCCCTTACAGTGATGCGCAGGGCAGGGAACTGTTCAGTCAAGACTCTTTGGAAGTAGGGTACCATTTCTTCTACTTCTAAAAATGTCTCGAGTTTAACGATGGCTTCGGCGTATGATGGAATCCCCTTTTTGTTATCAATCATATTGTAAAATACTTTTGGGGACCCATCCCCAATTGTCCAATATACATCCTGAACTTTTGGGGTGTTTCGGACAACATCGTCTAAAAGCTTTACCTTTTGTTGTGTTTCATAAATGCTGGCATCCCCAGGTAAATTTACAACTATTCTAAATTGATTCCTGTCGCTAACCGGAAAAAATTGATCGGTTAAATTACCGGCGGCAATAAAACCACATATGGGAACTATCATGGCAACGATCACCGATTTTAGCGGGTTATTTACGGACCAGTTTAGCGAGGCACGAAATAGAGATGAGAGAAATTTTCCTTCTATGCCGTCGCGCCACCATATGCGTCCAGAGGTGACCTTGAAGTCATCTCTAGTTGAACCGCCTCTGATCACGCGACCTGCAAGGGCAGAGATGAGAGTAAAGGCAATGACATAGCTAGAGATGAGAGAGGCGATTACAGCGGCTGGAACACCCTTGAGGAAATCACCGGCTGCCCCTGGCATCAAGAGTAGAGGCAAGAAGGCAACAATTGTTGTTAAGGTTGAACCAAAGAGGGGAAGCCATAATTTCTTGACCGTTTTTGCGACAGCAATTGCACGACGTTCGCCCTTTAACAAGAGATGTTGAACTTCATCGGTAATCACAATGGCATTATCCACCATGATTCCAAGGGAAACAATCATGCCTATAATCAGCACTTGCTCAATGCGCATACCAAAAATATTAAGAATGGCAAGAGCAGAAAGCATTGTAAGCGGCAATATAGAGGCAGCAATCAACGAAGACCTTAACCCGAGACTAATAAAGAGAACGATCACAACCACAAGAGCGCCTACACCCAAGTTGTCCAGCAATCCGTCAATGCGCTCATTTGTGTAATCCGCTTGATCGTAAATTCTATCAATATGAATGCTTGCTGGAATGGTCTTCTGGAAATCGTCGATAATGATTTTTAACGATTCAGACCATTTATCAATACGAAAATTTTCAAGCATTCGTGCTGAAATCGTGATTCCAACATGACCATTGAGAAGAGACAAGGAAGAAGGTGGGTCTTGGTAAGTACGTTCAACAGTTGCCACATCCCCTAGACGCAAAGCCGCTCCTCGTTCGTCATATTGAAGCGGAATTCTTCTGATCCGGGCAAGGCTATCGAGAGCGCCGGCGACTTCAATTGTAAGGCGGCTATTTTGACTGCTTACAATGCCTGCAGACCCTCTAGAATCGCTGCCACGAATGCGGCCCACAACATCAGAAACTGTGAGGCCATGGGCGGCCAGTTCAGAATCGTCGATTGCAATACGGATTTCTTCCTGAGGTAACCCTTTGATGTCGACAAAGTCAGTCGGCTCCATATTTCTCAGGCGACTTTCTAATTCACTCGCAAGACGCCCCATGATGGCATAGTTAATAGGACTGTCTGCGTGCCATGTGAGCGCGATGACAGCAGAGTGAGCATAGATCTTCGTATCTGAAAAATCAGGAGGAATGATGCCATCAGGTAGATCAGTCACCTCGGCGACTTTATCGCGGAGTCGGGCTGTAATTGGCTTGGCATCTGTAACGCTATCCTCAAGCTCAATCGTGATCGCTGAAACGCCAGGATTAGAGACGGCGGTAATGGTTTTTACCTCAGCAATCTCGCGCATTTTACGCTCAATTTTTTCAGTGACTTCCGCCTCGACTTGCTCAGCATCGGCACCAGGATATAAGGTTGTTACATTGACCACTCGGCTTTGCATATGGGGATCTTCAAGCCTTGGCATAACTTGAATTGCATTCAGACCCGAAACAAGGATGAGCATGAGAATTAACCATATCATGCGCGGTTGGCTGTAGAGTGAGCCTTTCATACTATGCTCCTCTAATGTTTCTTGGATTGCTGGGAAGCAACCTCAGATTCAGGTAATACAGACGTCCGGCTTTTTACGATTTTTACCCGTTCGTTATGGGCCAGTTTGTCGATACCTCCCGCAACAATTTTATCCCCCTCAGAGAGAGTGCCTGACACAAAAGCTTTGCGGCCTGTGGTGTATAGTATTTGGACATTTTCGAAAGCTACATGACTTGAACCGTCTTCGGCAGTTTTGACTTTGTTGAGACGCCATAAGCCTCTCACATCGGCGGAGAGCGCACGCAGAGGCACCCATGCGCCCGTGGCGATTTTTTTATCCTTAATTAGCATCGTGACAAGATCTCCGTCACGAATTGCTCCCTCAGGAAGAGTGAATATGACCATCCGTGTTCGTGTTTGCCCTTCGATGACGGGAAGAATATTTCTGATGCTATGTCCCGTAATGTCACGCCTTTGTGGATTGAGGAGTCTGTATTCAGCTTTTTTTTCTAAAGCATCCGCAATGCCAGAAGAAACACCAATATGGCCTTCCAAATGACCTGTTTCCACGAGCGTTAAAACAGGCGTGCCAGCTCCAATTATGCGCCCTTCATCAGCCATGCGTTCCGTTATGACACCAGAGAAAGGGGCTTTGATTGTCATTTTCTCAATATCAATTTTGAGCGCTTCAATAGAGGCTGATAGGTTATTCAAGTCAGCAAGGGCTTGCAGCTGGTTGGCTGCGGCTTCATCCATTCTTTGAGCAGATAAGTGCCCTTGGGTGAAAGTCTTTTTAGTTCTACTCAATGTTTGGTTTGCAAGTTTGAGACGCGCTTCTGCTGCGTTTTTTTGCGCTTGTAAGCTGTTTAAATTTGCTTCTGCTCTTGCTGTATCTAGAAAAGCGAGAGGAAGGCCTTTAGATACACGACTGCCGATATCAACAGTTACTTTATTTAAGGTTCCATTCATCTCAAATCCTAGAGGGCTTGTTTTTCCTGCAAGAGCGCGCCCGGTAAATGACCGCCATTCCTCATAGCTATCTTGGAGTTGAATGGTCATAACTTCCACAGGTACGGGACGCCGTTGCTGCCCTTCTTGTGAAGAAGATGTTGATTTTGCCATAACAATAAAAGTTGTTGCAGAAGTAAAAATCGCAATAAAAGCTATCGAAATTGTTTTTTGTATTGTCTGTCTCATTGTACACTCTCGCTGACGCAGGGGGTATTCCCGTAACATTCTGGTCGTTTCATAGACGACTTTAATCTTGAATTACTGTCTATATAGTTAAACTAGACTGGACAGTCCAGTATTTAATTTGCAAAACTAGACTGAATTTGCATTATGGCAGAAGTTATCTGTTCATTTTTTGGGGGCTAAAGCATGGCTGAAGCAATGAAAATTATACGATCTACTGGATTAAACCTTAGCCGTGGCCAAACAGAAAAGTCACGCGGGCGTCCACGGAGTGCCTTGAAAAATCAGTCTATTTTAGATGCTGCCTCTGATTTATTCATGGAAAATGGGTTTGATGGTACAAGCATGGACGAAGTCGCTAAACGCGCAGGAGTGTCAAAACAAACTGTTTACAGTCATTTTTCTAATAAAGAAAAATTATTTTCTGCATCCATCACTTCAGTGATTAACCAATATTTTCCTGATTCTGTGTTTGAGGTCAGCGATGGTCATGAGGTTGAAAGCGATCTGAATCATCTCTGTGAAATTTTTCTTCACCTCTTCGTCTCTGAAGACGCCATCTGTATGTTCAGATTACTTGCGGCGGCTGCTAGCCTTGACGGTGAAAATAAATTGGCCACCTTATTTTGGGAAGCAGGTCCTGAGGTGATGCTTCAAAAACTGGCAGGATTTATGTCGCATTGGGGGAGTAAAGGGCAGTTGTCCATAAAGGATCCTGTTGTGGCAGCCAAAACGCTCATTTCGTTGATTAAGGGACATTATCACTTTCAGCTTGCAATTGGATTGATTAGTGATGTGACTGAGGACGAGATTAAAGAGCATGCGAAACTTTGCACAGAATTATTTCTAAAAATATACAAGGCTTAGAGGATGCAAGATCACTCCATGGTCAGTCTTCAGCAGGCTCTTGATACTATAGGTGAGCAAGTCAGGCAGACGGAAATCATTGATGTTACTGTAGAGAATAGTCTCGGTTACGTCCTTGCTGAAAATGTCGTCAGCTTAATCAATATTCCGCCGTTTGATAACAGTGCTATGGATGGATTTGCTTTGAAGTCTTCAGATGTGACGGAGCAGCGACGCCCGCTGAAAGTTTTGGGCATAATAGCAGCCGGTGATGTGCCCCTTATGAGGCCTTTTAATTCAGGCGAGTGTTATCAGATTATGACTGGGGCCCCAATTCCAGCAGGCTGTGACACAGTGGTCCCCGTTGAGCTATCGCAGATGGTAGAAGCCAGTGTCACTTTTTCTGAGGCCTATCCTGCCGGAAAACATATTAGACAAGAAGGCACAGATATTAAAGAGGGGGCGAGACTTTATGCGGCGGGGCGAAAAATTACGTCCCAGATGATTCAAGCACTTTGTTCCGTCGGTCAGTCAACTGTCAAAGTTTACACTAAGCCATCGGTTGTTTGGCTCTCTACAGGTGAAGAGTTAACAGATACCCCTGGAGACCTATTAGAGCCAGGGAAGATTTTTAATAGTTCTGGTCCCTACGGTGAGGCCGTACTGCCAGCCCTTGGTGCCGCTTTGAAATGGCGGAAAACCATCCCAGATGATCTTGATCTATTCCGTTCATATCTCGATAAAGCAGATGAGCAGTCGATAGATGTCATCATATCCACAGGGGCTGTTTCAGTGGGGGTGTATGATTTTGTCCGATCAGAATTAGAAGCAAAAGGGTGGGACATTCTTCTACACCGTGCAAAGGTTAAGCCCGGGAAACCAATTCTGTTTGCGAAATATACGAAAACAGGATCACAAACACGCTACTTTTTTGGATTGCCAGGTAATCCTGTGTCCTCGGCGATGGGGCTGAGAGTTTTTGTCACTCCTTTTCTACGTGCCATGCAGAATTTACCTGAGGAATGTGCCTCTCATGCTGTTCTCACTGCGCCGGCTAAGGCCAATAAAGGGCTGACTGTTTTTATGAAAGCTGTTGTCAAAATATCGCATGAAGGGCGCATGGAGATACAGCCTCTTGAGGGTCAATTATCATACCAAACAGGTGCCATGGGGGACATGAATGCTTGGCTTATTCACCCCGAAGGCAAAGACCTTATTGATGAGGGAGCTGTTGTGACCTATTTACCCTTTCTCCCAGATTAAAGGAAAGTAGAATGACACAAAATGATAAACCTTCCTTCCACTCAGTCGGAATGGCAGTCCTGACAGTTTCCGATACACGCACTGTTGAGACTGATAAGAGCGGCCAATATTTATGTGAGCAATTGCAAGACTTAGGTCATGCACTTATCGATTACCAAATACAGCCCGATGAGATTAATAAATTGCAAGCTGTTGTGAAGACCTGGGTTAACAATGAGGCGATCAGTGTCATTTTAATTACTGGAGGCACAGGCATTACCGGTCGTGATGTTACCCCAGAAGCGATAGAGCCGCTTCTTTCTAAGGCCATCCCTGGCTTTGGAGAGCTCTTCAGAGTCTTGAGCTATGAAACAATTGGGACGAGTACTATTCAGTCTCGAGCTTTTGCGGGTGTTGCTGAAGAAACTTTGGTTTTTGGGTTGCCTGGATCTACAGGGGCTTGCAAAGATGCTTGGACAGGGATCTTGGTCCATCAGTTGGATAATAGAACGAGGCCTTGTAACTTTATAGAGCTTCTTCCTCGACTTGGTGAAAGATAATATCAAAGATATTTAAAGAATCTTTCGGGATGTTGCAGTTTGCTTCCGGCCATTGATTTTGCTGGATTGTTTGTTGGTGACACTATAAAAATAAGGGTATCTAGGTCCCATATTTTGAAGGTCATTATGCTATGAAAGCACTTGTGAAAGCGAAATCCGAAGTCGGTTTGTGGATGGAGGATGTTCCTCTGCCCACTGTCGGTATTAATGATGTTTTGATTAAAGTAAAACGTACTGCTATCTGCGGTACAGACATGCATATCTATAATTGGGATGAATGGGCACAAAAAACCATTCCTGTGCCGATGGTGGTAGGTCATGAATTTGTCGGGGAAATTGTTGAAATAGGCTCAAATGTCAATGATTTTCAGATTGGGCAAATTGTCTCTGGTGAAGGACATGTGGTTTGCGGTCGCTGTCGTAATTGCATGGCTGGCCGCAGGCATCTCTGTGCAAATACTTCCGGTATTGGGGTGAATCGTTCTGGTGCTTTTGCTGAATATATTAGTCTTCCTATGTCAAATGTCTGGGTCCATAAAGAAGGTACAGATCTTGATGTGGCTTCTTTGTTTGACCCTTTTGGGAACGCAACACACACGGCGTTGCAGTGGGACTTATTGGGCGAAGATATCCTCATCACAGGCGCAGGTCCAATAGGCATTATGGCTGCAGCGGTTTGTAAGCATGCAGGTGCTCGCCATGTTGTTATCACGGATGTTGTAGATAATCGACTTCAGTTGGCTCAGAGGATGGGCGCAACTCATACTGTGAATGTGACGCGGGAAAAAATTGAAGACGTAGCAAAAACCATCGGCATGCATGAAGGTTTTGATGTGGGCTTGGAAATGTCTGGCAACCCGGTGGCTTTCAATGACATGATTAATAATATGGCGCACGGGGGCAAAATCTCAATTCTAGGTATTCCGTCCTCTGACACCTCTATTGAGTGGGATAAAGTTATCTTTAACATGCTTACGCTGAAGGGGATATACGGCCGAGAAATGTATGAGACTTGGTATAAAATGTCTGTGATGATTGATAGTGGATTGGACCTAAACCCTATCATAACGCACAGGCTTCCTGTGGATAAATTCCAAGAAGGGTTTGATGCAATGAATGATGGATCTGCGGCTAAAGTCGTCTTAAATTGGGAGCTATAAATGTACGGTAAAATTCAAGCACATCTGCAGGCTGAATTGCATGCAATCAAAGAAGCGGGAACCTATAAGAACGAACGCTTTATTACAACGCCTCAGGGCAGTACAGTACATGTTGAATCAGGCGAAACAGTAATCAATATGTGCGCCAACAATTATTTGGGTCTTGCCCAGCATCCAGAAGTGAAGCAAGCTGCCAAACAGGGGCTGGAAGATTGGGGATACGGCATGGCGTCTGTCCGTTTTATTTGCGGCACGCAGTCCCTGCATAAAGAACTTGAGGCTAAGCTATCTGACTTCCTAGGGTTTGAAGATACCATATTGTATCCGTCAGCATTTGACGCTAATGGAGGCTTGTTTGAAGTCCTGCTCGGCGCTGAAGATGCTGTGATATCGGACGAATTGAACCATGCCTCAATCATTGACGGTGTTCGTCTCTGTAAAGCCAAGAGATATCGTTATAAAAATAATAATATGGATGACCTTGAAGCTCAGCTGGTTGCAGCAGATGCTGCAGGCGCGCGCTTTAAGTTAATTACCACCGATGGTGTCTTTTCAATGGATGGGTATATTGCTCAGTTGGATAAAATTTGTGACCTTGCTGAAAAATATGATGCTCTTGTCCACTTTGATGATTGTCATGCCACAGGTTTCATTGGTGAGACGGGCCGTGGCACTCATGAACATTGCGGTGTCATGGACCGTGTGGATATTACAACGGGCACACTTGGCAAAGCTTTAGGCGGCGCTTCAGGGGGCTATACTTCGGCGAAGAAAGAAGTTGTCGATCTTCTGCGCCAAAGGTCCAGGCCGTATCTTTTTTCAAATACAGTCGCACCGCCAGTGGTTGCTGGCGCAATCAAAGCAATCGACATTGTGTCTCGTGATACAGCTGTGCTTGATAAACTCCGCGATAATACAGCCTATTTAAGACAAGGCTTAGAGACAGCAGGGTTTGATTTGCTTGAAGGAGAGCATGCGATTGTGCCTGTCATGTTGTATGAAGCAGCACTTGCCGGTCGCTTTGCTGATGAGATGCTCAAACGGGGGGTCTATGTTGTGGCATTTAGTTTCCCGGTTGTCCCAAAAGGAAAAGCACGTATTCGGACACAAATGTCTGCAGCGCTTTCTCGTGAAGAATTGGATAAAGCCATTGCTGCTTTCGTAGAAGTCAAGAATTTGCTTGATATCTAATCGTATTCTAGTTGTTCTTTTGAAGAGAAGCCTGTCCCTATGGATGGGCTTTTTTCATAAAAAAAAGGCCCGCGATACTCAAAACATCGGGCCTTAACTTTTAGGGGGAAATTAGGGGTCGGTTCCGAGGGGGAAGTGGGGGAGGGAGGGGGAGATCCTCGGAACCGACCTTTTGACGTTCACCGGGAAAGTTCCCGTCAAATTCTAATTAGTTGCGCTCTGTTGCGCTTGAGAACAATATAGGCATATTGCTGCACTGCGAGAACCCCTTTTTTTTACAATGTAGCTATGCGTTGGATGCATAGCTGTTAACTTTTGACAGCGCTGTCAAAAAAATTAATACAATATATATTACAATGACTTATATCATAAAATGTGCAAATATTCTCAATTTCACACTAAAAGAAGGTTAATAAAATAAGCCCCTATACTATCGCAGAGCTAGGGACAAAGAGAAAGCCAACTAAAAAAAGTATAAATTTTCTTTTCAAAAACAATGTTGCGAGAGGGCCCTTAATAACAGTAGTCTCTTATGAATTTCAGGGGAGACTATAATGCGTTTATTTGTTTTTATTCTAATCTTCATCTCTTTGACGGCATGTGACCAAAAAGAAGAACCTAATAATATATGGTCTACAGATGACCTACGTTTGGCGGTGGATCGAAAAGATACTAAAGCAGATGTTGTTTACTACCATCTAAACAATCCTGAGGACAAAGAGGCATTATTTTTGATTGGGCGCATGGGCGATGAAGCCACTTGCCAACAAATGGCCTCTCATTTGAAGAGCGAGAAAGCTGAGATTCGGGAAGCAGTTCTTTACGGTTTGACCAACTGCTGGACTGAAAGTGCTCGCCTTGCTCTCAGAGAATTTCCTTTAGAGAAGGCGTCCCCTAGTGAACGTCGATATTGGGCACAGGCTTTTGGTTATCATGCAAAAGAGGAAGATGTACCTCTTCTGATAGCTGCCTTTAAGAAACAGCCAGAAACTGAACTGCTTTACGGATTGATGCAGGCGATTGTCTATAGTCGGAAAAATGTTGGTGAGTTAGCTGAGATGCCTTGGGAAAGTGTCTTTGCCCTCATAGAATCTGATCAATCCATGGCTTTGTCCCTGTATTTCGTCAACCGTCTTCAGGCTATTGAAACAATTATCCCTTATAAATCAGCGAAAGATATCTATACCGCAGCGCAATCCCGTAAAAATAATGATGCTCAAATTCAAGCGTTAAGGCTGCTTTCTAATTATGAGGAAAGTCGCCCAATGTTTACCCAGATGTTGAAGGGGATTGATAGTTGCGAAAAAGGTGAAGAAACATCCCTAGATAGTCTCTACATGAGGCGTCGTTTAGCTGTTCTGCAATTCTCACCCAAATGGGAAGATGAGGCTTGGCTTGAAGCTATTAAAGATGTCCGTGCCGGTGCTTGTGATCAAGCAGCTTATCTGGCCGTAGTCTATAGTTTAAGCCGAGGCATAGAATTTGACTATGCTGCATACATCAACCATTCAGCGCCTAGTATCGCCTTCGAAGCTTACGCTAAAATTTACGATAAAACACCGCAAGCCGTCCAGGCCCAGCTTATTAAAATGCTAACAGGACCGCATTACTATAAAGCTTGGAAAGCACTAAACATTCTAGCACGTGAGGAAGCTGGGAGAGCTGTTGTTATGGACCATGTCAATGAGATAGAGATTGATGCTATTAAAACTGATGCAGAATATCGTTTAGCCATAGCAGAAATTCCAAATGATACCTCTCAGCGGCCCTCTCCCCGTATAATACAGCCTGAAGATGAGATCGTTGCACGTCTTGAAACTTCACAAGGGATTATTAAAATAAAGCTTCATTCTGAGAATGTTGCGGCGGTACATTTTAGAGATTTGATAAAAGCTGGCGGAATGGACGGCATGGTATGGCACCGAATTATCCCAAATTTTGTTGCTCAGGCAGGTCAGTCTGAAAGTTCAATTGCAAATGATTGGCACGCAATTCGCGACGAATGGGGCGGGCAGCATACGGTTGGATCTGTGGGCTTAGCCACTGCTGGCCGTGATACAGGCAGTGCACAGTTTTTCATTAATGTGAACTATAATCAGCACCTAGATGGTCGATATACAGTTTTTGGTGTTGTGGTTGAAGGGCTAGAAAACGCTTTCGCCATGATGGAAGGGGATATGATTGTGAAAGCAATCATAGAATAAAGACCTCAGGTGAACTCGCGATGTTTTTTCTAGAGAATATTTTGTTCAGCTCGAATTTGTTGAATGAGATAGTCTCTAAAGACGGCTAACCGTTTTGATCCTCGCAGCTCTGGAGGATAGCAGAAGTAACTCGGGAAAGTGAGGTCCTCTGTTTGGTCTTCTAGTACTCTTACAAGGTTTTTTCTGTTATGAGTTAGATAATCAGGTAAAGCAGCAATTCCTACACCCTGTTCTACAGCATTTAGGATGCCATAGAGATTGTTGATTTGCATTCTTGGGGCTCTAGGCTTGCCCGTTTTGCCCAGTGTTAGAGTATAATTTAGACGGTTTAAGGGTTCCCTGACAGTGTTTCCAAAGGCAATAATATCGTGATGATCAATCTCTTCTGGGGTCGACGGCATGCCATTTCTATCAAGATATTCAGGAGAGGCATAGATATGACTGTGGAAACTTGCAAGCGGTCTCTGGATGAGATCAGTCTGTTGGATTTCATGTAATCGGATAGCCACATCAGCTTCCCCAGCTGAAAGATCTAAATCTCTATCATCTAGAATAAGCTGAATATCAATTTCAGGATATTGTTCGAGAAAGCCTCTGATGTGATTGGTTAACCAGACTGCGCCAAATGTTACCATGGTCGTTACCCGCAGTGTTCCAAAAGGACGCCCTTTTGATTCTGCAAGATCACGCTGGGTTTCGTCAATTTTTTGTGTCATTTCTTGGGTGGTTTGAAAAAGCTGTTGTCCCTCTTGAGTGAGGACTAAGCCGCGTGCGTGACGCGTAAAGAGAGAAACATTCATAGCCTCTTCTAAAGCTTTAATCTGTCTAGAAATAGCAGATTGGCTGCTATTAAGGAGAGATCCTGCAGTCGTAAAACTGCCAGCTTCTGCGACAGTTTGAAAAATTCTAAGTTTATCCCAATCTAAAGGCATTGCTTTCTCCTCTCACTTTCAACAAATGCATAACAGAGAAGGGAAGCTATGACAATAATGCATGCCCTTATTGATGAATTTAACTTGAGTTATACGGGGCTTGTTATTAGTGTATCAGCAAGGATACCATCATGGATAATGAAGCAGTTTTAAAAACATATGCAAAGACCTTTAAGGAAAGTTTTCCTGCTGTGATGGCGGAGGCAGTTATGTGCTATGCGGTTGTTGCTGGTACACCAGATCCGCTCACAGTTGGACATGTGGGCGAGAAGGTTGGATTGACTGAACCTCAAGCTTATAAAGAGCTTGCATCGCTTTCAGCAGGGGCTGGTGTTGGGTTGGTTTCTTTCGTGAATATGGGGGATGGTCGTAATCAAGTAAAATTAACGCCCAAGGGGGCCCAGTTTAGAGATGTCCTACAACAGAAACTTGGCTTATAATATGCCCTAAAAATGTCGGAAATGACAGTATAGTGAAATGAAGATGAAACGACAGACTAAAGACGACTCGGCAGGAGTGAGAGTAATGATCAAAAAAATAACAAAAACAATCCTTGCAGTAGCTATATCTGTGCCATTATTTGCCGCTTCAACCCAGGCGCAAATCGACAATCGTGTGGTGCCAGAAAATCGCTCCCAGGTGCAACTTTCTTATGCGCCATTGGTGAATAATACAGCACCTGCAGTCGTTAATATTTATACGAAATCTGTAAAGCGTCAGCGTCGCTCGGCTCTCTTTGATGATCCAATATTCAAGCGTTTCTTTGGCAATAACAACAGCTTTGGTGTGCCTCAAGAACGGGTGCAACGGTCCCTAGGGTCAGGCGTTATCGTCAGGGCAAATGGCGTGATCGTCACCAACCATCATGTGATTAAAGGGGCAGATGAAATTACGGTCGTCTTAAATGACCGAAGAGAATTTGATGCTAAACTTGTCCTAGAAGATCCAAGAACTGACCTGGCGATCCTTCAAATTAATGCGGGAAGTGAAGAGCTTCAAAGTTTAGAGCTTCAGGACAGCGATGAAGTTCAAGTGGGTGATATTGTTCTCGCCATCGGAAACCCCTTTGGTATTGGTCAAACTGTCACAGGGGGGATTGTCTCTGCCACAGCAAGAACCCAACAAGGTATCAATGACCTTGGTTTTTTCATTCAGACTGATGCTGCCGTCAATCCAGGGAATTCTGGTGGGGCTCTTGTGGGCCTTGATGGCAAGTTGATGGGGATTAACACAGCTATCCTCAGTAGAACAGGCGCGTCGAATGGCATTGGCTTTGCTGTCCCCGCAAATATGGTTAATACAGTGATCCGTGCGGCCTTGAATGAAGGCCAGCTTGCGCGTCCGTGGCTTGGTGTGCAAGGCAAGACGCTGACTAATAATTTAGCGGCGGCTTTGGGACTTGACCGGCCCGGAGGTATTTTGGTCGATGATATATATCCAGGGTCTCCAGCCTCGAAAACTGACATTCAAGCTGGAGATGTTATTCTCGCTTTTGATGAAAAAGAAGTGTTGGATAAAGGCGCGTTGGATTTCAGGGTTGCAACAAAGAAAGATGGGGATATCAGTAAGCTTGTTATCTGGCGCGAAGGTCGAATTACCTATGCTGATGTTCAGCTTTCCATGCCCCCCGAAGATCCACCAATGAATATGCAAGAGCTGGATGGGCGACATCCTTTCCAAGGGGCAACAGTTTTAAATTTATCTCCTAAAACTAACGAAGAATTGCAAATTGATCTCTTTAAAAGAGGGGTAATGGTTGGCAAAGTGCGTAAGAATACACCGGCAACTTATTATGGACTGCTCAGAGCGGGCGATGTGATTCAAACAATAAATGGCCAACAAATTGATTTTGTCAAAAATCTACTGACAGCTCTTGAGAATCCTCCTAGGGAATTTGTTTATGATATTGTCAGGCGCGGGAATTTCCTTCGATGCGAAGTTCGAGTCACCACGAACAACCGCCTCTCTGGCCGTGGTTGTTACCAGCGGTAAGAATGGCAGATCTCTTTCAAGACGACGTCAATAATCAGCCTGAGGAATTAAACCGTCCTCTGGCTGATCGGTTACGTCCAAAAAGCCTAGAGGAGGTTGTTGGACAAGATCACCTCATAATGAATCACGGCGTCATCGCACGCATGATCGAGAGCGGATCTATCAGTTCGGTTGTCTTTTGGGGCCCGCCTGGCACTGGAAAAACGACAATTGCAAGGCTCTTAGCTGGTCATGGTGGTTTGGCTTTTGAACAAATATCTGCCATTTTTAGCGGCGTGAAAGAGTTGAAAGCTTGTTTTGAGAAAGCCAAAGTGCGTAAGTCTAATGGGCAGGGGACTTTATTGTTCGTAGACGAGATCCATCGATTTAACAAATCTCAACAAGATGGTTTTCTTCCCTATGTGGAAGATGGCACAATTATCTTAGTTGGGGCTACGACTGAAAACCCTTCCTTTGAGCTTAATAGCGCCTTGCTTTCTCGGATGCAGGTACTAACGCTTCAGCCTCATAGTTCGTCGTCTCTCTTCTCTCTAATAGCTCGAGCAGAAGCTGACCTTGGGTACGACCTTCCTTTAAATTCAGCAGCAAAAGAGATGTTGATTGATTTAGCTGATGGTGATGGCCGGTATCTTCTCAATTGTATTGAACTGCTTCATGAGTTGATCGGAGAGGATCAAGGAGAGGAAATAACCCCCCAGAGACTGGGTGCACTGCTAAATAAAAGAGCATTATCTTATGATAAAGATAGAGAAGAGCATTATAATCTGATTTCAGCTCTCCATAAATCAATCCGTGGTTCAGATGTTGATGCTGCTATGTATTGGGCGGCGCGCATGCTCACAGGAGGGGAAGATCCTTTGTATCTGTGTCGGCGGCTCATTAGGATGGCGAGTGAAGATATTGGCATGGCGGATCCTCATGCGATCACACAGGCGCTTGCAGCGAAGGAAACATATGAAATGCTTGGTTCACCCGAAGGGGAAGGACAAATTTTTCAGTGCATTGCCTACTTAGCCACGGCACCAAAATCAAACGCCGCTTACCTTGCTCATAAGGCAGCTATGGCAGCGGCACGAAAAACCGGAAGTTTAGTTCCGCCTCCGCATGCTGTGAATGCTCCGACAAAAACTATGAAAGATTTAGGGTACGGGGATGGTTATATATACGATCATGACACGCCTGAAGGCTATGCGGGGCAAAGCTATTTCCCTGAGAAGATGACGCGAGAAGAATTTTATCAACCTGTTGGTAGGGGATTTGAGCGCGATATTCAAAAGCGGATGGCATATTTTGCCAAAAGTCGAAAGGGCTGACCATGCGCCCCTACACACATTTTATTGGTGTTGACTGGTCTGGTGCTAAAGGTAAAAGCCATACAGGACTTGCTGTTGCCTGTTGTTCTCATAAAGGTGATATCACGGTACTGCCTCCAGCTCTGCTTCAAAAGCATTGGTCACGCTTTGATTTGGCGGCATCGATTATTCAGGCCTTTGATCTTGGTTCTGAGGCCCGTTTACTTATTGGTATTGATACTGCGTTTAGCTTACCCTATCTGGATTATGGTCACTATTTGCCGTCTTTGCAGGGACAGTCAGCGGTTGAGGTCTGGCAACATATTGAAGATATTTGCCCTTTAGACGACGATTATTATGCGGGAGGTTTTGTAGATAGATATAAGGACTTTTTGCATTTGCCTTATATAGGCAAGGGCGCGCATTACGAGCGTCGACTTAGAATGGCTGAGCGTTTATGCATCGAGCGTCGTATGGGGCCTTGCGAAAGCGTTTATCATCTCATCGGCCCTAGTCAGGTAGGGATGAGTGCTTTTTCTGTTATGCGGATGCTCAATTGGGTGAAAGGCACATGTTCTATATGGCCGTTTCTTACCCGAAATGAAAGCCAGGTCACTCTTGTTGAGATTTATGCCGCTTTATTTTCTCACATGGGGGGGCATAAAGGGAAAGTCCGGTCTTTTAAAGATCTAGATGCTATTCTTAGCAAGTTGGGAAGTACATTGAAGAGTGAAATCAACATTAACAATGACCATATGACAGATGCCATTATCACAGCAGCAGGACTACGGGCGATTGCTGCAGACGCTAAATACTGGAATCCCGCCTCTATGACTGCTAAAGTTGCAGAAACAGAAGGCTGGATCTTCGGAGTTCTATAGCATGAAGTTAATATTAGCGATTGGATTAGGGGGCGCTTTAGGGGCTGTATCACGTCATTATTTTGCTGCAGCCGTTATGCGACTTTTTGGGGGGCAATTCCCCTTTGGTATCATGATCACAAATATCCTTGGCTCTTTTTTGATGGGGGTCTTGATTTCTGTGCTTGCAGGGAAGTTTTCACTTAGCTCAGAGTGGCGTCATTTCATCACAGTTGGATTTCTTGGGGCGTTTACGACTTTTTCTACTTTTTCTATGGAAGCAGTCATGCTACTTGAACGCGGCGCCCTTTGGACAGCAGCACTCTATATTGTTGGGTCTGTGGTTTTGGCGATTATTGGTTTGATTTTGGGAATGCAGATTGGAAAAATCTTATGAGTGGTGTTCAACATGTTGTTGTGAAAGAAGAAGATGCAGGGATCCGCATTGATCGCTGGTTTCAGCGGCATTACCCAACCATTGGCTTTGGAAAAATTCAAAAACTGATGCGGAAGGGCTATATCCGACTGGATGGGAAGCGTGTGAAGGGTGCTGAGCGCATCGAAGAAGGTATGGAGATCCGTGTCCCTCCCTTTGGTACGGATGAGCATACCCCTAAACCAAAGCATCGAATGACCTTGACTGAAAATGATATTAAAGAAGTTAGAAGCTGGGTTTTATATAAAGACGAGCATATGATTGTAGTCAATAAACCTGCTGGCTTGCCTACTCAAGGGGGGACAGGGCAAACGCGCCACCTAGATGGATTGCTGGATGCCCTTAAATATGACAGCGAGAACCGCCCTAAACTTGTTCACCGGCTTGACAAAGACACATCGGGCGCTCTTGTTCTGGGGCGTACACCTCGGGCAACAGGATTGCTCACTAAAGCTTTTCAAACAAAACATACTGATAAACGCTATTGGGCCATTGTGATAGGCTGTCCAAAAATGCGAGAAGGGCGCATCAAAATGAAGATGGATAAACTGCCTGGAAAGCACGGCGAACGCATGGTGCCAACCGAAGAGGGGAAAAACTCCTTAACGGATTATGAAGTGGTTGATAACGCGCAAAAGGCGTCTGCCTGGTTGACGTTGAAACCCCATACTGGACGCACCCATCAGCTTCGCTTGCACTGTAGTGAAATTGGCCATCCAATTGTTGGCGATGGAAAATACGGCGGCAAAGAGAGTTATCTTTCTGGTGAAGTGTCTCGTAAATTGCACCTTCACGCCCGCTTTATCGATATTCCTCACCCTGAAACGCATGAACGTATTCGTATTGAAGCGCCCTTGCCGCCTCACATGAAGGCGACATTTAATATGCTTGGTTTTGAAGTGAGTGATTATGAGGATCCTTTTGATAGTGACAAGGAGTAGACTGAGTGAAGGATGACATGAACAAGTTGGTGATCTTTGATTGTGACGGCACCCTCGTTGACAGTCAGCATATGATTGTCTCAACCATGCATGATACATTCAGTGAGCTTAAAGTTTCTCGTGTCAGTGATCTGGCTGTGCGACGCATTATTGGGCTCTCTCTCGAAGAAGCTATCAGTGAATTGCAGCCTAGTTTTTCTCAGCAAGATGTGAAGGATGCGACCGCCCTCTATAAAAACCGCTTCTATGAAAAACGCCAAGCTGAGGGCTTTAAACCAGATCCCCTCTTTCCAGGGTGTAGAGAAGCCATGGAAGAGCTCAGCAACCGTGGGTATTTGCTTGCTGTAGCAACAGGAAATAGCCATCGCGGTATGCAACGAGTTATCGAACAACACGCTCTCAACGACTTTTTTGTCAGTGTTCAGACGGCAGACTTTCATCCCAGTAAGCCCCACCCTTCAATGATTAATACTGCCCTGAGTGATGCAGGATCACATAAAGATTTAGCGGTGATGATCGGGGATACTAAATTTGATACAATAATGGCAAGCAATGCTGGCTCGCAGTCTATAGGTGTTGCTTGGGGGTATCACGGCGGACAGGAATTGCTGGACACTGGAGCTAAACATCTTATTGAAGAGTATCATGAGCTGCCAGACCTAGTCGATAGGATGCTATAAATGACACAGAATTCTAAGGAAGATTTTAAACGTGAGCTTTACAAACCAAGACCGATATTTCTTGTCTTCTCATTGATGTTTATCATTTTAGCAATCCTTGTTTATGCCTATGATGATGTAATTCTTGGGGAAAGTGGAGGAGACGTTACGATGACGTATGTTCTCTCTCTGCTGGTTTGTGTTCTTCTGTCAGGGGCCATGCTCATGTGCTACCGCAATCCTAAACTGGGGAATAAAATTCTAGGGTATGATGCTCTTGATGATGCGAAGGTAGAACAAAAGGGGCCATCAGTTTTCTCAACTGGATTTAAATTTGAATCAGGCGCAGACGAAAAACGTATGGGCACCCAGAGAAAAAATAGTCGCGCAACCAGACGCAAATACGCAAAGATGACCCGCGAGATGCAAAAGAAAACTGTAGAAAGTAAAGAGTTGTAATGAAACGCTTCTATAAATCAGTTGCTGTGATTGAAAAAGAGAGTGGGTATTCGATTACCCTTGATCAGCGAAACTTGAAAACGCCCCTGAAGGCTAGTCTTGTGATGCCCACAAGGGCTCTGGCTGCTGCTGTAGCTGAAGAATGGGAAGCTCAGGAAGAGATCATCAATACTGAAGCGATGCCCCTCACCAAGTTGGCCAATACTGCAATTGATCGTGTCAACAGCAGGCGAGAAGATATCATTGATGAACTCTCTGCTTATTCTGGGACAGATCTTATTTGTTACTATGCTGAATACCCTGAAATGCTTGTTGAGCGCCAGAAGGATGCTTGGTCTCCCTATCATGGTTGGTTGCAAGAAACATATGGGGTCACCCTCAAAACCACGAGCGGCATAATTCATGTGACACAAGAGGCAGATGTTTTGTCTCGTCTAAAAGATGAGATGAAGACAATTGATAGTTTTCGCTTAACAGCCTTACATGGCTTTACCACTGGTCTTGGGTCATTCACCATGGGCCTGTCGATGATTAAAAATTCAGTCCCTCTGGATACTATTTGGCCTGCAGCTCTTGTGGATGAGCTTTTTCAAGAAGAGGAGTGGGGTGCTGATGAGGAAGCGGTAGAAACAAGAAAAAACCTGTATTTTGATATGCAATCAACAGAAAAATATTTAACGTATCTATAGTTTTTTAGAAACATAGCTTAGAATTAATCATCGAAAAAACTGTTTTTTCTATGATTTTTTTATAGAAAATAGAAAATAACACATTAAGTTTGCCTCAGAGTATATTCTGACAGTCGACATTTATTTGAGAAAGGTCCCCTCTGCAAATGAAAGAAATCCTTGAAAGGCTAGAAGCGAAGCGTGAAGAAGCGCGTTTAGGCGGTGGCCAAAAACGTATCGATGCACAGCATGCACGCGGAAAATTGACGGCACGCGAGCGCATCGAATTGCTAGTTGATGAAGGCAGCTTTGAAGAATTCGATATGTTTAAAGATCATCGCTGTACTGATTTTGGCATGGAAAAGACTAAATTTGCTGGTGACGGTGTCGTGATAGGTGCAGGGACCGTGAACGGTCGCCCGATCTATGTCTATTCTCAAGACTTTACAGTATTTGGGGGGTCTTTATCTGAAACTCATGCCGAAAAAATCCTCAAGATTATGGATATGGCTATGAAAGCAGGCGCACCTTGTATCGGCATTAATGATAGTGGGGGAGCGCGTATTCAAGAAGGTGTTGCGGCTCTTGGCGGTTATGCTGATGTCTTCCAACAGAATGTTTTAGCGTCAGGTGTTATTCCTCAGATTTCAATGGTAATGGGCCCTTGCGCTGGAGGCGCAGTCTATAGCCCTGCTATTACTGATTTTATATTCATGGTCAAAGACACGTCCTATATGTTTGTTACAGGGCCTGATGTTGTAAAAACTGTGACCAATGAAGTTGTCACTCAAGAAGAACTTGGGGGAGCTAAGACTCATACGACCAAATCAGGTGTGGCAGATAAAGCGTTTGAAAATGATGTACAAGCACTGGAGCAATTAAGACGATTGATTGACTTCTTACCGCTTAACAATAGATCTGGTGTGCCTGAAAGGCCAACATTTGATAAGCCGGACAGGGAAGAAATATCGCTCGACAATGTTATTCCCTCAAACCCTAACAAACCCTATGATATGCACGAGGTTATCAGTAAAGTGGTTGATGAGGGTGATTTCTTTGAAATTATGCCAGATCATGCAGCAAACATCCTAGTCGGATTTGCCCGAATGGATGGCAAGACAGTAGGCCTTGTCGCAAATCAACCAATGGTTCTGGCTGGATGCTTGGATATTGATAGCAGTAAAAAAGCAGCGCGGTTCGTCCGTTTCTGTGATGCCTTTAGCATTCCAATTGTCACATTTGTTGATGTCCCTGGTTTCTTACCTGGAACAGCTCAGGAATATGGTGGGATCATTAAACATGGTGCGAAGCTTCTTTATGCCTATGCAGAAGCAACTGTTCCAAAAATCACTGTCATTACCCGCAAAGCTTACGGCGGGGCCTATGACGTGATGGCTTCAAAACACCTTAGAGGGGATTTGAACTATGCGTGGCCTACAGCTGAAATCGCTGTAATGGGATCTAAAGGGGCTGTGGAAATTTTATACCGCAATGAGCGAGATGATCCCGAAAAAATCTCTGAGCGCACGAAAGAATATGAAGATCTCTTTGCAAATCCATTTGTCGCAGCCCAGCGTGGCTATCTGGATGATGTGATTATGCCTCACGGCACGCGTCGACGTTTGATCCACGGCCTAAGGCGTTTAGAGAATAAGCAGCTGGAAAATCCGTGGCGCAAGCATGGTAACATCCCACTGTAATTTGAAGGAATGATTGATGGCTAGACCGTTACCCAAAGATGTTGAATCTCAAATTAAAGGAGCAGCTCAAAGATCTGAGTCTTTGTCTTTTTTAATTGTAGGATTGATCTTGGGATCTGCTTTTGGCTTTGGTCTTGCCGCAGCAATCTTTTCAGATGATCACCAAGAAATTTCATTTCTTCTTGGCTTCGGTGTCGTTGGTATACTCTGGTGGATGTCCACAAGAGCGACACGAAAGTCCCAGGAAGAGCAAATCGAAAAATAAGAAAGAGGGTCCCTCATGTTTAAAAAGATCCTAATTGCCAACCGCGGTGAAATTGCCTGCCGTGTTATGAAAACAGCAAAAAAGATGGGCATTCAAACAGTAGCAGTCTACTCAGATGCAGATGCGGATGCACTTCATGTGCAGATGGCAGATGAAGCTGTCCATATTGGACCTGCGGCTGCAGCCGAAAGCTACTTAATTCCTGAGAAAATCCTTGAGGCTGCAAAGGCAACCGGTGCAGAAGCAATTCATCCTGGCTATGGATTTTTGAGCGAACGCGCCTCTTTCGTTGAAGCGGTTCAAGCTGCAGGCCTTTCTTTCATTGGCCCTGATCCTTATGCAATTACATCCATGGGCGACAAAATCACATCCAAAGAATTGGCGGCAAAAGCGGGCGTCTCTACAGTGCCTGGCCATATGGATATTATTCAAGATGCCGAGGAAGCTATGAAAATTTCTAAGGAAATTGGATATCCTGTTATGCTGAAGGCTTCTGCTGGTGGTGGCGGAAAAGGCATGCGCATTGCCTGGAATGATGAGGAGGCTGCTGAAGGCTATATTTCTGCTCAAAATGAAGCACGTTCTAGCTTTGGTGACGATCGTGTCTTTATTGAGAAATTTATTGAAGAACCACGGCATATTGAAATTCAGGTCCTTGGTGATAAGCATGGCAATGTCATTTATCTGGGCGAGAGAGAATGTTCAATTCAGCGCCGCCACCAAAAAGTAGTTGAAGAGGCCCCGTCCCCATTCTTGGACGAAAAAACACGCAAAGCGATGGGAGAAGAGTCTATTGCCCTCGCCAAGGCCGTTGATTATTGCAGTGCTGGAACGGTGGAATTCATTGTTGATAAGAACAGAAATTTCTATTTTTTAGAAATGAATACGCGGTTGCAGGTGGAGCATCCTGTGACGGAATTTATCACTGGTGTCGACCTTGTAGAGCAAATGTTGCGCGTGGCGAATGGCGAAAAGTTGAGCATGACACAAGAGGATGTCAAGTTGACGGGCTGGGCTGTTGAAAATCGTGTTTATGCAGAAGACCCGATTAGAGGTTTCTTACCCTCAATTGGGCGTTTAACAAAATATAAGGCCCCAAAAGAAACAGAGTCTGTTCGGGTTGATACAGGCGTTTATGAAGGCGCTGAAATTTCAATGTATTATGATCCGATGATCGCCAAACTGGTGACCTATGGGCATACCCGCAAGGAAGCCATTGACCTTCAACGTCAAGCTCTAGACCAATATTACATTCGCGGCATTAGTCACAATATGACGTTCTTGTCTGCACTGATGGCTCATCCAAGGTTTCAGAGTGGCAACATGACCACAAACTTTATTGCTGAAGAATACCCGGACGGTTTTGAAGGGGGCGCTTTAAGGTCAAATGTGAAAACTGCCATGATTGCTGCTGCGATGTTGATCCACGGAGTTTATAAATCAAGAGAAACACAGATTAAAGGCCAGGTGGAAGTTCGTGATGGCCCACAAGCCTATCGTTGGACAATTTCATTAGGTGAAGAGCAGAGCAAAGTGAGCATTATCCAGAATGATGATGGGATTTTTGTCGCTATCGATGATCGTAAAGTTACGATTGAGACAGATTGGGTGCCTGGCCAAGAAGTGATTGAGATTGTCGTGAATGGGGCAACTTATTTTATGGAAGTTGATATCACAGAAGCGGGCTATCTGCTAACCTCAGACGGTGTGAGCCAGCTTATACAAGTTCAAAGTCCCCGTGCAGCGGAGCTGACACATCATATGCCTGAAGTTATTGAAGCCGATATGAGCAAATACCTTCTTTGTCCGATGCCCGGCTTGATTATCTCTATTGATGTTGCAGAAGGGGAAGACGTGAAAGCTGGTCAGGCTTTGGCTGTTGTCGAGGCAATGAAAATGGAAAATATTCTGCGGGCTGAGAAGGATGCAACTGTAAAATCAATCAAAGCTGTTGCAGGGGATAGTTTGCAAGTTGATGAAGTTATTATTGAATTTGAGTAATTGGCTTGATTGACCTTTAAGACTTTATTAGCCTTCTTTATGATATGAGTGATTAACCGATCACAAGAGGCTATTAAGGTTGGAAGGGATAACCTATGAATAAATCAGTAAGAGTATGGATCTCTGGCAAAGTCCAGGGTGTTGGATACCGTGAATGGGCTAAAAAAGAGGCGGACAAATTGGGTCTCCATGGCTGGGTCAGAAATAGAAAGAGCGGCATGATCGAAAGCCTGCTTTATGGTCGCAGCCTTGATGTTGATACCCTTCTTGAATTGTATGAAGAGGGTCCCGAAGAAGCGGAAGTCACTGAAGTGGACGTGGACGAAGCTAAAGGTATGTGCCCAGCCTATTTTGAGATTAAACCTGAAGTCTAACAAGAAAGACGGGGAATAGATTTATTAAGACGGTTTATTTACCGTCTTTTTCTAATTCTGGGGCTTTCAACTGCTGGCCTGAAAGATTCTCACCATTCTGGTCGCCGCGTAAGTCTTTTGGTAAGGATTTTAGCTGTATTTGGGTTTCAGGGCCCAACACTTTATCAAAGACAATATCATCTCCGCGGCCACCACAGGCTGTGAGAGCGAAAAAGGCAGAGCTGATAAGAAGTAGTTTTTTCATCTTTGATATCCTTCGTAATTGATGGGCTGAACCTGCCGTATAAATAGGGCGAAATCAAGATAAATCTTGACCTATCCATAGGAAAAGAGTCATAGAGAGCATGCAGATGGCTGGATGACTGCCGCCGTGTTAAAGCGGGGAAGGAAAGTCCGGGCTCCACACAGACAGGGTGCTGGTTAATGGCCAGCGAGGGCGACCTTAGGGAAAGTGCCACAGAAAGGATACCGCCGGTATACGTATCGGTAAGGCTGAAAGGGTGCGGTAAGAGCGCACCGGGCTTCTGGCAACAGCGGCCGCATGGTAAACCCCACCCGGAGCAAAGCCAATAGGAACGACGCAGACTTTGATCTGCTGGTGAGTTTGTGCACTATAGTTCGGGTGGCTGCTTGAGCGTGCTGGTAACAGTCCGCCTAGAGGAATGGTCATCGAAGGTTGGGATTGGCCCGACTGGAACAGAACCCGGCTTATAGGCCATCTGCCCTTTTTCTTTTTTATACTCAAAAAAAAGCCCCCAGCAAAAGCGAGGGGCTTCAATTTTTTAAAGTGTCACAAGCTTAGAACTTGTAACGAACACCAAAGCGAATTTCCCAAAGTGATGGGCCAGAGCGACGGCTCTGTGGATCGCGGCGTACAAACTCATTAAAGTTATATACGTTATTTGTTGTATCGATACGAGCATCCACAATTGAAGTGTTACCGAAGTACCCACCGTGATACTGAACACCCCAGTCATCATTCAATAGGTTAGTAAAGTTTTCGATAACCATAAATGCAGAAAGCTTGTGGCCTTCAACAATTGTAGGAAGTTCTTGTTCGAACTTAAGATCAACCTTGCCCCACCAACGCGATGTATTCACGTTACGTGGTAGGATTTGACCCGCATATTCCATCAGTCCTTGATTTTCTAGGAAAGCAAAGAATGTTGTTGTGTTGAAATCTGGTCCAAAATTAACCAGTGGATCGTTCACACCTGTTGGAACATAAAGAAGGCTTCCGCGGTCAACACCATCACCAAATTCGTCGAATGAGCCATTAAATGCTCCGCCGCCGTCAAGGAATGTGAAGCCATATGGACGGCCAGACTGAACACTTGCAAAGACTGTTAGGCGCGTTGTGTTGTCATCCCAAAAGTCCTTCGCCCAAGAGAATTTCCCTGTAAAGCGGTGTTTGATTTCCCAGTTTGATGTCGCAGCTGAAAGATTGTTACGATCAGAGGCTGTAACACCAGAGAAGTTAGAGAAGGCAACAGCACTTGTCATTGGGTTAGCATCTGTCGCGTCTGTGTAAGCATAGCCTAAAGACCAGTCGATACCATTGTCATGTGATTTTCTTAAGTAACCAGACAAGACATAATGACGACCGCTGTCTTCAGAGTTTGTCAAGATGTAGTCACTATTGAACCAACGGTTACATCCAAATGGGTTGCTTCCAACGTCCGCAGCACAATCCGCATCAGCACGGTTCACTGAGAAGTAAAGAGGGCGACCATCTGGGGCTGTTCCGATTTGCTCAAGAGTTGAATCGATGATTGTTGCAGCATTGCGTGTCTTTGAATAAAGGAAATCAAAGCCGAAACGATAGTCATCACCAAACATGCCTGCATCAAAATCAATTGTTGTACCCAAAGCAAACTTGAGCTGTGTTGGAATTTTGAAATCAGGATCAATTGCGTTCACACCTGTGTTTGAAGAACCAGCTGCTACAAGGTCTTGTGCGCGTGCAGGAACGTCAGAGATAGGCAATCCACCATTTGCTGTAGGATCGTCAAACAATGTGAAGTTTGGATCATCGTCAAAATCGCGGAGCTGAATCTGAATGTTAGAAACACCATCGTTTGAATAGTTGTTAGACAACCAAACGTTAGGGTTACCACCAGAGAATAGACCGATGCCACCATGAACACTCATACGATCAGTCGCGTCCCAGTTAAAGCCAATACGCGGCAAGAAGATACCTCGGCCATCAAAGTTAGCAGAGTTTGAGAATCCGTTACGGGCAACGAAGTTCGCATTTTCTCTTGGAATATCTGCATTATCATACCAATCATACCGAACACCAGCAGTGATGTTTAGGTTTGAATCTGGAAGAGAGAACTCATCCTGAAGGTAGATTGTATTGATTGCATAACCCCAGTCAGCCGCAGCATCATTTGGGTTAAGAGTAGAAGCATTACCATAATAAACGCGTGACGGTGTACCATTTTCATAATCTTCTACGCTGTTGAAACGGTATTCACCATTTGAGTGCTGAAGGAAAAGGTTGAAAATGTCTGTGCTGAAACGCTCATAACCAAATGTGATGGCATGATCATCAAGCTGGTACGTTCCTGCGGCTTTGAAATTCCATGTTGTATATGCAAGATCGTTAGACTGACGACTATCGTCACCTCCGACATAGACATAGGTACCACGTGACGTTTCGATGCGCGCTTCACCAACGTCAGAACCAATCAAAGAATTCTGGCGGTTGTCAAGGTCAGCATGAGAAAGACGGATGTCTGTAGAAAAATTATCTGTCCAATCAGAAACCAAATGACCCGTGTATGAAAGAAGCTTCGCGCCGCGCTCATAATAGTGATTAGAAAGCTCTAGCTCGTTGTCGTCGTTATCAGATTGTGAGATCGAGAAGCCGTCATTATAGTTGAAAGTGAATGAGAAACGATGCTGGTCATTGATGTTCCAGTCGATCTTCGCTAGGAATTTCTCGTCTGTGAAGGGAAGAGATGATGGCAATGAACCTGCATCAAAACCATAAAGATCACGAGAAGCTGTGACGATACGATCAAGCTGGCTTTGTGTAACACCTTGAACTTCACGAGCAGCGCCAGAGCCTTCAACACCACGGTCAAAAAGTTGCGCGCCTTCTAGTTTTTCATAAGCAGCAAAGAAGAAAAGCTTGTCTTTAATGATTGGGCCACCAAAAGTTGCGCCGTAACGTTTCTCAGAATAGTCACCGTTATCAAACTGATCACCTTCGAGTGAGTTACCTCTGTAGCTATCTCCTGTGTAATCGAAGAAGGCAGAGCCTTTAAGAGTATTTGTTCCAGATTTTGTAACAGCGTTAACGTTACAAGATGTGAAAGAACCATACTCTACATTGAAAGGCGCCATTTCAACAGCAACCTGCTGGATACCACTAAACGGGAAAGGGATACGCTCTGTTGGGTAGCCGTTTGAGTTCAACCCAAAGTTATCATTCAAGCCAACACCGTCAACTGTTAGTGAGTTAAAGCGTGGGTTTGCGCCCGCACACTGAATAGCGTCACTGTTTGACTCGTCAATATAAACGCGAGGGTCAAGACGGATAATGTCTTTAATATCGCGGTTAATTGCTGGTGCGCCTTCAAGATCACTAAGATCGAAGACTGAATTTGGCCCCTGTGCAACATTTGCAGCCGAAAGACGCTCTGCAGTAATAACGATTTCTTCCATGGAAACATCAGCATTGTTTGAAAGTGAGATGTTTGCGCTATATGTCGAACCAAGTTGAAGATAGATGTTCTCTACCTTTTCGATACGGCCGCTTTCAGAAACAACAGCGATTGTGTAGGGACCACCAACAGGTAGATTTTTAAGGAAGATAGAACCAGAACTGTTTGCATTCACAGTTCTTGTTATGCCTGTCGCAGTATTTGTAATTGTTACTTTCGCCCCAGAAACAGCAACACCGTCTGCATTAGAAATGCTTGCCCGGATGTTTGATGTTGTTTCTTGCGCATAGACAGGACTAGCTAGTGAAATTGCTGCGAGAGCAACACCACCGCATAGCATAGTTTTAAATTGAGATTTCATTTCCTGAGCTCCAAGAATTTAATGAGTGACGTCACGATAACGCCTGTAAATTAATTGCTGATACACCGGGCCAATGATCTGAAATACCCCCTTAGAATGTATCAAGACACGGTCTTATAGCGTAATTTTTAAACTTTTGTTAATAGAATAAGACGGTTACATTGCATCGCAACAACATTGTTGAGAGGTGTTGTATTTCTGACACAAAATCAATACTGAATTCTGTGCCCTTGTTGCGCCACTGACGGTGGGGATGAGGGCTATTTATTATGTAATTAAAACAGTCCCTTAGGTGTATTCGGCAGAGAGTAACGGAGGGAGAAGGGCGGCATGATTAAAGTCGGTTTATGGGCGATTTTTTCAGGACGATGCGGCGGTTTTTCTAGGTTTTTTACGGTTTCTTTGGGAATTCTTTTTTGAAGGGATGAAAGAGAAATATTCATTTTGAAAAATGCTCGTATAACGGTCTTTAACGATTTGGAATTTAATAATTTTCTGAGGGTATTGCCGAAGTGATTCTAAATTTGCCCAAAAAGTTCCATAAAATACCATTTGCTACCAGAATATATCCGTAGTATACCATAGTTGTCTGGGTAGCGCCCGGAGTCGGTTGCACATTAGTTTTTCCGTCTGAGGAGCCTTGAGAGGTTTGGGGTGAAATTCAAAGTGTAAGCATGGGAATTAACAGGGGTTCGGAACAATGGCATTCTTCGTAGAAGAGGTGATTGGTAAAATTGATAGCAAGGGGAGGACGAGTCTTCCTGCGCCCTATCGCTCTGAACTCGAAGGATCTGAATTTTTCGGTATTGTTGTCTTTAAATCCCTGGAAGATAATTGTTACATCGGATCTGATATTGAATATCTCAAAAATTTATTCGACCGCGTTGCTGAAGAGCACGGCCCTTTTTCGCGGCAAATGAAGATTTTCCGGCGGGAAGTTGTCTCTAAGTCTAAAAGATTAAGTGTGGATGCGGATGGGCGGATTGTCATCCCTCAAGCCATTCGATCTCAGTTAGGAATTGATAAGCAGTTGGTTTACTCAGGCGGCGGTGATTTCTTTGAGATTTGGTCTGCTGAGAGTTTTGCGAAAGCTCATGACAGCGATGCTTCTGAAGCGCTAGAGGTCTTGAACGGCCTGCCTGCGCGAAAGCAATCCGTCACAATGAATGACCTGTTCGGCGGGGGGGATGCATGAGTGCAGCAGTGACCCCTCTCTCTCAATTGAATGATCCAGTTCATAAACCTGTGATGATTGATGAAGTGTTAGCGACAATGGCGCCTCAATGCGGTGATGTGATTGTTGACGGAACCTTTGGAGCGGGTGGTTACACTCGAGCTTTGTTAAAGGGGGCTGAGTGTCAGGTGTTTGGTGTTGACCGGGATCCTGACGCTATCCTGCGTGCGAAGGCATTAAAAGAGGCTTTTGGAAGTCGATTTGAAATTCTGAATGGATGTTTTGGTGATATGCAGGATCTTCTCGCTCATGTGGGTGTTGAGAAGGTGGATGGTATTGTTCTTGATATCGGAGTGTCTAGCTATCAACTTGATGAGGCGGAGCGCGGGTTTTCTTTTCGTAGCGACGGCCCGCTAGATATGCGCATGGGACAATCTGGTCAGTCTGCTGCGGACATCGTGAATACGTTGGAAGCGGATGAGTTGGCGAATATTCTCTATGACTTTGGTGAAGAGAAGAAATCGCGAAAGATAGCTGCAGCCATCGTGCGTTCGCGTGAGAGTGATGAGGGGCCCATAGAAACAACGCTACGTTTGGCAGACATTATTGCAGGGGCTGTTGGCTTTAGGCGGGTAAAGGGGAAGAAGCTCATTCATCCTGCTACACGAAGTTTTCAGGCGCTTAGAATTTATGTGAATGATGAGTTGGGCGAACTGCGCCGTGGATTGGCAGCAGCAGAAAGGCTGTTGAATCCGGGAGGGCGCTTAGTTGTTGTCAGCTTCCATTCATTAGAAGATCGCATTGTTAAGCAGTATATTGCAGAAAAAGCAGGGCGGGTACCTAGTGGATCTCGTCACATGCCGCATGTGGATCGCTCTGAACAGCCGACTTTTAAAGTGATAAAATCTAGTGGGTTGAAGCCTACAGCTGAGGAGGAAGCGTCAAATCCAAGGTCACGATCGGCACGCCTGCGCTATGCAGTCCGTACAGAGGCTTTATGTGCTTCTACTGGAGGGGGTGATGCGTAGTCTAGTGGCCACCTTTGTTGTGATTTTAGCTATTTTAGCGGGTGTGGCGGTAGTTTATATCCGCTTTGAAGTGAATGCAAAGACCGATGAGCTTGAGAAAATGGTTCAGCAAATTGAGGCGGATCGTCAGGCAGTTCATGTCCTGAAAACAGAAATTGCTTATTTGACATCTCCGATGAAGCTTCAGGATATGTCTCTACAATATTTGGCTATGATGCCTCCCAAGCCAGAGCAGATTTTAACGTCTATTTCCGATGTGCCCTTCCGCACAGAAGGGGTGTCCATCAGAGATGAAGGTGTGCCTGTGATCCAGAAACGGTACCGAAATAAACGGCAAAGGAGCGGGTTGTGACGACAGAAACTTTTAACCGCTCACTTGTTGATCCAGCGAAGCCTGTGTTAGGAGAGGGAGTCTCGGAAGGGCGCGTGGATGGTGGCCTTGATGGGAGTCAGAAATCTTCACTTATGGCGGCACGCTCGCGGGTAAGTTTTTTGATGGCAGGGTTCGTTGCGTTGAATGCTGTTTTTGCTGGGAAGCTTTTATATCTTGGATCAGAAAAAGGATTTCAAGCGCCAAAGCCGATTGCTCCTATTGTTGCTGAGGCTGGGCCAATTGTTGCAGAGAAGAAATTCTCCCGTAAAGATATTTTAGATCGAAATGGTGAAATTTTAGCAACTTCTCTGGAGGTGCAAAGTTTAGGCGTTAATCGCTCAAAAGTGAAAGACCCAGATCTATTGGCTGAGCAAGTCGTTGCGATTATACCAGAGATGGATCTGGCCCGTCTAAGGCAGAAGCTTTCAAGGAAAGCGGGCTTTATACGTCTTCATCAAAAATTAACACCAAAACAAGCATACGCAATCAATGCGCTGGGCAACCCGGCTCTCCGTCTGGATAGTAGGGAAGAGCGCATTTACCCGCAAGGTCGTCTCGGGGCTCACGTTCTGGGATTTGTCAACGTGGATGGTGACGGCCTCGCGGGCATAGAACACTTCATGAATGAACGTCTGTCAAATGGGAAGGTAGATGACGAATCGTCCGTGAAACTTTCTATCGATATGAATGTTCAGCATGCTTTAACGAACGAACTCTCTGAGGCTAAGAATGCTTTCAGGGCCCTTGGGGCTGCTGGGTTGATCATGGATGTTTCAACAGGCGAAATGTTAGCCTTGGCTTCATTGCCAGATTACGATCCAAACGTTGGGAGTAAAGCAACGGGCGAAGAGCGTAGAAATCGGGCGACGAAAAGCTTATATGAGCTCGGCTCGACAATGAAAACCTTCACTTTTGCGGCGGCTTTTGAAGATGGGTTGATCTCGATGAATGACAGATTTGATGCGACCAAGCCTATTCGTGTTGATGGTTTCACAATTAATGATGATCATCCTAAGGCGCGGGTTCTCTCTGTTCCAGAAGTCTTTATTTATTCTTCAAATATTGGCACGTCTAAGATTGCTGATCTTATAGGGTCTGATAAGCAAAAAGCTTTTTTAGATAAGCTTGGCCTTTTGGATCGTGCATCTTTGGAATTAACAGAAGTGTCTCGGCCTCTCTTGCCTCAGCGATGGTCGGATGCGACACGGGCGACGGTCTCATATGGTCATGGAATTTCTCTATCGCCTCTGCATTTGGTTGGTAGTATTTCCGCAATGATTAATGGGGGTGTTCTGCATCAACCCACACTGTTGAAGACATCTGAATTTGTAGCAGGGAAGCGCGTAATTAGTCGTGAAACAAGTGAAAAGATGCGTCAGCTTATGCGGTTGACTGTAAAGACTGGGACTGGGAAAAACGCTAATGCTAAAGGATATCGCGTCGCTGGAAAGACGGGCACGGCTCGAAAAGTCATAAAGGGCCAGTATAGTCGAAAACATACAGTGTCTTCATTTGTCGCTGCTTTTCCGATTGATGACCCCAAATATGTCGTATTTGTCCTTTTAGATGAGCCTAAGGGGTATCTGAACTCAGGGGGGATGGCAGCCGCGCCGGTGGTACAGCACGTGGTTCGGCGCATTGCACCAATATTGAATGTGGCGCCGATGAAGGAAGATGTCTCTCCTTATCAACGCCTATCATACTTGATTGAGAAAGAGGGTAAATAATAGTGACACGCTTAAGCGACCTACTTTCGATTACAGCTCCGCTGAAGGATTGTTCAGTGCGAGGTGTAACCGCAGACAGTCGTCAGGTTAAGGCTGATTTTATGTTTTTTGCCCTTCCTGGGGTCTCTTTTGATGGGCGTGATTTTATTCCTCAAGCTATAGCGGCCGGAGCGTCAACAATCCTAACAACTCGTGGGGCCAAATTACCGGAAGGGTGTCCTGTGCAGTTGATAGAGAGTGATGACCCAAGGGCTGATTACGCGCGGGTTGCAGCACGCTATTACAGCCCAGTACCAGATTTTCTTGTTGCAGTAACGGGAACGAATGGAAAAACATCAGTTGCTGACTTTACACGGCAAATCTGGAAGCGGCATGGCCTAATTTCGGGCAGTTTGGGAACTCTTGGTGTTCGGTCAGACCTCATTCAAACTCAAGGTGGTTTAACTACCCCAGACCCTATGCTTTTACACCAGTCGCTGAAACAATTAGCTGTTTCTGGTGTGACGCACTGTGCCCTAGAAGCATCGTCTCATGGTTTAGATCAAAGGCGGTTAGAGGGGGTGCACATTCAAGCTGCAGCTTTTACTAATTTAACTCGAGATCATCTAGATTATCATGCGAATGAGATGGCATATTTTAAAGCAAAAGAGCGCTTATTCACGGAAGTTATGACTGAAGAGGCGACGGCGGTCATCAATATTGATAGTCCCCACGGTCAATCCTTAGCTGAGAAGATGAAAAACGACGGGCGAGCTTTGCTGACCCTTGGTTATGCAGAGGGATCTGATGCTCAAATCCTCGCTGTCACTCCGCATGCAAGCGGGCTGGTTGCTCGCATTAAATACCAGGCTCACGAAGAGGATTACCGCATTCCCCTCATGGGATCTTTTCAGGCGGAGAACGCCTTAGCTGCAGCATTGCTAGCCTCAACTGCAGATATTGGAGTTCGGCAATGTTTGAAATCCATGGAAAGTTTAAGAGGAGTGTGTGGTCGGATGCAATATATCGGAGAAACAGCAAAAGGCGGTGCTGTTTATGTCGATTTTGCTCATACCCCCGATGGATTAAAGACAGTTCTTGAGGCCGCGTCAAAGCATGCAACCAATTCGCTAGATGTCTTGTTTGGGTGCGGCGGTGACCGAGATGCAGGAAAGCGCCCTATTATGGGTGAGATTGCAGGGAAGCTTGCAAATAGAATTTATGTGACGGACGACAATCCGCGTCATGAGGATGCTGCGGCCATTCGAAAGCAAGTTATGAAGGGGTGTGGCAAGGCTCAGGAAATAAGCGATCGTGGGGAGGCTATTCACCAGGCAGTAGAAGCCTTGAATGATGGTGACATCTTGATTCTGGCCGGAAAAGGGCATGAAGAAGGGCAAATCATCGGTGATGAAAAGATAGCCTTTTCAGATATCCATACGGCAAAAGAACTCTTAGCTGTAAAGGAGCTGCAATAAGTGATGTTTGATCCTGTTTGGACAGCTTTGGAAATATCACAGTCTCTCGGTATGCCCGTGCAGGATTTTAAGGCCTGTACTGGGGTTCAGATTGATAGCCGATCTATAGTGCCGGGTGATTTATTTGTTGCCCTGTCAGGGTGTGAAACAGATGGACATAATTTTGTTTCAAATGCTTTTGAAAGTGGCGCACATGCAGCCATTGTGAGTAGGCTTCCAAGTGATCTTGAACAATCAGACGAGCGTTTAATCTTTGTTGAAGATACGGGCGTTGCTTTGAATAGACTGGCTCACGCAGCTCGCGCTCGAGCGTCGGCTCGCTGTATTGCTGTAACAGGAAGTGCAGGAAAAACAAGTGTTGTGCAAGCTCTGAGAGCAGCTCTAGCAAGAGCTGGAGAGGCGCATTCAAGTATCAAAAGCTTTAATAATCATGTGGGTGTGCCCGTGTCGCTTGCCCGTATGCATGCTCAGTCAGAGTACGGGGTTTTTGAAGTCGGTATGTCAGCACAAGGTGAGATTGAACCGCTAGCTCAGTTAATTAAGCCCGATGTCTGTATTATTACCACAATTGGTGCAGCCCATTTAAAAGCCTTTGAGGATCGTGAGGCGATTGCGCGTGAGAAGGCTTCTATTTTTAAAGGGATGTCAGCAGGCGGGACCGCAATCATAGGTATGCAGCATGCCTACAGCGACCTTTTATGCACGCTTGCAAAAGCGCATGATCTGAAAGTTATTAAGGTTGGGTTTGATGATCAATGCGATGTAAGGCCCGTTAAAGTATATGAGCAGGCAACCTGTTCGTGCCTCTCCATAGGTCTTGCAGATAGACTCATTACCTTTAAGGTTAATCAACCGGGGCCAGAGTGGATCCTTAATGCGATGATGATACTCACAGCAGTTAATGCTGTAAAAGGGGATATTGCTGAGGCTGCACTTTCGCTGGCTTCTCTTGTACCTGAAAAGGGCAGGGGTCGATTGCATGAACTGATGTTTGAAAACGGCACAGTGACCCTGCAAGACGATAGCTATAATGCTAACCCTTTATCAATGAGGGCTGCACTTGGCAGGTTTGCCCGTCTCACAAAGGAAACGACGCAAAAATCCATCGCTGTTCTTGGGGATATGGCTGAACTTGGTCGGAATGAAGAAGCAGAACATTTGGCCCTTGTCCCCTATTTAAAGCAGACAGGGTTTGATCTGGCGTTAACCGTTGGGGATTATATGCCAAAAGCTTCAAAAGAGGCAGGAATAGAGACAATTAGCTGTAAAAATGTTGCAGAAATATCTGATGTTTTACAAACCAAATTAAGCGGGAATGAGCTAATTTACGTTAAGGGCTCAAATTCAACACATTTAACAAGAGTAGTTGATGACCTTATTAAACTTTCTCGCTATGAAGGGCACACAACAGCGCTTGGGCAAGGCGCTTAAAAAAGGGTAACACACATAACACAAAATCTGTGGACAAGCAGATCTGGAGAAGGGCATATGTTATATTATTTTTTAGCGGATCAGGAGGGCATTTTTAACCTGTTTCGTTATCTAACGTTTCGTACAGGTGGGGCTGTTCTGACGGCACTCGTAATTTGTTTTATTTTCGGGCCTAAAATTATTCGCGCGCTCAGAAGTAAGCAGAAAAAGGGCCAGCCTATTCGTGCGGACGGCCCTGAAAGTCACATTATCAATAAAGCCGGCACACCCACAATGGGCGGTTTTATGATTTTATTGGCACTTTCTGTCTCTACACTGCTTTGGGCAGATATCTCAAATCCCTATGTCTGGATTGTTCTTAGCGTCACCTTATCCTTCGGAGCCATTGGTTTCTACGACGACTATAAAAAAGTAACAAAACAAACGTCTGAAGGGTTGTCAGGTAAAGTGAAATTTGTCATCGAATGTGCGATTGCTGGTTTAGCTGGTTATGCCTTGATGGAATTATCGGATCCTTCTATTGGAGTGCCGGGTCTAAAAGACTTTACCCTTTCCATGCTGCCAATTCTTTATATTCCCTTCATTATGTTGGTGGTTGTCGGTGCGGCCAATTCTGTAAATTTAACAGATGGTCTAGACGGATTAGCAACGATGCCAGTTGTAATTGCGGCTTCGGCTTTTGGTCTGATTGCCTACATTGTTGGTAATACTGTTTTAAGCGGCTATCTTGGGGTGCCATATGTGGCAGGCTCTGGGGAACTCGCTGTTTTTTGTGGGGCACTTATTGGTGCTTGTTTAGGGTTTCTTTGGTTCAATGCCCCGCCCGCCATGGTATTCATGGGAGATACAGGCTCGCTTGCTCTTGGCGGTGCACTTGGTTCTATCGCCGCGGTGACAAAGCATGAGATTATTTTAGCTGTAATCGGTGGAATTTTTGTCCTTGAAACAGTCTCTGTGATTGTACAAGTGCTCTCCTTTAAACTTACGGGCAAGAGGGTCTTTAGAATGGCGCCAATACACCATCATTTTGAGCAAAAAGGGTGGGCCGAGCCGACAATTGTTATACGATTTTGGATTATTTCTTTGATTTTGGCCTTGGTGGGCCTTGCTAGCCTTAAGCTAAGATAAGGCAGGGTTTCTATGATCGTTCCAGTAACATATGAGGGAAAAAACGTTGCAGTATTTGGTCTGGCTCGGACTGGAATTACAGCCGTAAATGCCTTACGTGCAGCTGGGGCAAAAGTCTTCGCCTGGGATGATGATTCTGCTCGGTGTGCAGAAGTTGGCTCTGTTGCTCACAACCTTTATGCACTTGATTTTAAAGTTCTGGATTATTTGATGTTGGCACCGGGTGTGCCTCTCACACACCCAAAGCCCCACGCTCTTGTTGAAAAAGCTAAACGAGCAGGTGTGCCCATTATGGGTGATTTTGATTTGTTTGCCGCAGGACAAGCGACCTTGTCTGCTCATAAAACAGTTGCCATTACAGGCACTAATGGCAAATCAACCACAACAGCCCTTGTTACCCACATGATCAGGGAGGCAGGCATGCCTGTGGCGATGGGCGGCAATATAGGGACGGGGGTACTTTCCCTTCCGGCCTTGGAAAAAGGTGGTGTTTATGTTTTGGAAATGTCTTCTTATCAGATTGATCTAACTCACCATTTCAAGCCGGATATAGCAGTTTTATTGAATATCACCCCTGATCATCTTGATCGCCACGGTGATATGAGTGGGTATGTTCTCGCAAAGGCAAGGTTGTTTGAGTTATTGCATTCTGACGGGCTTGCTGTGATGTCACTGGATGATTCCTACTCTCAGAGTTTGGCTGTTACAGTGGGCGATAAAGACGGCCGGTTGAAGACGATTACAGTTGAAGAAAAAGAAATGAAAGACGGGATCAGAATTCTTGATGAGATATTATTTGAGGTGAAAAATAACCGCCCATGTGTGGTGGGGTCAGTCTCAAAATGTCAGATGTTAAAGGGTCACCACAACTGGCAAAACATGGCGACTGCCTATGCTATTGGACTTGAACTTGGTATTCGACCAGAGCAAATATTAGTCAGCTTCAGAACTTTTGCGGGCCTTTCACATCGCCAAGAATTCGTTGGCAAAATAAACGGCATCAGTTTTATTAATGATAGCAAAGCCACAAATCTTGTTTCTGCGCTGAAGGCTCTAGAAAGTTTTAAAAATATTCACTGGATTGCAGGAGGGCGCACAAAGGATGAAGAGTTAACTCTCTCTTCTGTTCCTTTTTCCCACCTTAAAGCGGGCTATTTCATTGGTGAAGCTGCGTCGTTCTTTGTTGGGGAATTCGATGACCTTTTTCCGGTTTCAAATCAAGAGTCACTTGATCAAGCCCTAAGGGCTGCGTTTGAACAGGCGGATAACGGGGATGTTATTTTGTTATCACCAGCCTGTAGTGCTTTTGATCAATTTAAAGATTTTGAAGAACGCGGTGCTTCTTTTAAATCAACGTTTCATGCCTTGAAAGAGGAGTATGCATCATGATTTCTTTTTCTCGCGCCGATAATAGCGTTGTTTCTCGTTGGTGGTTTGAGGTAGATCGGTGGATCCTTGTACTCATTCTAATGTTGTCAGGCATTGGCGTCTGGCTTACTTTTAGTGCCTCGACGTCGGTTGCTGAAAATATTGGGTTTACCAGTTTTCATTTTGCGACCCGCCAGATTGTCTTTTTGTCGCTAGGGCTTCTCGTCACAATTATCGTCTCTATGATGAGTGTTAAGATGATTCGAAGGTTGGCGATTATTGCCCTTCCACTTTGTATTGGTTTAATTGTTATTACACTGTTGATAGGGCCTGAAATTAAAGGGTCAACACGCTGGCTTCGGGTCGCTGGGTTTAGTTTGCAGCCATCAGAGTTTTTAAAACCAGTTTTCTTTATTTGTACTGCTTGGTTGCTTTCTTCAAAGTTTACGGACCAAGCGATGCCTGCAAAACGTTTGGCTACTTTCTTGTATCTCACCGTTGCAGCTCTCTTGATTATGCAACCAGATTTTGGTCAGACCTTTCTGATCGGCCTCGTTTTTCTTGGTCAGTTAATCATTGCAGGCCTGTCGCTGGCGTGGGTTGCTACTGCAGCGCTGGCTGGTATATCGGCACTGGTGATTGGTTATATCTTTGTGCCGCATGTGACAAAAAGAATTGATAAATTTGTGGATCCTACGTCTGGAGACAATTATCAAACACACAGAGCTTTAGAAGCTTTTAAAGAGGGTGGGCTCATTGGTAAAGGGCCTGGCGAAGGCACTGTGAAGATGAATTTGCCCGATGCTCATACAGACTATATTTTTGCCGTCATGGGCGAAGAATTTGGCGCCTTGGCTTGTATAGTTCTTCTTCTTCTAATCTCTGGGATAGTGCTTCGTGTTTTTGCACATTTAAGGCAGGAAGAGGATCCTTTCAAAATGCTTGCTCTCTCTGGTCTTGTGATGCAATTTGCTTTGCAGTCTTCAATTAATATTGCCGTAAATCTCAATCTTATTCCCTCTAAGGGAATGACTCTGCCTTTCGTGTCTTACGGTGGCTCTAGTATGCTCGCCCTAGCGGCTGGCATGGGTGTCATTCTAGCCTTTTCAAGAAGAAATCGGCATCTGACAGTGCAAGAAGAGAAGCGGGGCTGGGGCCGGCAAACATATCAGTTGGATCGAGGATATTAAGATGGGCGCTCATTCTAAGAACCGGTTGACAATTGTTCTCGCTGCTGGCGGTACAGGCGGTCATATGATACCTGCAGAAGCTGTCGCTGATGCCTTAAGCGCACGAGGGCACAATCTGATATTAGTGACGGATCCTAGGGGGGATGCCTATCCTGCGATTATGGATAATTATGAGCGGACTGTTTTGAAAACAAACGGTATGAGTGCAGGACTTCTTGGGAAGGTTAAAGGCGCTTTTTCTCTCGCTCGGGATACAATCGCCTGTCGGCAATTTTTGAAAAAAGTGAAAGCTGATGTTGTGATTGGGTTTGGAGGCTATCCCTCAATGCCAACAGTTGTGGCAGCAAAAAGTTGTGGTATTCCTTATATTTTGCATGAGCAAAACACAGTTCTTGGTCGGGTAAATAGATTGATGGCAAAATCTTCTGAGGCCATAGCGCTGGCCTATGAAAATACCTGGCGCATACCTGAAAATGTGGAGTATTTTGTCACAGGGAATCCTGTCAGAAAACAGGTGCTGGATAGTCTTTCCCATGGCTATTCGCTGCCAAGAAGTGGTGAGACATTTAATGTTCTAATCATGGGGGGATCACAAGGCGCTCACATTTTGTCTAAAGTCGTGCCAAACGCGATTGCCGCTCTAGTTGAAGCTGACCGTAAACGTCTGAAGGTAGTTCATCAAGCCCGCGTCGAAGATATAGAATTGGTTTCTAACATCTATGAACAAGCAGGGGTTTCTGCGACAGTTGAATCATATTTTGTTGATATTCCTCAACGTATGGCAACTAGTCAGTTGGTGATATCGCGGGCCGGCGCCTCCTCGTTGGCTGAAATATCTGTTCTAGGCCTACCAAGTTTTTTAGTCCCATTAAAAATTGCTATGGATGATCATCAGACAACCAATGCTGCAGTCTTATCAGAGGCAGGCGCTGCGGTCGTCTTCAGAGAGGAAGAGTTTACCGTGGAGAGCGTTAAAGAAAATATCACGCAGCTTCTGTCTGATGGATCGAAGAGATTGCAGGCGATGTCCAAAGCAGCCCAATCATGCGGTTCTGAACACAGTGCTCTAGTACTAGCGGATTTGATTGAGAAAGTATGTAAAAGATCATGAAAGAAGTTCCTTTTAAAATTGGTGTGGTGCACTTCATTGGAATCGGCGGTATCGGCATGTCTGGTATTGCCGAAGTGATGTTTAATCTTGGCTATACAATCCAAGGATCTGATGTCGCTGCAGGGCCGAATGTTGTTAGGCTTCAAGAGCTGGGTATTAAAGTCTTTGTAGGGCAAACCCCAGCCAATATTGAGATGGCTGATGTTGTAGTGGTTTCCACAGCTATTAAGGACAATAACCCTGAACTAAAGGCGGCCAGAGAGAGGGGGCTGCCAGTGGTGCGTCGAGCAGAAATGCTTGCGGAATTGATGCGGCTTAAATGGACTGTCTCTGTGGCAGGGACCCACGGAAAAACGACGACAACCAGTATGGTTGCAACTGTTTTAGAAGCGGCAGGCGTTGACCCTACAGTGATCAATGGTGGCATTATTAATGCTTATGGAACCAATGCACGAATGGGGGAAGGGGACTGGATGGTTGTTGAGGCTGATGAAAGTGATGGAACTTTTGTCAAATTGCCGGCAACAGTTGCAGTCGTGACCAATATGGATCCTGAACATTTGGATTTTTATGGCACCTTTGAAGCAGAGAAAGAAGCATTCAAAGCCTTCCTTGATCGTGTCCCTTTTTATGGAGCTGCGGTCCTCTGTATTGATCATCCCGAAGTGCAACGCCTTATGCCGGAAATTCAAAATCGACGCGTTATATCCTATGGGACAAGCCCTCAAGCTGCGGTGCGTGCGATTAATATAACACCAGAGCGCGGCGGGGTCACTTTTGATGTTGCCCTTGAAGAAACAAAAGATCGCAGATCGAGAGAGATCTCTCGGATACACTTACCCATGCCTGGGCTCCATAATGTACAAAATGCTCTGGCAGCAATTGCTGTTGGCCTGGAAATGGATAGCGATGATGAAACGCTGAGAGAAGCCTTTGCTAATTTTGCAGGGGTGAAAAGGCGCTTCACCCATGCAGGCATAGGGGGCGGCATAACGGTTATTGATGACTATGGCCATCACCCTGTAGAGATAGCAGCGGTCTTGAATGCAGCCCGGGAAAGCTTTGATCATAAGGTGATCGCAGTTATGCAACCTCACCGCTATTCTCGGTTATCAAGCCTTTTTGAAGAGTTTTGCACATGTTTCAATGACGCAGATACTGTGATTGTATCTCCTGTATTTGAAGCTGGAGAATCTCCTATCGAAGGGTTTAGCCGCGATGACTTAGCTGCAGGATTAAAACTACGAGGCCATAAATCAGTGGATGTCACTGAAGGAGATGAAGATCTAGCAGACGTAGTTTCTCGCTATGCGACAGAAGGGGACGCTGTCATTTGTTTAGGCGCAGGAACAATTACGAAATGGGCACATAATCTTCCTGATAAATTAGAGAGCATGAAATCGTCTTAGGAGCAAGACAATGAGTTTTTGTGAAATGAGCACAAACGCAGGACAGAAGATTAGGGAATCCCTGACAAATATAAAAGGACGCTTAACAGTAGGCGCTCCTCTGTTCAGGTTGAGCTGGTTTCGCACAGGAGGCCCTGCAGATCTGTTATTTGAACCTACAGATGAGAAGGACCTGGCTGGGTTTCTACGGCAATTGCCAAGTCACATTCCTGTGACTGTTATAGGTGTTGGATCCAACTTATTGGTTCGAGATTCTGGAGTTCGCGGTGTTGTCATAAGACTAGGAAGAGCTTTTTCTGATATTGAAGCACGCGGAGATTTGGTCAAGGCAGGCGGCGGAGCGATGGATGCTCACGTTGCCAAAGCAGCACAGAAGGCCGGCATTGGTGGGCTTGAATTTCTGATAGGTATTCCAGGTACCCTTGGCGGGGCCGTCTTTATGAATGCAGGGGCATATAATCAGGAATTGAGAGACTGCTTAATCCACGCGAGAGCTGTTGATCGATTGGGCGCACTTCATGAAATTGATCCGACACAGTATGAATTTTCTTATCGTTCGAGCGGCTTGCCTGAGGATTGGATTATCACCAGTGTAAACTTAAAAGGGACAATTGACGAGTGTGCAGACATTGAAAAAAAGATGACTCAGATTATGGCGACCCGCTCTGATAGCCAACCCATAGGGACACGGACTGGAGGATCAACATTTAAAAACCCTGATCCTCTCGTGTCGAATGATCGGAGCGCTTGGCAACTGATTGATGAGGCTGGCATGCGCGGGGCTCGGGTTGGGGATGCGCAGGTATCGGAAAAACATTGTAATTTCTTAATAAATCATGGGCATGCTTCAGCGAAGGACATTGAAGATCTCGGGAACTTAGTAAGAGAGTCAGTGCTTGAAAAGCTTGGTGTTGAGCTTCACTGGGAAATAAAAATCATTGGCGAAAAGGGCGGATACCATGACAACGCTTTATTATAAATATGGGCGCAGGTTTGTCTCTCTGTTACTGATACTCTCAGTGAGCAGTCTTGGGTTATTCTTTCATATGAATAAAGCCATGCTGAAAACTGAATGGATTAATTACACACGTGATATGGGACTGGTTTTAGAAAATGTTGCCATCACGGGGCATCACAAAACCACGAGAAGTCAAATCCAATCTGTTCTTGATATCGACCAAGGCATGCCACTTGTTTCTATGGATTTAGGTGCGATCAGAAAACGTATTGAAGAGCTGCCTTGGGTTGAACAAGTGGCCTTAAAGCGTCGCTATCCAAACACGCTTGATATCCAAATTCAAGAACGCATTCCTATGGCTTTATGGCAAAGTGAAGGGGTTGTTTCTTTGGTCGATGAAGCCGGGTTTATTTTAACCAGAAAAAATCTTGAGTCTTATACTGATTTACTGTTGATCGTCGGCGAAAATGCCCATAGAAATATTGCTGAAATCTCAAAGATTATTGAGAGCCAAGCGCATCTAAGTTCTTTTGTACGATCAGCAGTGCATGTTGGCAATCGCCGGTGGGACATTCACTTTATGAATGGCATGCGGCTTCGGTTGCCTGAGACGACAGATCAGCAAGAAGCTTTGAGTGCGATGGCACATTTTGCTGAGCTACAGAAAAGCTATGATGTGCTGTCACGAGAAATTTCTGTGATTGATTTAAGAAGTGATAAAGTCATTCTGAAATTAACCCCAAAGGGGAAGAGAATGATGCGTCGAGAGAATATTTATTCATAAGATAAACTGGGAATTAGGTTAAACATTATGGCAAGAAAAGCAGCACAGGACGGTTTAATGGGTGTATTGGATGTAGGCTCATCCAAGGTTGCCTGTCTTGTAGCGCGACGGCAAATGGACGGCAGTTATAAAGTTATAGGCGTTGGTAATACAGCCTCTAAGGGGGTCATCGCAGGCCAGATAACAGATATGGATTCTGTAGAGCAATCTATCAGGCAAGCTGTTGAAAAAGCAGAAAAAATGGCCGGAGAGCGATTGGATCTTTACACGCTTGCGCTGCATTGCGGTGATCCAGCAAGCGAAGTCTTAACGGTTGAAGTTGATGTGGATGGTCAGGTTGTCACTGAGGATGATATTGAAAGTGTCATGACTTTGGCACGTCAAAAGGCAACCATCGATGAAGATCGTGAAATTATTCATGCTTTTCCTGCTTTTTATATGATCGATGGCAATTTTGCCCCTAAGGCGCCCATTGGTATGTATGGTAAAAAATTGAGTGTTAACATGCACTTAATCACCGTGCTCGCAGCGCCATTAAGGAATATGGAATTATGCGTACGGAAAGCCAATATCGGCATTGATGGGATGATCGCGGGGCCGTATGTTTCAGGGCTCTCAACATTGTATGAGGACGAAATTGAAATGGGCGCTGCCTGTATTGATATTGGGGGAGGGACAACCACCGTTTCAATATTCATGCAGGGGACAATTGTCGATGTGAAGGTTTTGCCCATTGGCTGCAATAGTCTTACAGAGACGATAGCTCGAGAATTATTGACGCCAAGAGATAAAGCTGAGCGTCTCAAAAACTCTGAGGGCGGTGTCATTAGAGCCGCAATTGATGATCGTGTTGAGATAGATGTCCCTATTATTGGGGGTAAGTCGGATGACAGTGATGCGCGACGCATGTCGCGGAGCCATTTAACGTATCTCATGCAGAATCATTATGAGTTTCTTCTCAGAGAAGTCAAAAAGCACCTTGATGGAACAGGCTTTACGGAATCCCACGCTAAGCGGGTCATAATAACAGGCGGCGCGTCGAAAGCAGAAAGACTTGAGGATTTGGCAGGGTCAATTTTAGGGAAGAATGTACGAATAGCATCTCCAGCCTTAATGGCAGGGCTACCAATATCTGCTCAAAGTCCGATTTTTGCATGCTGTGCAGGACTTTTAGTATATAATGAACTGAAACCTGTTGATGTTACAGCAGATAGTGGGCGCAAAAAACGCTTACGTAAACCTGCTAGAGATGGGATGTTTGGTAAAATAGGATCCTGGATGAAAGGTAATTGGTAATACTTTCAGCCCTATACTTTGGGTAAAGGGCATCAGGTAAATGAAATCTCAGGGTGTTTTGGGCATAAGAAGTATCACCTTGAAAATGACAGAGGAGCTGGGCAATGGCGTTTGATTTTGAAAATACAGAGTTAACTGAGTTAACCCCTAAAATTGCAGTAATAGGTGTTGGGGGTGCAGGGTGCAATGCGGTCAATAATATGATTGCTGCTGATTTGCAGGGTGTGGATTTTATAGTGGCAAATACAGATGCACAGTCCTTAGCTGCCAGCAAATCTGAAAATAGAATTCAGTTAGGCGTAGAAATTACTCAAGGCCTTGGTGCCGGTGCGATGCCCAAGGTGGGGGCTGCTGCAGCAGAAGAAACAATCGAGACAATAGATAGTATGCTTGAGGGATGTCACATGGCTTTTGTGACTGCAGGTATGGGCGGGGGCACAGGAACTGGTGCTGCACCTGTTATCGCACGTCGGGCCCGTGAGAAAGGGATCCTAACAGTCGGTGTTTGTACGAAGCCATTCCAGTTCGAGGGCGGCCGACGGATGAAAGTTGCTGAAGCTGGCATGAAAGAGCTGGCAGAAAATGTTGATACATTAATTGTGATACCCAACCAAAATCTTTTTCATGTCGCTGATGCGAAAACGACTTTTGCAGACGCATTTAGAATGGCGGATGATGTTCTTCATTCAGGGGTTCGGAGCATCACTGATTTGATGGTAATGGATGGCCTGATCAACCTTGATTTTGCAGATGTGCGCACTGTAATGAATGAAATGGGTAAAGCCATGATGGGCACAGGAGAAGCAGAAGGGGAAGACCGTGCTATGGTTGCTGCCTCTAATGCGATCTCTAATCAGCTTCTCGAAGAAGCAAATCTACGCGGAGCACGCGGTGTAATTATCAATGTGACTGGCGGCATGGACATGACTTTATATGAGGTCGATGAGGCAGTTAATATGGTCAGAGAGCAAGTTGACCCAGATGCGTTAATTGTCTTCGGTTCGGCCTTTAACATGGATATGGAAGGTCGCCTTAGGGTATCGGTCGTTGCGACAGGCATAGATGGCAGCGGCGTCAGGCCTGCGCCTGTTCCTGTGCGCGAAGAAGATGAGGTAGCGGTTATTCAAGGGGCAGCAGATCTTAAAGAAGCGGTTCAGGATATGCCTGCTGCTGAAGATATTGAGGGATCAGAAGCTGAAGCGCCTTCCGCGCCTTCCCCAGAGACCGCAGTTGAAAAACGGTTAGAGGAAGAGCAAAAATCTGCCCAAGATGAACTTGAGGCCAAGGCTGTCGAAGCCGCAGTTGACGGGGCGTTTATTGCAGAGCAGCCCAAACATCCTAAAGCAGTATTGCAACCTGACCATGGCCAAAGAGCCAATGTTTTTCAGGAAGCAGCCTATGAAAACACAACCACTGAAATGCCAGAGGAAGAACAGGGAGTAGAGCAAGCGCCTCCTCAAGACACACCAATAGAAGGCACAGTGGAGGCTGAGCCAGAGCCTGCAAAACAGAGTTTGTTTAAAATGATGACTGCAGGCCTTAGGTCTTCACAACCGGCGAACGAATTTCGGGAAGAAGCGCAAGAACCAACTGTTCAAACACCTTCGCGAGTGCCAGGCGGTGACGCTCAATCTCTGGGCGGGGTTGATGCGGAAGATCGAACAGTGAAGAAAAAAGATCCAAGAGATCAGCTGGAAATCCCAAGCTTTCTCAAGAGGCAAGAAAATCAATAGAGTAAAAAAGGAGCCCTAGAGGCTCCTTTTTTTATTCACCCTTGCTATGGCGCCACTCTATATCAGGGAAGCTATCATGGCATTCACTTGCCCTGCTTCTGTCAGATGACAAATATGGCTGCCGCGCATTACCTGTGCCCAGTTCATTGTTGGCTGATAGCGTTCTAACTGTTTTCGATTATTTTGTTGCCGGGTACCAGAAATATAACTGATGGGCGCCTTTGCAGATTTAAAAGCGCGCTTTCCATCATAATCAATCATATGAGCCCAAATGGCTTCGGCTGCATGTTTGTCGGCATGCTTGGATTGAGCCAGTAATTCTGCCTTATAATGGGGGTCAGTATCTGGCATCAGAAAAAAATGATCACAAAGCTGCTTCATTTGAAATTCAATGCCTCGTTCTCGAATGTTGTCTAAGGTTAATCGCATATTTTGGCGAATTTGCTTCATCATTATGATAGGCGCTGAATCAATCAAAATGAGTTGCTGAGAAATTGACTGATCTTGCCAATTCATTTCTAAAGCAACTAAGGCCCCTAGACTGTGGCCAATAAGGATGGGTTTTTTAAGCTTAAGTTTTTCGCAAAATCCGTTTAAAACTTCGCCGTATATGGTCATGGTGAAGTCAATTTTAGGCTTTGAGCTTTTGCCAAAACCTGGCAAGTCAACGACAAGACATCGGTGCGATTTTTTAAACGCTTTCACTTGTTCTTCGAAGGACTTATGTGTGGCACACCAGCCATGAATGAAGAGCAGCGTCGGCCTGTCTGAGTGATCTTTCGGTCCCTCGTCTTGGTAGAAAATTTTTAGTCCATAGATTGATGCAAAAGCCATAGCAAGTCCGTAAATTTTGGAAACTTTAACGCTTAAAAGTATATAAACCCTTAATTAGAGTTCAAAATTAACCTGCGTCAACTGTCTCCCTTAATTCTTGCTTTCTCGCTCAATGGCTCTCCAGCCAATGTCATTTCTTGTAAATCCATTAGGCCAATCAATTTTAGAGACAGTTTCATAGGCTTGCTTTTGAGCATCAGTCACCGTTTTAGCCTGAGAGACAATATTAAGAACACGGCCGCCAGTTGCGATTATCTGTCCTTCTTGTCGTCGGGTACCAGCATGAAATACTTTTGCACCAGTTGCGGCCTCTGCTGTCTCAATGCCTTTAATTTCTGTGCCTTTTTCATAAGGGCCTGGATAGCCTTTTGCACACATGACTACATTCATAACCGCATGATCAGACCATGTGAACGAGTGATCTGATAAGGTACCATTAGCAGTCGCCAAAAGGGCAGGGACGATATCACTTGTCATGCGGGTCATTAAAACCTGACACTCTGGATCGCCGAACCGGCAATTATATTCAATGAGTTGTGGGCCTTTGGCTGTGATCATCAACCCAGCGAAGAAAACGCCTTTATAAGGATGGCCTTTGTCGCGCATCGCAGTAACGGTCGGGGTTATAATCTCATCAAGAACGCGCTTTTCCATAGCAGCATCCATGATGGCAGCGGGGGAGTATGCACCCATTCCGCCTGTGTTTGGTCCCGTATCACCTTCTCCAACAGCTTTGTGGTCTTGGGCAGAGATCATCGGCAATACTGACTGTCCGTCGCAGAGAACAAAGAAGCTTGCTTCTTCCCCTATGAGCATTTCTTCAACAACGACCTCAGCACCAGCTTCTCCGAAAGCCCCGCCAAAAATATCATCGAGAGCCGTCAGAGCTTCGTCTAATGAATCAGCGAGGATCACCCCTTTGCCAGCCGCTAGGCCGTCAGCTTTTATAACGATGGGTGCCCCTTGTGCAACGACATATGCCCGTGCATCTTCGATGTTATCAAACCGTCCATAGGCGGCCGTTGGGATCTTATACTCTGCGCAAATATCTTTAGTGAACCCTTTAGATCCTTCGAGCTGAGCTGCAGCGGCTGTCGGCCCAAATGCTGGAATGGAGGCAGAAGTTAGACTGTCGACTAAGCCTTCAACAAGAGGCTGTTCAGGACCGACAACGACAAGATCAATTCCCTTGTCTACACAAAATTTAATCACAGCTTCATGATCACTAGTGTTTAGGGTAACAAGTGTTGCGCACTCTCCCATGCCGCCATTTCCTGGAGCAGCATAGACAGTCTCAACAAGGGGACTCTGTGCAATTTTCCAACATAGAGAGTGTTCGCGACCGCCAGAACCTATCACTAGAATATTCATAAAAGTCTTTCCTTATGCCCATAAGCTTATCTTGAAATTTGCCCCTTTGTAGAGCATAAAGATCATAAAGAAAATAAAAAATAGGGTAATATCGAGTGGATCCGTCAGAAAATCATTCAAAGAGATCAAATGTCCCAGAGCTGACTGTCTCAGAATTGGCACGTGCGCTAAAATCTACCGTAGAGGATCGGTTTGGCTATGTGCGTCTTAGGGCCGAGTTGTCAGGTGTGAAAAGGGCTGCATCTGGTCATGTCTATATGGCATTAAAAGATGATCAAGCTGTCATTGACGGCGTGTGCTGGCGCGGTGTCGCAAGTAAACTCTCTTTTCGTCCAGAAGATGGCTTAGAGGTCATAGCATCAGGGAAGTTGACTACGTATCCGGCGCGATCAAAATATCAGATGGTTATTGAGAAAATGGAGCCAGCTGGTGAAGGTGCTCTTATGGCACTTTTAGAAGAGCGAAAGAAAAAACTTGCCGCGGAAGGGTTGTTTGCGAGTGAGCGGAAAAAGCCTATACCCTATTTACCTCAAACCATTGGCGTTGTGACCAGTCCAACAGGAGCTGTCATCAGGGATATCATTCACCGCTTGAATGATCGATTTCCTCGGCATGTCATTATATGGCCTGTTCTTGTTCAAGGAGAAGGGGCAGCTGATCAGGTTGCAACAGCGATCCAGGGCTTTAATGCATTGCCCTTAGATCAGAGTGGTCTTGTAAAGCGCCCGGATTTATTGATCATTGCCCGAGGCGGGGGATCAATCGAAGATCTATGGTCTTTTAATGAAGAGCAAGTTGTTCGGGCCATTTCTGCGAGTGACATACCGATCATTTCTGCTGTAGGGCACGAAACGGATACAACTTTATCGGACTATGCGGCTGATCTACGCGCTCCAACGCCGACAGGAGCTGCAGAGAAAGCTGTGCCCGTCAAAGCCGAACTTGAAGCAACAATCGCAGATTTAGGTCGCCGTCTTGATGCGCAAAAAGGGCGATTAATCTCTGATCGTATGGACCGATTATTAGGCATAGCCCGTGGCATGCCTGCCCCTCGGGATTTTCTAGGACTGCCCGGTCAACGTTTGGATGACTTGGGGGATCGTTTGCCTCGAGGATTAAGGGCTGTGACCCAAGAAAAATCTAGCATATTGAACCGCATTCTGGGCGGTCTCAGTCATGGCAGGTTAAAGCAATCTGGTGAGTATGCAAAGGGACAGTTTACACAAATTGATCAGCGACTATCACCAGCCTATGCAAGATCAATTGAGAAGCGAAATGATCGATTAACAGCGATATCTCGCATGCTCGAAAGTTTATCTCATAAAAGTGTTCTGCAGCGAGGGTTCGCAATGGTCTCTAGTGCTGAGGGGCATCTTATTACCAGTGTACAAGATCTGAAAGCTGACGAGCTTTTATCTTTAACATTTAAGGATGGATCAACAGATGTCGTTGTTTCTGATGCGGAAAGTCATGCAGTAATGCCAACCCAGAAAAAGCCCCCCCCTGTCAAACCAAAAGCAAAAAAGACGCAAAAGCAAGCCAAAGACGAGCGTCAAGGCAGTTTGCTTTAGCCTTGTCCTACTTTAGCCTAATTTTATTGATTGAGTGAACCTATGAGACTGATTTGTACATTTTTGATTCTTCTGACGTCAATGCCCCTACTGAGCGTTGAAGGGCATCAATTTCGTTTTGATGGAGACCTCAAGCAAGGAGGCCTCATAAAAGGGCAGGTAACGCCTGGCAGCAAAATTCTTTTTGATGGAAACCCCATTAAAGTCGGAGATAAGGGCCATTTTGTTCTCGGATTTGGGCGCGATTATAAAGCTGTAGCTTTTATAAAAGTATCCTATCCGGATGGAATGAGCTCTAAACATGAGTTGATGATTAGTCCAAGAGAGTTTGATATAGAAAGGGTCGATGGCCTACCGCCTAAAACAGTATCCCCACCAAAATCATGGCTTGCTCGCCGCAAGATTGAAAACGGACGTGTTAGAAAAGGGCGCAGTTTTAAGACTGATGAACTGTTCTGGTTTTGGGGGTTTAAAAAGCCCGCAGAAGGTCGGTTTTCTGGTTTTTATGGATCACAGCGCATTCTTAATGGTAAGCCAAGAAGCCCTCACTATGGTTTGGATATTGCAAATAAAACGGGTACACCTGTGACAGCACCTGCAAGCGGTGTGGTTCGGTTAGCAGCTTCTGATTTTCTCCTAGAAGGGGGCATTATTATCATTGATCATGGTTTTGGTGTTACTAGCACTCTCTTTCATTTGCATTCTGTGGATGTTAAGGAAGGGCAGTTTATAGAAAAAGGAAAAGCTATAGGGTCCATTGGTTCTACTGGTCGATCAAGTGGACCGCACGTGGATTGGCGACTGAATTGGGGGAATGTAAGACTAGATCCTGGCCTTGTTATCGGGCTAGATAAAACAAAATAAAAAAAGGACACGAGGAAATGAAAATAAAAAATGTAACACTGGGAGTGAGCTTGTTGATTGGCACTGTAGCCATGCCTGCAACAGCTCAAGACATCACTGTAGATGGATTACTTGGACTGGTTACTGATTACCGTGAAAATGGTGTGAGTTTAACGAGCAAAGATCCGGCGGCAATCGGTAATTTAAGATTAACCCATAAAAGCGGTCTTTACGGAGATATCTTTTTAGCCAGCATGGGGGATAGAAGCGGCGATGATGTGATTGTTGACAGTACTCTTGGCTACAGCTGGGACGGTGATGTCTATTCCTATAGTCTCGCCACGTCTCTTAAGTCTTATCACGGGGGGCCTGATGAAAGTCGCTTTTATCCAGAGATAAAAGCATCCATCAGTCGTGACTTTGGTATTTTCTATGTAAAAGGGGGACTGGAATATGCTTTTGACGGTCGTTGGTTTGCTCAGGATAACAATGCAATATATGGCTCAATCGATTTAGAACTGCCTGTCCCTAAAATGCCGGAATTAACTGTGGTGACGCATTTGGGATATGATATGATTGATGGGTATCAGAATGGATGGGATTGGCGTGTCGGTCTTTCAGCCTTCCATAAAGATTTTGAATTAACCTTAATGTATGATGACAGTTCGCTGAATATTCCAGACGCGAGCGGGACAGTCTCATTTGGTTTGAAATGGTATTTTTAAGAAAGAAAAAGCCTCCCTGTACTGGGGAGGCTTTCTAGTTTTAAACCACACTCTGGATTTTAAGCATTATATTCGGCGGCCATCTGCTCAATAAGATCTTTGACTGTAGGGCTATCTTCAATAAGAGCAATGCCTTGCCCCGCGCTGTAAATCGATTTCCATGCTTTTTTAGTGCCCCCGCCGCGAGAATTTTCCTGACTTGGAGCAAAATTCGGACTGTCTTTTAGAGGATCACCAGTTTCAGGGTCTAAGCCGGCCATCTCTAAGCTTTCTTTAATGAAATTTCCCCAAATTCCTGAGACTTTGTTGGTGTAGATAATATCGCTGCTGCCATTTTCATGGATTTGACGATGATAGTCTTCGTCCGCATTGGCTTCTTTTGTAGCGATGAAGCGGGTGCCCATATAAGCAAAGTCGGCCCCCAGTATTTCTGCAGCCTTTATGTGGGCACCGTTTGAAAGGGTGCCTGATAGGATGATGGATAATTCTGGGTAGGTTGCTCGGAGCTCTGGGATAAAGGCAAAAGGGTTGAGCTTGCCGGCATGACCGCCAGCGCCAGAACAGACAGCAATGATCCCGTCAACACCGGCTGATGCTGCTTTGCCGGCATGATACATATGGATTACATCGTGATAAACTTGCCCCCCGTAAGCATGTACCTTCTCTACAATATCTCCCGGATGTCCGACAGACGTTATAACCAGAGGAGGTTGGTGCTTGAGCACTAGTTCAATGTCTTCTTGTAACCGTGTATTGGATTTATGAACGATAAGATTAACGCCCCAGACAGCAGAGGGAGATTCTGGATTAGCCGCATCATAATCGGCTAGGTCTGCTTTGATTGTGGCCATCCATGTATCGAGGTCTTCGATGCTGCGTGCGTTTAACGTCGGAAAAGTACCAATGACACCGGCTTTGCATGTCGCCGTGACAAGCTCAAGCCCGGAAACAATAAACATCGGGGCTGCGATGACGGGTACTTTAAGGCCCTTTTGTAATGATGAGGCGATTGGCATAAATTCTCTCCCTGAACGATACAATTGTGTTGATAAGAGAGATTAATCTATTTTCAGGAGGGGGCAATAGCTATTTTACCGTGATGATAGTAAGTGATCTATTGATTAAGTTTTTTGTCTTTCCAATATTTGGTCCCTTGGAGCGTGGCTTGTAGAGAAAGGCCCGCTTCAGTCATGTGATAGACAGTCACGCTGTTGCCAATATCTATTGCTCCTGAAATTTCACCACCTTTATCTCCAGAGCGAGCAGAAGCATCTGCTTGGCCAGAAAAATCCCATCCTTTGTTCACAAAAGCATCAAAAGCTTCTCGGGTATGGAAGGCGAATACAGCTCTGAAGTCTTTCACGCCGACGCCTAATCCAACACCAGCAGTTCCCATTTTCATGAAGGTTTTTTGACCAGTTTCATTGTCGATGGCCACTCCTTTTCCGCCGCCCGCGCTGATCAGAAGCAAGTTGACCCCAAGATTAGAGAAAACTGCATATCCATAGGCATCTTCAACATAGGTTTTAGCATCACGTTTTTCTCTATAAAGACGGACAAGCACATCATCATGCATATGCATGATTTTTGTGCGCTTCTTCTCAGACTTTGTCCTGCCACTCTCTTGGGCGCTTGCAGAGAAAGTGTGAGGCATCAACAATGTGAATACTAATGTGACATAAAGACTTAATTTTATCATAGGTCATCTCCCAAAAATTGTGACGCTAGCTGAAGAATATGATCAAAAAGTGGTTTCGCTAATTTATGGCCATTTCGCCTCAGGTGGCAGTGACATCAAAATCGCCTCAACATTGCCATTTGTCTTCAGGCCAAAAGTCGTTCCTCTATCGTACACTAAATTAAATTCAGCATAATAGCCTCTATATTTTAACAGCTCTTCCCTTTCCTCAGTTGTCCATTCTTCATTCATATGCCGGCGGACAAGCTCAGGATATATGCTGTTAAAGGTTTTCCCAATGTCTTGAGTGAAGGCAAAATCATCTTCCCAAGTCCCTGTATTATGTTGATCATAAAAGATTCCGCCTTCTCCGCGGGCTCTTTTGCGATGCTTTATATAAAAATAGTCGTCACACCATTTCTTAAACTTAGGATAATAGTCTGGGTTGTGGGCATCGCATGCGGCCTTAAAGGCCTTATGGAAATCCGATGTGTCTTTTTTCACAGGTAACGCTGCGTTTAGATCAGCGCCGCCCCCAAACCAATGTTTTGTAGTCGCTATAAAGCGCGTGTTCATATGTACCGCAGGGACTTTAGGGTTGTTCATGTGGGCGACCAAAGAGATGCCAGTGGCAAAAAAACGAGGATCTTGGTCAGCACCTGGAATGTTTTTAGCAAATTCTGGTGTGAAAGTGCCGTGCACTGTAGAAACATTGACACCAACTTTCTCAAAAACACGTCCACCCCGCATGATGGACATTACACCGCCCCCACCGTGGCTGCCATCCGCTTGATCTTCTCTGTCCCATGGTGTTCGGTCAAACCGACCGGCAGGGCGATCAGAAAGAGGACCAGCGGCCTCTTTTTCGATCGCTTCAAAACTGGCGCAAATTTGATTTCTTAGCTCTTCAAACCACTCTTTGGTTCGGACTTTATAGCTTTCAAGATCAGACATAGTTTTCTTCTGCTTCATTGTTGTTGAATGGCTCAGGGCCTAGCCTATAACAGAATCCAATGCAAGGCCTATCAAGAATTAGTAGAAGGATTTATGAATCGCTTCCGGTGCAAGAAAACTCCCTGCGTTTGGCCTTCTCTTCTTCTGCATCAAGCCGGAGCATGAAAAATACAAGGTCTTGTGTTGAAGGTAATCCTAAGAGAGGCGGACGTCCTGTTTGATCAATGCTTGGCAGCCGTGCTTCAATTCTATCGGAAAGCCATTCTTCCTTCCATTCAGTCATTAAGGTTAGAGTTTCTGAAGATATTTCAGGCAGTTCACAGTCGGCACGCTTCATCATTTCTTTAATGATACTGATGTCTGATATATCTGCACCGCCTTGCCATAAGGCTTTATAGGCAATGTCGCGTAATCGTTTTGCTGCTGAAACATCAGTTCTGCCGATTTCAGCTAAAATGCACTGGATTACAGAGGTGTTAGGTCTAAAGCCTGGATTGTTGATGCGAATATCTGGAGCGCGCGGTTCTAACCTTATGAGTTCTTCTTTTAAGCGCACCATATCAAGAGGATCTACGCGAATAGAATCTGTCTCCGGAATATGTTCAATATAACGCCATTCTATCTCATCAATTGTGGATGCAAGGTTGTCTAAGCGCTCATTTAGTGCAAAGCAAAAAGGACAGTTAATGTCGATATAAATTTTATAACTTGTGCCTGCGCTCATTTATCTATTCTCGGTGCGTACGACCCTGATTCACTAAAACAGTTTTATAGGGTAAATGCAATGGAAAACATTGAATCTACTATAAAATTTATACTGAATACCCCTTAGTTTGGCGTAAGGCTTCACCGATTACCATCGCACCAGCTAGGGCAACATTGAGAGACCTCATGCCTGGGGCCATTGGGACATATAAGCGCTCGCTCGCTCTAGAATGAACAGTGTCCGGAACACCGGCCGACTCGCGGCCTAGTAAAAGAATATCATCTTGAGTAAAAGAGAAGTCAGGCAGAGGGCTGGCCCCTTTCGTCGTCAGTAGAACAAGCCTTTTATGGTTTTCATCCACCCAGTTACAAAAATCTGCAAAGTCATCATGGTGATACAGGTCAACATGATCAGCGTAATCCATGGCTGATCTGCGCAATGCCTTGATAGAAAAAGGAAAACCACAAGGTTCTATTACGTGTATACCAACATTCATGCAGGCGCCGAGACGCATCAGTGTACCTGTGTTCTGTGGGATGTCGGGTTCATAGAGTGCAATATGCAACATTCGACCATGGCTCCAAAAATCAGTCTAATAAGGTTTCTTCAATCGTTTCTTTCGCTTTCTATAGGCTATTTAAGGTCAAAAAACAGAAAAAACCCAAAAAAATATGCATTTTTCCAGATAAACTCTTGAACCTTTTTCTCTGACAGACTAAACCAATTTCCAATCACTGGGCGAAGTGCGCCTTGTGAATGTCGTCTAGCGTGATAAGATACAGATGTTATGCCTGTTGAAAAATCCATGTCTAGAAGGATTGTTTAAAGAGGTGTAATGACTTTTTAAGAGTTAACACCTATACAGTAAGCGTTGGTTGAGTGGAGAAAGCTTGGGGCTGGATCCTCAAACCTACAGGGAAGAATAGATGAGCACTAACGAGAATTCAAATGCACATGGAGACGGCGCAACTCGCCGTGATTTCCTTCATGTTGCTACGGCTGGTGTAGGCGCAGTTGGCGCAGCGGCAGCAGTATGGCCATTTATTGATCAAATGAACCCTGCTAAAGATACTTTAGCAGCTGGTTCTGTTGAGCTTGATTTGTCTGCAATTGGCGAAGGCGAGTCAGTCGTGATCAAATGGCGTGGTAAACCAGTCTTCGTTCGTCATCGTACCGCTGCAGAAATTGCACAAGCGAAAGCAGATGATAAGGCAGTTTTGGTTGATCCTGAAACAGATGAAGCCCGTATTACGGCTGGCCGCGAAAAATGGCTGGTGGTGATGGGTGTATGTACTCACCTTGGGTGTGTGCCTCTTGGTAGCCGTTCTGGTGATGATAAAGGCGAGTTTGGTGGCTGGTACTGCCCTTGTCACGGATCTCACTATGACACATCTGGTCGTATCCGTAAGGGTCCTGCACCGACAAACCTTGAAGTTCCGGGAGCTATTACCTTCCTGAGCGACACAAAAATCAAAATCGGTTAAGGGGAGTTTTACGATGGGATCTTTTCCTGGTCCGGCTTTCAAGCCACAAAATTCGGTAGTCGCATGGATTGACCAGCGCTTACCTATTTTCTCACTTGTTCATGGCGCCCTTGGCCCTGGCTATGGTGCTCCTCGAAACTTGAACTACATGTGGAACTTTGGGTCTCTTGCGGGTTTATGCCTGGTGATTCAATTGCTCACGGGTATTGTTCTTGCGATGCACTATACGCCGCATGTAGATATGGCCTTCGATAGCGTTGAGCGCATTATGCGTGATGTTAATAACGGTGCAATGATCCGTTACATGCATGCGAACGGTGCATCTTTTTTCTTCATTGCTGTTTATATCCATATCTTCCGTGGTCTTTACTATGGTTCATATAAGGCACCGCGCGAAATCTTGTGGATGCTTGGTGTGGTGATCATGCTTCTGATGATGGCAACTGCCTTCATGGGCTATGTGCTTCCATGGGGACAAATGTCATTCTGGGGTGCACAGGTTATTACAAATTTATTCTCTGCAATTCCAATTGTAGGTGAAGATATTGTAACGCTTCTTTGGGGTGGTTTCTCTGTTGATAATCCAACGTTGAACCGTTTCTTTAGCCTGCACTATCTCCTGCCATTTGTGATTGTTGGTGTTGTTATTCTTCACATTTGGGCATTGCATATTCCTGGGTCAAATAACCCTACAGGTGTTGATGTTAAGACAAAAGCTGACGTTATTCCATTCCATCCTTATTATACAATCAAGGATGTATTTGGAATTTTTGTCTTCCTCACAGTCTTCTGCCTCTTCCTCTTCTATGCACCAAATGCGATGGGACACCCAGATAATTACATCCCTGCGAATTCGATGGTTACGCCGTCTTCAATTGTTCCTGAATGGTATTTCTTGCCGTTCTACGCAATTTTGAGGTCTGTTACATTTGATATATTAATCATTGATGCAAAGCTTGGCGGCGTCCTTGCGATGTTTGCTTCCATTGGTGTGTTGTTCGTTCTTCCTTGGTTGGACGGCAGCAAAGTCCGCAGCATGAAATATCGTCCGACAACACGTATGTTCTTCGTGATCTTTTTGATCGACGTGGTTATCTTAACCTGGGTTGGTGCACAGAAACCTGATCTTGTGATCCTTGGATCTGAAGATGGATTTGCTCTTAGAGCGGTGCACTTGGGTCAGATTTCAACTGCCTATTATTTCGCTTACTTCTTGGTAATTACTCCGTTATTATCTCGTCGTGAAAAAACATTGCCTGTGCCTGAGAGCATTATGGCATCTGTAACTAAGTCTTAAGAGAAGGGATTTGAGAATGAAAAACTTGAAAAAACTCTCTATCGCTGCTTTCGCTGTTGCAGCTGCTGTCACTGGCGCAGTTTATGCAGCTGGCGATGCGAAGAAACCTCGTCAAGTTGATTGGTCTTTCAATGGGCCTCTTGGCAAATATGAGAGAGCATCTGCACAACGTGGCTTCCAAGTCTTCCGCGAAGTGTGTGCGGCTTGTCATGCATTGAAATATTTCAAATTCCGTAATCTAGAAGATATTGGCTATCCTGAAGCACAGATCAAAGCGATCGCTGCAGAATATACAATGTCTATTCCAGGTGAAGTGGATTCCTCAGGAGATCAGATTGAACGGTCTGGTTTACCTAAAGACGGTATTCCTTGGACATTTGATAATGAAGAGCAAGCGACAGCTGCAAACGGCGCTCTGCCACCTGACTTATCCTTGATCACAAAGGCTCGCCATGATGGTGCTAACTATCTTTACAGCCTTTTAACTGGCTATGATGGACAAACACCAGACGGTAAGTATAAGAACCCTTATTTCCCAGGCGGTGTTATTACAATGGCCCCTCCGATTATGGATGATTTGGTGGAATATGCTGATGGGACACCGGCTACAGCAGATCAGATTGCAAAAGATGTAACCATGTTCCTTGCCTATGTGGGAGAGCCTGGCCTTGAAGATCATAAAAAACGGGGTGTTCTTGTGATCCTCTTCTTGCTGGTTATGACTATTTTGTCTTACTTCTCAATGAAGAAGATTTGGGCGCCGGTTAAGCGTGGTGAAGATGTGATGCCTTCTTCTGAAGAATAAGTCCTTCTTTATAAAATTTGAAAGCCCTGCATTTTTGCGGGGCTTTTTTTATGCAGTTTCTCTTTGATTTTTATCGTTTCTATTGTCACACTCTGAAAAGGGAGTGAGGAGAGTCATTTGTTTGATTTTGATATGGAAGCCATTGACCGCGTTGTGATTTCAATGGACTCTACGATGCAGGGCATTTTAGCAGCGATTCTTATTTTTATGATGTTTAGTGTCGCCTTAGGATTGCGAGGATCTCATTTTACGCGCATCGTACAAGCACCAGGAGATGTGGTATCTGGATTACTGGTGCAAGTGATTGGATTGCCAGCGGTTACAATGGCGTTTATTCACCTTCTTCAACTGCCGGCTTCTATTGCTTTGGGTTTGATCATAGTTGCCAGTTGCCCTGGCGGTAATGTGTCTAATTTTTTCGCACGTATTAGTCATGCGAACGTTGCTTACTCTATTACCCTCACGGCACTGTCTGGTATATTTGCAGTGCTTATGATCCCGATCTCTGTGTTATTTTGGGGAGGCTTATACGAACCAATAGATCTTCTGTTAAAGGAGATAGATTTAGATCGCGGTCTGTTTTTCATCCGAATTTTTGCAATGCTTGGTTTCCCTTTATTTGTCGGAATGATGATTGCTCATAAGCACCCTGATTTCGCTGATAGGTTACAAAAGAAAGCGGTCCCTCTATCTGTTGTCCTGTTAGGTGTCTTAATCGTGATCACGGTCAGTCAAAACTCAGACTTACTTTTTAGTTTTGGCCCATCCATTTTGTCTGTTGTTGTTTTGCATAATATTGTAGCTTTTGCCCTTGGGGGCATAGCAGCCGCTTTGCTTATGAAAGAAAGAGGGAAGTTTAGAACGCTTATCTTCGAAGTAGGGCTGCAGAACACAGGCCTTGCTCTTGTAATACTTTTATCGGAATTTCAGGGACTCGGAGGAGCAGCGCTCATTACTGCTACATGGGGCATATGGCATATGGTCACTGGATTTGGGTTAGCTGGATTATTTAGATTACAGGATAAGAAGCATGACTGACATACTTATTAAAAATGGGATGATTATTGACGGGACAGGTCGTGAGGCTTTTGTTGCTGACATAGCTATTCAAAATGGCCTTATTTCTGCTATTGGGTCAGCTCTTGGTAAAGCGGATGAAATTATTGATGCTAAAGGGCAGATCGTTACACCTGGATTTGTGGATCTACACACCCATTATGATGGCCAGGTCAGCTGGGATGAAAAGCTTGAGCCGAGTGTTTATCACGGTGTCACTACAGTTGTTATGGGGAATTGCGGTGTTGGATTTGCCCCTGTGCACCCAGAAGATCATGAAAAACTGATCAGCTTGATGGAGGGAGTGGAAGAAATTCCTGGAGCAGCTCTTGCAGAAGGCCTTACATGGGAATGGAGCAGCTTTCCTGAATATCTTGATGCCATTGACACACCCCATACCATCGATTTTGCCGCCCATCTCTGTCATGACCCCCTGAGGGTTTATGTGATGCGCGACCGTGCGCTCTTTGATCAAGAAGCAACTGAGGAAGATATCTCGGCAATGCGCCTGTTAACAGAAGAAGCCTTGGCTGCAGGGGCTATAGGATTTTCAACAGGCCGCTCTGATGTACACAGATCCAGCGAGGGTGAGTGGACACCTTCAAGTGAAGCGACTGAGGAAGAATTGGCTGGCATTGGGGCAGCGCTCTCAAGTTCAACGCACGGCGTTCTACAAGCGGTGAATGATTTTGATTTGGAACGGGATGATCAAACAGCATTTGAACGTGAATGGGCCCTCCTTGAAAAATTTGCCCAGTCTTCAGAAGGTCGGCCTTTTAGCCTTTCACTGATGCAGCGGGATTTTGCACCTCAACAGTGGCAGCATATTCTGGAAAAAGCAGAAAAAGCCAAAGCCAAAGATATCGACATCCGATTGCAAGTGGCTCCGCGCGGCATTGGCGTAACCTTAGGGCTTAACTGTACGTTTCATCCATTTATGGGACATCCAAGTTATAAGAAAATTCATGATAAACCTTTAAGGGACCGTGTCACCTTGATGAAAGACCCGGCCTTTAAAGTCCAATTACTGAGTGAAACAATGGAGCCCCTTGCTGGGGATGGTACACCGATCCCGCCGCTCGCTGATAAACTCCTTCAGATGATTGATTTTATAAGTTGCAAAATGTTTTTACTGGATGAATACCCTGACTACGAACAAGGGCCTGAGAATTCTGTTTATAAGATGGCTGAAAGGGCAGGCGTGCCTCCTCTTGAAATGATCTATGATCTCATGCTTCAGGACGAAGGGCAGGCCTTCATTTATTTCCCAATTTATAACTATACGAATATGAATTACGATGCCTTAGAAGAGATGATGGCGCATCCTCAATCTCTTATGGGGTTAAGTGATGGCGGTGCTCATGTGGGCACGGTCTGCGATGCCAGTTTTCCAACTTATCTCTTGTCCCATTGGACACGAGATAGAACTCGTGGCAAAAAGATTTCTCTAGAAGAGGCAGTTAAGAGACTAACCAGTGAAAGTGCAGATTACATTGGGTTTCAGGATCGCGGTCGTCTAGAGGTGGGTAAGAAAGCAGATATTAATATCATTGACTATGATAAACTGCGTATTAAGCGCCCCACTATGGTGACAGATTTACCTGCAGGCGGTAAAAGGTTGATGCAAAAAGCCGAGGGTATGACCGCAACGCTTGTCGCCGGAAAAGTGATCTTGAAAGATGGATGCCTAACGGGTGAGTTGCCCGGACGTCTCGTACGCGGCGGCCAACTAAAAGGCAAGCTAGCAGCAGAATGATAAATTCTATAACTTAAAGTCTCTCTTTGAGAGCCTGAACCAGAGCATGAAAAATCCGGTCAAAAGAAAAAGAACGGCTGAAAAAGAAAATGCAAGTAAAAGTGGGTTATTGAAATTGTCGCGGGCTTCATAATCCATAATATGCAACATCCAGACAAAGTCAAAGAGGCGCCAAGTATCCGTACGCCAAGAGAGAACTTGTCCCGTTTGTGGTGAGATGTAGACATTTAGGTTGTCTGGCGTATTAAAACTGACCTGCCAAATAGGAAATGATCCTCGATACTCAAAATCAGGGGCTGCAGAGGAGAGCAGTTCAATGGTTTTTATGGGGGCAGATCCATTGAAATTCTCTGTCGCTATACGCTTAATCCACTCTTTTGAAAGCGGTGATAACGGGGCACCTGTATGAGCATGATAAAGCCTTGTCTGACCCTCGTGTCGTGTAATTCTATAAACCGGTACTTTATAAAACTCTTCATAGTTAACGCCCACGATCGTGCCCCAATCCGGAAGGTTTTGAATTGGAAACCTTGCGGGCTGTTTGAGGATTGCCTGTGGGAGATCAACTCTTAGGTGCTCGCCCCTAACATTTTCTATCTCTAGAAAACTCATTATAAAACCACCTGCGACCCATAGCAGAAGCTGGAGGCCGATAAGAAGGCCAAGAAGTTTGTGTATTCTAGAAATAGCGATATGAAGTCTTTGGCGTGTCATCGTAGTTAATTCTCAAAAATATGCCCTGCCAGCGATCACTAGCAGGGCATAAAGAGTTGCGCAAGAGGTGCTTTGTTATTTAGCGTCTAGCTTCTGCAATAACACCTCAACAGCTTTAGCAATTTGTTTGTCTTCCCCCTTTGCGGAAGAGACAGCATCATTGGCTACCTTATGGGTTGGTTCTAGTTGTTTGTTTTCCAAATAGTCTCCGGCCATGTTTTTAACGCCGACTTGTGGAATACCGAAGAATACGTCTCCTGATACAAGCAACTCCCACCAAACAGCTGTCATTGTTCCAGGGACTGGCATGCCAACTGTTTCCCCAATATTGAGTGCTGTATAGGCAAATGGGAAACCATAAGCATCGGAATAATTTCCTTCGCCCATTACGACGATAGATGGTTTTGTATATTGGTCTCCAGGGTCTCCGTTATACTGACGGCCTCTGACATGCATGGTCGAATAGTCTTTGCCAGCTAAGAGTTTTGCCAAGTCGTTATGTAGCCATCCTCCACCGTTCCAGCGCGTATCAACGATTGCGGCTTCTTTATCAAACCCATTCCCCATAAGATCTGAGTATACCTCGCGGAAGCTCGCATCATTCATAGAACGTACATGGACATAGGTGAGACGCCCGCCTGAAAGTTTCTTGACAAGATTGCGGCGATTTTTAACCCAACGATGATACATTAATTCATCTTCAGCTCTCTTGGCGATTGGACGGATCACTTCATCAAGTGTGTTGCCCTCTGAATCTACGAAGGTGAGGCGCGTTCTTTGTCCCGCTTTGTTATTCATTAAGGCATTAAAGTTCGTAGTACTGCTTAACAGTTTTCCGTCTACAGCTGTGAGCTTCATTCCAGTCTTCACTTTGGATTTAGCCTTGTCTAGTGGACTGCCTGATAAGATTTCGTCGACGGTTAACGCTCCTGCGGTATCTGTCATATCAAAGAGAATGCCAAGACTCGCCGTGGCATCTGAACCAGGCATACGTGCGCGGTAATACATGCCGGTATGAGAAGCGTTGAGTTCACCTAACATTTCTTCCATCATGCGTGCAAAATCTCTGTTGTTTGCAAGAGCAGGGAGTTTAACTTTATAATCCGCCTTCATCTGCGCCCAGTCTATACCGTGCATATTAGGGTTATAGAATTTATCTTGAACCTGTCGCCACACATGCTCAAACATATAAGCCCGTTCTTGGTCAGCTTTTAATTCCATGACCGGTGCAAGCGCAATTGGTTTAGGACGACCGCCAGAGATCGGAGCTTTCATTAATCGTCCATCAGCAAGCAAAAAGATTGATTTGTCATCTTTTGACAATTCCATTGAAACTGTACGAGCATTTAACGGTAGAATAAGCTTTGTGCCTCGCTCGCGTAATTTCTGCTCCCATAGATTAAAACCACCCTCAAACCGTGTTAGATAAAGAAGCTTGTCAGCTTTCTTAGTCATGGCATAATCTGTCATATTGCTAGAGTGGACAGTCAAGCGGACAGTACGGTCCGGAAGGTTGGTCAGATCAACAGTAAGAGGCTTCTCTTTTGCCTTGTCCTTCTTTTTGTCTTCTTTTTTATCAACTGATTTCGGAACAGTTTCTTTTTTTACGTCCTCTGAAACATCTTTTCCAGAATCTGTTTGGTCAGAATCAGCTTTGTCAGCTTTAGCTTTTTCAGCGGCTTTTTTCTTTTCTTCTTTGGCCTTTTTCTTGGCTTTTTCCTCTTTTTTCTTCCGCTCTTTCTCAAGCTCTTTCATGAGCTCATAGTCTTCTTTGCTCATGGTGAATTCGTCATAAGCATCTTGGGTTAAAAAGGTAGCGAATACATCAGAATCAGCACCCCAGCTCCCGTGATTGCGGCGCCCATATTTTAAGGATCCATATATAATTGATTGACCGTCTTTATTCCATTTTGGATAAAAAGAAGAATAGCCACTTTGTGACAGATCCACTGGCTCTGCACTTCCATCTGCTGGAAAAACACCAATCTTAGAATAGAAAAGGCGTCCTTTAGTAGCAAAGCTTGCAGTGAGCCACTTGCTATCAGATGCCCAGCTATAAGATATATCCCCATCCGCATAGCTATAGTTCCACTTGCCGTCGAGGGCTGTGACGATTTTCCCGCTCTCACGATCAACAACATTAATGGCATCTCTATTCGCTAGGAAGGCAACTTTCTTGCCGTCTGGAGAATAAGTAGGTTGGAAACTTTCGTTGTCTTTGTCTGCAAGGACTTTCTCTGTGAAACCTGTAGAAGCATAGAAATATTTTTCGCTTTCATCTTTGAGGCTGGCTTCAATAATTTTCCATTTGCCACCGCGCTCTGATGCATAAACGAGCGTTTTTCCGTCAGGGGCAAAACTTACACTGCGTTCTTGTTCAGGTGTGTTGGTGACACGCACAGTTGTTGCAAAATCAGTGCTTGTCACATAAACTTCACCGCGGGCAACAAAAGCAACTTCTTTTCCGTTCCCAGAAACGGAAAATTCACTCACATTTCTTGACACTGGTAAAGTGACATAATCATTGTTTTGGCCGTCGACTGCGATGGTGATCTTGACCTTTTTAGGGGATTTGCCGCGCAGGGTGTAGATATCACCGTGCTGTGTGAAGGCCATAGTTCCTTTAGAGGATATAGACAAGCCGCGAACAGGATGGGTTTCGAAATCTGTGATTTTTGATTTATTGCCATTGGATAAGTTCATAGACCAGACATTGAAATTGTTATGACCGTCTTCTGACAGATAATATGCTTTATTTGATCCAGACCAGACGGGTGAATGATCGGCTCCTTCGAATGTAGTAAGCTGAGTATGGCTGCCGTCTTCGCTATTATATAGCCAGATATCTCTTGCAAAAGCTGAGATGTCATGTTTACGAAGATCACTTTCTAAAGCTTTCTCATCTCGGTATAATATTTTTGTTCCGTCGCTATTCCATTGAGCTTCAGATGTGGCAGTTGTCAGTAGCTGAGATGGGGTGCCGCCCTTCGTAGAAACCTTGTATAATTCATTCAAACTGCCTCGCGGAAAAAGACTGCTCTCAACAGCATCTGTTCTAGTACTATTAAAGAGGATCATCCCGTTATTAAAATCAGTCGGTCTATCATTACTTGAATGATGTGTAAGGCGTTTGGCTTTGCCGCCTGACGCTGGCATTACAAAGATGTCTAAATTGCCGTGACGATCACTGGCAAAGGCAATTGATTTTCCGTCATCAGACCAGACGGGATGTCCTTCCCAGGCTGAATGCATGGTCAAGGGTGTGGCTGCGCCGCCTTTAGCTGCAACCTTAAATAAATTGCCTTTATAACTAAAGACAATCTCTTTGCCGTCTGGTGAAATGGCAGCATGTTGATACCAATCTCCTGAGACGTTTGATTGTGCAGCAAGGGGTAAAGTCATGCCCATCGTCATGACTGTAGATAGAATCCATCTCGATTTATTCATTATTTCCTCCCAAAAATATTTGCAATGAAACTATAGAAGGAAACGGTCTATTGCAAGAGTGTATATGGAGGCTATGCCTTTCGTTTACTAATCATTATTCCTTTTTTTTTACAGTAAGTTATGGCATTCTATGATGAAACAAGGATTAAACGATGCGGGAACTGGAATTGAGGCTAGCGCTTGTCTGTTACGGCGGTGCGTCCTTAGCTGTTTATATGAATGGTATTACAGCAGAACTCTTGAATGTAGTTCGTGGCTCGCGCAATCTATATCAAAATGATCATGAAAATATTGAGCGCGACTCCAATCATCCAACTGTTGAGCTCTACCGACAATTGCTTGAGGACTTGTCGCCAAATGTACAAATTCGTGTGATCGTCGATGTCATCTCAGGGGCTTCAGCTGGCGGTATTAACGGTGTCATGCTTGCTCGGGCTTTAGCCCATGACCTAGACTTTGCTCCTCTTAAGAAAATGTGGCTTGATCTTGGTGATGTTGAAGAATTGATGGATAGTAAGACGATTGCTGATAAGTGGTCTAAGCTTTTCATGGTGCCTATCATGCGTCTGTTTGGACGTAAAATGACCGGAAATGCTTTTGATGATCCGGAAATAAAACGGAAATTATTACGGTTTGTGCGGTCCAAATGGTTTAAGCCTCCCTTTTCGGGGGAAATCATGTTGGGTTGGATGCTTGAGGCTGCAAGAGATTTAGGAAAGAGCCAACAGTCGAAAGGTAGCCTTCTCCCGCGTGGGCACAGGCTTGATCTTTTCGTACCTGTAACTAATTTTTACGGCCAGAAGAAAACCATGCCCCTACATGATCCTTCGACGATTAGTGAGCCCCGTCATGCACTGACACTGAAATTTTCTCATATTCGTGGATACGGTGAGGATCACGGTCAGCATGCTCTGAGTGATGATAATATCGCGGCGTTAGGGTTTGCAGCACGCGCAACAAGCAGTTTCCCAGGAGCCTTCCCCTCTGTTAGTTTTAATGAACTAGAGGAAAAAATACATAAAATGGGACTGCGCTGGCGCTACCGTCAGAAGTTTCTTGCTCGGAACTTTCCAACGGATCATAAAAAATATGCTTTGCTCAAGAAGATGTCCTTTGTGGATGGTGGTGTAACAAACAATAAGCCTTTTGATAGTGCAATTAAAGCCATTGAGGGTCGCCCAGCGCATCGTCAGGTGGACCGCCGGATGATCTTTGTTGATCCTAGCCCTGAAACAGAGACAAGCTATCGAGATCAAATTCAGCCTGCACCTGGTTTTTTTAAAACGATTCTTGGATCGATGACAACCATCCCGCGGGCAGAGCCCATCTATAACGACTTACAAGATATAGAGGCGCATAACGAAAGAGTTTTAGAGAATAAAAAGCATTTATCAGCCATTTCATTCGACGCTCAAACATATACAGATCAATTTGTCACAAAAAGAAAATGTAAACATATTGACGTGGCATTATTGGCATCATGGCGTGAACAAAGCCATGAGAGTGCACATAAAATGGCAGGGATTAGCTATGGGCCTTATATAGAGATAAAGAAAAGGCAGATTCTTGATCTATTTACTCAGCTTTTAGCCGCCTTGTATAAGAAGCCCCTTTCAGAGATGAAGCCTGTTGTAACGGAGTGGGCAATTGAAAGTTTTTTAACACGATCTATTGGCGCGAAAGATGAGAATTTTGACGAAAAGAGTTATATGGAAGGTCTCATTTCTCTTTTCCGTTCTTTAGATTTACCTTATCGAATTCGGCGATTACGGTATGTGATCAAGCAGACCACTGAAATGATGTCCAATTCTCTGTCTGATGTTGACTATAAAACTTTGCAAAAAATTAAGGCTCTTTGTTATACTCATTTGGATGATTTGACACGGTATATGCATATCAGTGCATTCGAAGGTCTTGTGTTTGACCGCATAGACCCTATTAGCCATGCGGCAACAGTCATTAGTGATCATCTTGATCTTGAAAATAAAGATTTAGCCCTTGATGAAGCACTTGCGCCGATCCTTATGGAGTTCCAAGGTGAGGAAGGGCGGCTTGGGATTGTTCAAGCTTATATAGGTTTCACATTCTACGATGTGCTCTCCTTACCCTATCACAGAAATATTCATCACTCTGATCAAGCGGATATACGCGTTAATCGCATTAGCCCCCAGGATTGTCGGACAATTTTAGGTCATGAGTTTATTGGTCCACTCATGGGGACAGAGCTGTATAACTTTGGCGCCTTTTTCTCAAGACGAGCAAGAGAGAATGATTTTCTATGGGGGCGCATTCATGCGGCTTGCCGTATGCTAGATTTTGTGGTGAATGCGGCAAAACCTTTTGGATTGCCAGAAGGCTTTGATCCAGAATCTTATCGTAGAAATCTGTTGTTGGCAATTTTAGAGGAAGAGGAAAAAGAACTGACAACTATCTTGGATGTTATTAGTGCCTTGAAGGTGAAGTGGACAGGATGATCCTGTCTATCCTTTCAGAATGGATTTTTAGGGTTCGACCTCTAGGGCTTTGTATATTTTGCCTCTAGCTCTGATAGCGTCATCTTAATTTCTTGCCAGTTGAATGGCTTGCTAAAGCATCCATTCATCCCCACTTTAAAATAAGATTTTATATGATCATTTTCAGTGTTGGCAGTGAGTGCATAAATAGGTGTGTCAATATGATGAACCATAGAGCGTCTGATAATATCGACAGCTTGTACACCGTCTATCACAGGCATTTGAATGTCCATTAAAATGACGTCAAACATCTCTGTTTGGCAGATATCAATCGCTTCCTGTCCGTCATGGGCAAATGTGAGGTTAAGCCCCCATTTATTCTGCATGACTTTTTCAATGATAGTTCTATTCAGTGAAACGTCCTCAGCAACAAGAACTTTTAAGGCCTCAAGTTCAATCGGAGCTTCAACAGGTTTCTCACTCTGAATGGCTTCCTCTAAATTTAACTCAAGAGAGAAAGTCGATCCAACCCCTTCTTCAGACTCTACTGTGATTTTGGCTGCCATAAGGTTTGCTAAACGATCAGAAATGGCAAGGCCAAGACCTGTGCCGCCTTGTTTTCTGCGGAAAGTATCTTCTAATTGTTCAAAAGCAATAAAAAGATCTTCTCTTTTGTCTTGCGGAATGCCAATGCCAGAGTCTTTAACTTTAAATGTTACTTTTCGGTTATTCTCATCACTTTTAGATGCGATATGACTAGAGAGTTCTACGGCCCCTATATCTGTGAATTTTATGGCATTGGTGACAAAGTTATGCAGGATCTGTTTGATGCGAATGTCATCACCGATCATTAGAACATCAGGCCCCTTTGTCTGATTTCGAAAATCTAACTTTTTCTGATCTGCATTCGGCTTGTGCGTTTCAAAGACGTCTTTGACGATTTTACTAGGGGAAAATTCGGTGGGGATTAGTTTTACTCTATCAGATTCAAGGCGCGTCATCTCAAGAATGTCATTCACGATCGTCATGAGCAAACGATTGTTTTCATTACCAGCTTGAATGAGTTTCTGCGCTTCTTCTGGAAGGTCCATATCGACAAGTAATTCAAGAATGCCCATTATGCCCGTTACCGGGGTCTTGATTTCATGGGATACGACAGCGAGAAAATCACTCCTAGACTTAGCCTTTTCATTCGCCGTTTCAGCAGCCTCGCGGAGCGTATCAGAAATCGCACGATCATTTGAGATGTCTCTGAACATGCCAAACAAAAAGGGGACACCTTCAAATTCTTGATATTGTGCTTGCGACATAACGCGGGCTTTGGAGCCGTCCTCACAGACTAAGTCATATTCGAAGGAGAACCCTGCTTTGTTTTGGGCAGACCACTTAATGTGGTTATCTACTGCAATGCGATCAGCTTCGCTGTAGTAATTAATAGCGTCTTCCAAACTTGGAAGGCCTCTTTCCTTAGGTCTTTTGTGGATCGCATAAATTCCTTCTGACCAATAAACCTCTTCTGTTACTAAATTCAGATACCAACTGCCGTAATTCCCCATAACTTCATTGTGAATCTGTTGCATTTTTAAAAAGTCATTTTTATGGAGTGCCAATGTCAGCTTATCATTTTTTAAACTCAACTTGCGCTGACTAGATTTTAAGGATGATATCAGTGAAATAATTGAAGCATTAAGAGGGACAAAAATAAAGATAATTTCTATAAGAATAACGCCAATGGTTAGAATATAAGCAATTAACTCAAACCGAGAAAGGAAGGCTGCATCAGAATCAGCCGCCAGCTGAAATGCATCAACGACCGCGTTCAACTCAGTCAGAATTGGATCCAAAGCTGTGCGTCTCATCTCGATCAAGGGGAGATGACTTCCCGAAGGATTAGTCAAGACCATCTGAGCTTGATTTAGATAATGCGTAAGAGTGGTCTCAAAACTTCCTTGATCGCGAGACAGGTAAAACTCTTGAATTTCTTGTGGTAAACGCCCTTGCTCGCTAAGTGCCTTTGCTGAGACACTCAGAGCCTCATGATTAGCCTTAAAAGTAGAAAGAGCTTTTTCTAATGCAGTAGCCGCAGTTTTTTGTGTACTTAGATCAGCTTGTGAATGCGCGATCATCACTTGTTCACTATGAAGGAGGATTTGCTGACTGAGCATTCGTTGTTTGCCTGATGTATTAATCAAAGCGGCCCAGCCTGAAGATATGCCAATCGAATATTGAGCCGTTGCAAAAATTGCCGTAGCCAAGAAGAACAGAACGCTCAGGGCGATTGCATAGCGTACCCATATTCGGCCTGGTTTTAACTCATTTCTGCTCATTTAAATCCCATTCCCACGATGAAATAATCAGTTGTACAGCAATAACCTAGAAGGAAGGGATTGCTCCTGTCAATTTCAATTAAATTGCAACGACAAGTTCTTGCTATAAAGGCAGGCTTCTGCTAGAGACGAGGCATGACAATATATTCGTTCACAATAGGCATACGAATTATAGGCCCGGCGCTAGCATAGCGTTCCGGGATTTTGCTGTTTAGGTCTGAAAAGCCCCTAAAATGGCCATTTTACTTTTCCAAGAAATTTATAAGTACATACAGAAGTGCAGAATTACTGCCTTCCAAAAGGTTAGTTCAAATGAGCGAAGAAAATAAACGGGATTACCGCGATACAGTATTTCTCCCAAAAACAGATTTCCCCATGCGGGCAGGGTTGCCGAACAAAGAGCCTGGATGGCTCAAGCGCTGGGAAGAAGAAGGTCTCTATGAAAAGTTAAGAGAAGAGTCTAAAGGACGTGAGAAATTTATCCTTCATGATGGACCTCCTTATGCTAATGGCGATATTCATATTGGCCATGCAATGAATAAAACATTGAAGGATGTGATCGTCCGTAGTCAACAGATGCAAGGTAAGGATGCACCTTATGTGCCAGGTTGGGACTGTCATGGATTGCCGATTGAGTGGAAAATTGAAGAGAAATATCGCAAGAAAAAGAAGAATAAAGACGATGTAGATCCAATTGAATTCCGTAAAGAATGTCGCCAATTTGCTAGTCAATGGATCGGTGTTCAGCGTGAGCAATTTAAACGCCTTGGGATTTTCGGGGATTGGGAACGCCCCTATTTAACAATGGATTTTGATGCGGAAGCTACCATTGTTGAAGAACTTCTGAAATTTGCCAAGAATGGGTCCCTCTATAGAGGATCCAAGCCTGTTATGTGGTCACCTGTTGAAAAAACAGCCCTTGCTGAAGCTGAAGTTGAGTATCAGGATCATGTCTCAGTACAGATCGATGTAGCCTTTCCGCTTGCCTCAACTAACTGCGCTGCGATTGAAGGAGCCAAAGTTGTTATCTGGACAACCACACCCTGGACAATTCCAGCTAATCGTGCGGTCTGTTACGGCAATGATGTTGATTATGTCGTTATCGTTGCTGAGGACGTTTCAGAAGAATCGGTTTGTCAAGTAAAGGCAGCCTATGTTGTTGCGGAAGCTCTTCTCAATGAGTTCACAGCCCGCGCTGGGATTGTAAGTCACACTGTCTCAGACCGCATTAAAGGCAGCGAACTTGAAGGAACAATGCTTTACCATCCTTGGCAAGCCCATTCAGAGAGTGAAGGCAAATATGATTTTGATGTCCCAATGCTTGCTGGAGATCATGTCACAACAGAAGCTGGTACAGGTTTTGTTCATACAGCGCCTGGCCACGGCGATGATGATTATAAGGTCGCTCATGTTCAATATGGAATTGAAGTCCCGTTTACTGTCGATGAGAGCGGTTGCTATTACGACCATGTAGGCCTTGTTCCAGGCCGCCATGTCTACAAAGTTGCTGATGAAGTTTGTGAGTTATTACAGACAGTAGAAGGTCTTTGTTCCAAAGGGAAATTGAAACATAGCTATCCTCATTCTTGGCGCTCAAAAGCCCCTCTTATATTCAGAAACACTGCTCAGTGGTTTATTTCCATGGAGAAAACGGGTCTGCGGCAAACAGCGCTGAATGCGATTCAAAAGGATGTGTCCTGGTACCCAGCTATCTCACAAAATCGTATTGAAAGCATGGTCAAAGATCGTCCTGATTGGGTCATTTCAAGACAGCGGGCATGGGGTGTTCCTATCACAGTTTTTGTGCATAAAGAAACGGGCGAAGTGCTTGTGGATGAGTCTGTGAATGCTCGGATTGTGAAAGCAGTGAATGAGGGCGGCGCTGATGCATGGGTTGCTATTCCTGCGCAAGAATTCCTTGGATCGCAGTATAATGCCGATGATTATGAGCAAGTTCATGATATTTTGGATGTATGGTTTGATAGTGGTTCGACCCACGCTTTTGTTTGTGAAGGTCGCGAAGACCTTCAATCGCCTGCTGATTTATATCTTGAAGGGTCTGATCAACATAGAGGATGGTTCCAATCCTCTTTGCTGGAAAGTTGTGGAACACGCGGGTATGCTCCTTATAAAAACGTATTAACTCATGGTTTTACACAGGATAAAGATGGCCGGAAAATGTCCAAATCTTTGGGCAATGTGGTTAACCCTCAGAAGATAATTAATCAATATGGAGCAGATATTTTGCGCCTTTGGGTAGTCTCTGTGGATTATACAACAGATCAACGCATCGGAGATGAGATTATTAAAGGTAATGCAGACGCTTACCGTAAAATCAGGAATACCATGCGTTACCTTCTTGGAAACTTAGAGGGTTTTTCCAAGGAGGAACGCCTCCCTGTTTCTGAAATGCCTGAGCTAGAGCGTTATATTTTGCATCGCCTAAGTGAACTGGACCAATTTGTGAAGGACCGGACGCAGAAATTTGATTTCAATCCTGCTTTTCAAGCGCTCTTTCAATTCTGTACTGTGGATCTATCGACATTGTTCTTCGATATTCGCAAAGACACTCTTTATTGTGACGCACCTACAAGTCTTCGTCGTCGAGCAACCCGCACGGTTCTGGATGAATTGTTTAGTCGTCTCACAGCTTGGTTTGCCCCGATCCTTGTCTTTACAGCTGAAGAAGTGTGGCAGTCACGGTACAATAATGAAGCGGAAAGTGTTCACCTTCGTCAATGGCCAGAAACAAATGATGCATGGCTTGATGCAGATCTTGCTGCTAAATGGGATAAGATTCGTGATGTTAGACGGGTCGTGACAGGTGCACTTGAAATTGACCGTCGCGAAAAGCGTATTGGCTCAAGCTTACAAGCTGGTGTGACAGTCTATGTGAACGATCAGTCCCTAATAGATGCCTATAGAGATGTTGATCCTATGGAGGCCTTTATTACATCTGGCGCAGAATTTAGTCTAGAGGCCGCCCCTCAAGCGGCGTTCACCCTTTCTGATGTTGAAGGTGTTGCTGTTGTAACCAGTCTTGCCGACGGTGAGAAATGTGAACGATGTTGGATGGTTTTGCCTGAAGTTGCAGAGAATGGTGATACTTGCCACCGCTGTAAAGAGGCTGTCGAGGCTTTTGATGCAGCCTAGCTTCTTTAATAAAGGCCTTATTATTGCCATGCTTATTTTGATACTAGATCAAATCAGTAAGTGGTGGATCTTAAAAGTCTTTGAACTCCCCCTGAAAGGAAGTGTGGAATTGCTTCCTTTCTTAAATTTCACAATGGTGTGGAATAAAGGGATTTCCATGGGATTGATTACTCCTGATGGGGATTTAGGAAAGGGGCTACTAATTGTAGGCACAATTCTTATCATGGGGATCTTGTTGGTCTGGATGAGAAAGTCTGAAAGCAAACTAGAGGCGTATGCTCTGGCTGTGGTTTTTGGGGGGGCATTTGGGAATTTACTTGACCGCTTCTTTCATGGGGCCGTTGTGGATTTTGTCCATTTGCATGCTGGAGGATATAGCTTTTATGTTTTCAATGCAGCAGATGCTGCTATCAGTTTAGGGGTCATGGCCTTGTTGCTGGAAAGTTTTTTACCAGAAAAATTTGTTCAGCGCTTGCAGGGATCAAACAAAAGCACTAAAACAAAAAACGAAGAATAAATGAGCGAGTCTCAATCAGTGAAAGCTGAGAAAAAGAAAGTATCGGTATGAAAAAACTAGTGATGATCACAATTGTTGCCTTATCTCTGACGGCATGTAGCTCTGGCTCTAGAAATGCCCCAGATGAATTTCAAGTCGTGAGCAATAGTGCGTTGGTTGTCCCTCCTGGAATGACTTTAGCTCCGCCTAAACCTGGTAAGACTGAAAGCCGTGCGATTGCTCCTGCAGTTATTGCTAAGGAAGTTCTCTTCCCTAAGAAAAAGGATACTGTGAAAGACCCGGATCAGCCTAAAGGGGCTGAGCTTGATCTTCTCAGAAAACTCAATAGACTTGGGTTTGCAGATGTGCGGTCTAATGTTGGTCGCCCTGACGTTTTTGTAACGAAGAAAAAACTTCTCATCGCTGAAATTCTTGAGATGCCTGATGGGTCATATGCTCCGGATAATATTGTGGTGAAACGTAACTAGTTCATCTAAGAAATATTTTTTGAGAAGTCGCCTTTTGGCGGCTTTTTTATTTTATAGAATCTGCTAAGGTCGCTTCATGAACTCTATTCCAAAACAAGCGGGTATAATCCGAAAACTCAGTGAGCGCACGATCAATAGGATTGCTGCAGGTGAAGTTGTTGAAAGGCCTGCTAGCGCTATTAAAGAACTTGTGGAAAATGCTATTGATGCTGAGGCTACACAAATTGATATTGTGATGCGGGATGGTGGCAAAGAGCTGATCCAGATCACAGATAATGGACGCGGTATGTCTCCTGAGGAGCTTATCCTTGCGGTGGAGAGGCATGCAACCAGTAAATTATCAGATGAAAATTTAGTTGAAATTCATAGCCTTGGTTTTCGCGGTGAAGCTTTGGCTTCTATAGGTGCTGTTGCTCGGCTTTCAATTAAGTCAAAGGCTCGAGACAGCAAGTCCTCGGCTTGGCAGATTGTTGTTGAAGGCGGTCAAAGAGTAGAGCCTGAACCTGCGGCCTTGACCGAAGGGACAGTGATAGAAGTCAGGGACTTATTTTATGCTGTGCCTGCGCGATTGAAATTTTTAAAAACAGCAAGGACAGAATATGGTCAGGCAGCAGATATTATTAAGCGCCTTGCCATGGCCCATCCTACGATCGCTTTTACTTTGGGAGACGGGAATCGGACGACTTTTAGGGCAACGCCTGTTGGTGCTCTGGGCGGCGATGTGAGGCTTGAAAGACTGGGGACCATTCTTGGCCGTCAGTTTCAAGAAAATGCATTTGAAGTGGATGCTGAACGTGAAGGATTGAAACTCAAGGGATTTGCTGGGCTTCCTACTTATTCTCGGGGCAATGGAATGCAGCAATATCTTTTTGTGAACGGGCGGCCCGTAAAGGATAAGCTTTTAACAGGCGCTGTTAGAGGTGCGTACCGTGATTATCTTGCCAGAGATCGTCATCCGGTTCTCGCGCTTTTTCTAGACGTCCCAACGGACTTTGTTGATGTGAATGTTCATCCTGCAAAATCTGAAGTTAGATTTAGAGAGCCGGGATTGGTTCGGGGGTTGATTGTTTCATCTCTTCGGCATGGATTACAGGCTATGGGCCATCGGGCAAGCACGACAGTAGCGGGTGCAGCCCTCGGTGCTTTTAAGCCGGAAGACACCACTTCATTGCCTTGGCAAAAGCGTCAAGAGCGCCCCAGTCTGCCGTCTGGCTATCATGAGACAAACCGTGACATGCAAGCTCCTCTTGACCAACAAGGTTTTTACGAGTCCTCAGGGTATCAAAATTCTCAAGAGCAAGGTGCTTACGCCGCTCAGATGGGGTTTCAATCAGGCTTTGATCAGCAGCCTACAGCCAGAACCATAGACGACGAGGCCATTATGCAAGCCGTTACGTCGGTTGATCCCGAAAAAAGTGTACCCCATGATTTTCCTTTGGGCGTCGCTCGGGGGCAGGTTCATGCTACTTATATCGTTTCACAAACACCCGATGGTATAGTGATCGTAGATCAGCATGCTGCCCATGAGCGGCTTGTCTATGAGAAAATGAAAGTGACCATGAGTGAAGAAGGTGTCAAAAGACAAGCCCTCTTGCTTCCAGAAGTTGTTGAGCTTGAAGAAGGGCCTCAAACAAGACTGGTCGCTCGTCAAGGTGAGTTGGCAGAGTTAGGATTGATCCTAGAGCCTTTTGGTGACGGAGCTGTTGTTGTCCGAGAAGTGCCAGCACTTCTGGGAAAAATCGATATTAAGGGACTGGTGCAGGATTTGGCCGATGAATTGACAGAGCTTGATGAGGCCTTGAGCTTGAAAGAAAAACTAGAGGATGTTTGTGGAACCATGGCTTGTCATGGCAGTGTGCGTGCTGGGCGCCGCTTGACAGTTGATGAGATGAATGCCCTATTAAGGGAAATGGAGGCAACTCCTCATTCAGGTCAATGTAATCATGGACGTCCCACGTATGTTGAGTTGAAGTTGGCTGATATTGAAAAGCTATTTGGGCGACGATAATCAATGAGAAGGAGCTATTTGTGTCAACACTTGATCTTTTCTTGATTTCATTAAGCTTTATTTCTTCATTTATTACAGTTGTTTTTGGTATTGGCGGTGGGACGATCATGCTTTTAGCCATGGTGGCCATCTTACCGCCAGCTCAAATTATCATGATTCATGGTCTGGTTCAGCTTTCTTCGAATTTCTTTAGAGCTGTAATGTTCCGAAAGACTGTTGTCTGGTCGAAAGTGAATGTTTTTATGCTGGCCAGCTTCCTTGGTGTTGGCATCGGCACGCTTCTGACAGTTGAACTTCCAGTGGTCGCGATTAAACTCTCAATCGCAGTCTTTATATTATTTACCCTGTTTGTAAAAATACCAGCAATGACAACGAAAGGTTGGCTTGTCGGCGGCGTTGTCTCAAGCATTCTCACCATGTTTGTGGGAGCAACGGGGACATTAGTCGCTGCATTGGTGAATGTTTTTGAACAGAGGAAAGATTATCTTATAGGTACATTGGCCGCAATGATGGTCGTTCAGCATGGCTTGAAAGTGATAGGCCTACTCTTAGTCGCGCATGTGGTTGAGATTGACTGGCTAGTTGTTCTATGCATTTGTACAGCAGGTATTCTAGGAACCCTTACTGGAAAGAAAGTCGGGCAAAGAATGGCAGATGATACCTATAAGAAAGGGCTTAAGATTGCACTGGGGTTATCTGCCTTATGGATTATTGTTGATATATTGATGGGTTTTACGACCTAACTCCAAATTCTTTTAAGTCTTTATGAATGCCATTGCCGAGATCAAAGTAGCGCATTAACGTAATTTTACTATGATCATAAACCTTTAACTCATATTCATCCATTGTTTCCTTAATCGCAGATTCTTCAAACAAACAAGCGACTCTATACACGGGTTGCCCTGCTTTGTTTGCGAGAGGAAGGTTTAGCATATGAATGTGTTTTCTTAGTCCCATTGCGTTCTTACGATTTTCTATTGCATAGCTTCCGCAAGGAGGATTGCAGATCCCCTCATAGTGTGTTTTGGTATACTCTTGAACGGAAGGATGTGCATAATCAATGGTATTGGAGCCACTGGTGTTTTCCCCCCAAATTTGATCGAGAATGGTGCCTGTAAGTCTTAAGAGAACCGTGTCTCTATCCATTACTTCTTGAATGACTATGTGGGGTAATATTTCCACAATTTCTTGCGGAAGAAAATCCTTTTTTAGGGGGACCTTGTACGCCCCATTCTTTGGTAGTTGTTGCCAGTAGTTCCATAATGCCAGTAATTTTTCTGGCATCTTATACTCAAAAATATTCATCGAAACAAAATCCATATACTCATTTTTTATGACAATAACGATATAGAGAGAAAAAGTGAAGATTTAGCTAAAATTATACCTATTTTTTAGAAAACTCTCTAAATCTAATATTGATTGTTCACTTTTTTCGAGGGGCAAGAGGTGCCCATATCCATCATAAGAGATTGATTTGCATTTGGAATTACTCAAAAGTTTTTTAAAGGTTTCAACGTCAGAGACTTTATAGTGAGGGTTGTTTGTACCGTGTAGGAGCAAGCTGTTGCAGGTGACTTTTGCCAAAGTCGTTTCAGCAGGTCCTATAATAAAGCTTTCCATACGCTTGAGAATCTCTTTTATTGTATTTGGGCGCGCACTTAATTTAATCAATTCTATCGCCAATCTTTTGTCGATTTTAGCTTGGGGACCTCGGTATCCTGCAATCACTTGTTCAAGAAAGCTTTCTGGTGTTGATAAAATTGTTTGTTTGACGTCTTCTGGCAATGGTGATGGCTGGGCGGTGCTTACAGCATGGTGGGGCAGGCCTGCACTGTTAATTAAGGTCAGGCTTTGAACATGCTGGGGATAGTTTGCAGCCATCTGATAAGCTATTTTCCCTCCGAGAACGGAGCCTATGAAATGGGCTTGAGAAATTTCAAAGGTTGAGAGAATTGTACGGATAACGTCTATATCCCCATGATCCGTGTACTGGCCAGACCGCGGCGGATGGGATAAGCCAAAACCTGGTAAGTCAAATCGAATGATATCAAAGTCATCCCTTAACCTTTCGACCCAGCTATCCCAGATGGCTAGCCCGAAATAATTTCCATGAATTAAAACAAGTGTATCAGCCTTCTTATTGCCTTCTCGAACAACGTGGATCATGCCCGTTGGAGTGTCGATTAATTGACTGCCTTCTCTATTGCCCATGTTCGTGTGCATCAATGTTCCTTTTTTGTCACCTAATAGGAATGCGCAGTAACTGTCAATGTTCGTTGGTCTTTTTCATACTTCATGATAGACTGGTTTCGGGCAAAAATAACAGGCTGGACGACTATGGCTGATGAAAATTTACTAGGGCCTCTCGAGACATATCACGAGATGGCACGCATTGGTGAAATAACCATCGATCAAGATCAATTACGCGTTGTTGAGCATCTTGAAAGGTTATTTTCAGAGCTGAAAGATTATCCCGAAGTTGCAGGCAGGTCAAAAGGGTTGGCCATGCGCAGTTGGCGGATGATGAAGATGTTTTCATGGGGAAATAGAAAGCTTATTGCGCCAAAAGGGCTCTATCTGCACGGCGGGGTGGGACGGGGCAAGTCCATGTTAATGGACCTTTTTTACGACTGTGCGCCTGTCCGTTTTAAACGTCGTGTCCATTTTCATGATTTTATGCTTGATGTTCATGCACGCCTTAAGGTGTGGAATGATATGTCAACCAAAGAACGGGCTGCTATGGGAAGCCGTGCGACGGGGGATGATCCCATTCCTCCGGTTGCACGTCAGCTGGCACAAGAAGCCACCTTACTCTGTTTTGATGAAATGCAAGTGACGGATATTGCAGATGCTATGGTTCTGGCACGGTTGTTTGGAGAGCTCTTGGATCGAGGGGTGGTGGTAATCTCCACAAGTAATAGAGTACCGGATGACCTTTATAAGGACGGGATCAATCGCCAGCTATTCCTGCCTTTTATTGAACGTATTAAGAAAGATTTTGATGTGGTGCCTCTTGATGGGCCGACGGATTATCGTTTAGGTCGAATGAAGGGCTTGCAAACCTATTATTCTCCTCTTAATGAAGAGTCTACGGATGCTTTACGTGCCGCCTTCTTTAAACTGACAGATAGAAATGTTGAGGATGCTGATCAGGTGCCTACTGATATGGTAGAGGTCCAGGGGCGAAAAGTATTTGTGCCGAAGGCAGCGAGGGGTGTTGCAGTCTTCAGCTTTAAGCGATTATGTGCTGCTGCTCTTGGGGCAGCAGACTATCTTGCCATAGCACGCAGGTATCATACGATTATCATGGTGGCCATACCAAAACTAGGGCCTCACAATCGAAATGAAGCCAAACGATTTGTTACCTTTATCGATGCCCTTTATGAAAATGGGGTGAAATTCTTATGCTCCTCAGAAGCCGAGGCCGTCGATCTCTATAAAGAAGGGGACGGCGCTTTTGAATTTGAACGGACGGTATCTCGCCTCATGGAGATGCAATCAGAGGATTATCTCAAACGCGGTCATGGGGCCCTTGAGTAGCCAGAAACTGGAACAACCGTGAATGCAAAGTCAATTTGTGTGGTGGCTTGTATGAATAACTTTCCATGAAAATTTATTGAGCTTTTTTAAACTTTCTTTATAACAATAAGAACAACATAATTTTTTACCAAACACACTTGATTGAAAAGGTCCCAAATATGAAACCAGGTGTTATTTATGGTGATGACTATGCCCGTCTCGTCCAAACATGTAAGGATGAGGGTTATGCATTACCCGCTGTCAATATAGTTGGCACAAACTCTTTAAACGCGGTGCTTGAATCAGCAGCTAAAAATAAATCCGACGTGATTATACAATTGTCCAATGGCGGCGCTCAATTCTTTGCTGGAAAAGGTATGGAAGATAGCTTTAAAGCCAAAGTTTTAGGCGCAGTCTCAGCGGCACAGCATGTCCATCTTTTAGCGGAACATTATGGTGTATGTGTTGTTCTGCACACAGATCATGCTGATCGCAAGCTCGTGCCTTGGGTTGATGCTCTCATCGAAGAAGGGAAGAAGTACAAGGATCTTATGGGCAAGCCACTCTTTACATCCCATATGCTTGATCTCTCTGCAGAGCCAATAGAAGAAAACCTCGCTACGTCCGCCGAATTTCTTAAAAAGATGACCCCTTTGGGGATGTCAATTGAGATTGAACTTGGTGTGACAGGCGGTGAAGAAGACGGTGTTGGCGGCGATGTTGATAGTTTCGATAATCCAAGCCTTTATACACAGCCAGAAGATGTTATGCAGGCTTATGATCTTTTAAACCCTCTTGGCCACTTTACCGTTGCAGCATCTTTTGGAAATGTGCACGGGGTGTACAAGCCGGGTAATGTGAAATTACGGCCGGAAATCTTGAATGCGTCACAGGTCTTGCTTGCTGAAAAAAGAGATGTTTCTGATAAAGAACTCAATTTTGTATTCCATGGTGGTTCTGGTTCAGAAAAAGCTAAAATTGAAGAGGCTGTTTCTTATGGTGCCTTTAAGATGAATATTGATACCGATACTCAATTTGCTTTTGCGAAACCAATTGGAGACTTTGTGAAAGAAAATCCAATGGCTTTTGAAGTACAAGTCCATCCCGAGACTGGGGAACCATTTAAAAAGAAATATGACCCCCGCTCTTGGCTCAGAAAGGGTGAAGAAGAAATGGTCCGTAGATTGGATGAAGCGTTCCAAGATCTAGGGTCAGTTGGGAAGTCGTTAGCGCATCGCTAAGTGTTGGTTCTTAAATTGATAAACAGTAAAAAGGCCTCTTCAGTTTGAAGAGGCCTTTATCGTTGAGGATACTCAGGACAGGGGAGAAGGGGGTACTCAGAACTAAATGACAATCTACTCTCTTGAATAAGGTTTATTTACCTTTGTGGATGATGGGGACAAGCATATCTCCCCAGTCGCCTTCTTCATTATGATAGCGAGACGCTCGCATAAGCTCTACTGAGATGCCTGAATTTACGGCTTCAATAACAGACTCGTTTAATCGATGAAGATTGTTGGCAATTTTTCGAATTATAGCTTCTTGATCTGTTTCGTTGTCAGACATCGTTTTGGGACCTTTATCTTAAAATGATTCTCTCAATTTCATGCGATATTGCATTGCAACATGATATTGCACATATTGTAATATAAATTCAAGAATAAAATTAAATTATTTTCATTTATTTCAAAATTACTATAATTTAAGACTTATGTGACATGTTTGGTAGGTGGCCAGTCTTGACAAAGATGAGAGTCTCTTCTTCTTTTGTATAGGGGGCATGATGAGAAAGGTGAGGGGATCTAATCCATGTCCCTGCAGGATAAGTACCGTGCTCATCATAAAAGGTCCCTTTCAGTACAAATATCTCTTCGCCGCCCCAATGTTTATGAGGGGTGAAAACAGTATTGGGTGCCCATTTTACCAAGGCAACATTTTCGCCTTCAAAACTGTGAAGGGGCATAACCTCTAGACCAGGAATAAGTCCAGGAGACCAATCGGTGTTGACAGTATCGATGACTTTTTGTTCTTGGTCTGCAGGAGAGAATTGATGAAGTTTGACAAGAATTGTCGCGCCTTCATTGCCGATATGGGGTCGGTGGCCTGTTCCAACAGGGTTCCTCACATAGCTGCCCTTAGGATAATCCCTATGTTCGTCAGAGAATACACCCTCAAGAACAAGAAATTCTTCTCCGCCGTCATGATGATGCGCATCAAACTGGCTGTTAGGATCAAACTTCACAAGAGTGGTTGCACGCGCTACTTCACCGCCTATGCGGTCTAACATCATGCGATTGACGCCTGCTGAGGGCGAGGAAACCCACTCATAGTCAGCTGGACGAACAACGATTTTTTTATCAAAGTCAGCGTTTAATTTTATAGAATTTTGCATATTCATTCCAAGGCTCGTTAGAGGTCTAAAGGAGATATAAGAATTCTATGAGCCGATTCAATTCAACAAAAAGTGATGATCAACAATAGAATGACTGTTTACTCAGTCTTTCATATGTTTGAGGCCTTCTTTCAGATAATCTATACCTGTATATAGTGTCAGTGCAGCTGCAAACCAAATACCAGCATAGGCCACCCAGAAACATAAAATGCCAAGGGGCTCCCAAAGGTCCATTGTTCCATCAATCCATAACAGAGCTGCAAGAGAAATCATTTGTACAGTAGTTTTCCATTTTGCAGCAACAGTAACAGGGACACTGACCTGTGCACCAGCAAGAAATTCCCTTAAGCCAGAGACCAAAAGTTCACGGCACATAATAACAACAGCAGGAATGATGTGAAGCCCAGTGAGGGTATCAGAACCCACCAACATGATGATGACAGCACCGACCATTAATTTATCTGCAATTGGATCTAAGAATTGACCGATTTTAGAGACCAGACCCTGTGCTCGAGCCAACCACCCATCAAAGAAGTCTGTTATACCGGCAAGAGCAAAAAGCGCCCAGCTAATATGACTGGCTAAGATTTTATCTTCCATAAAAAAGGCTGCCACAAGAAATGGGATCACTAGGATACGCATCAGTGTCAGTATGTTAGGAAGGGTCCACATAGTATGCCTTTAGATGTACATTAAGAATCAAGATGTCGCTATAAATAAACACCAGTGAAAATAGCGAATTATCTTGCTGGGTCAAGAGATGGTTCACTATAGATGTCTTTAAATGAGTGTAGAGAGGGATTTTCACCCTATTCACTGTTGTGCAGTCCTCTGTCTTCTATGAATGTTTGGCCTTTATTAAGGGGCGTCTATGCTGGGAATTCAGGGTCCAGGCTGTGAATTAAGGTTTCTGGCTGGGAACTAAGTTTGCTGGAAGTAATCATAGATTTGTTGCGCCATAGCTTTCGACACGCCCTCGACAGCCTCTAAATCACGTTTATGGGCACCAATGATGGCTTTTGCAGACCCAAAATGATTAAGCAAAGCTTTCTTTCTTTTGGGGCCAACGCCGGGAATGCTATCGAGGGGAGATTTCTTAATATCTTTGCTGCGACGTGCCCGGTGACTGCCGATGGCAAATCTGTGCGCTTCATCTCTTAGACGTTGCAAATAATAAAGGACTGGATCATTTAGAGGCAGCATGAAAGGATCGCGGCCACGGATATGAAATTGCTCACGTCCAGCATTTCTATCCGGGCCTTTGGAAATAGCCACCACAAGTACATCGGTTTCTTCGATACCCATATCGTCTAAAACGTCATGAACACTTGAAAGTTGGCCCTTGCCCCCATCAATCAATAGAATATCAGGCCAGTGGCCGCGGCTTTTGTCTTCATCTTCACTGATCAAGCGTTTAAACCGACGCAGCATAACTTCTCGCATCATGCCAAAGTCATCACCAGGTGACATCTCTTCATCTTTGATGTTGAATTTACGATAGCTATTTTTCATAAAGCCATCAGGACCTGCCACAACCATTCCACCAACAGCGTTGTTGCCCTGTATGTGGCTGTTGTCATAAATTTCAATCCGTGTTGGACTTTCTTCCAGGTCTAGAATTTTAGCGAGACCCGCCAATAAATTTCTTTGGCTTGCGCTTTCAGCAAGTTTTCTCTCTAACGCTTCCGTAGCATTGCGCATCGCTTCTTTGATCGTTTCAGCTTTCTTGCCTCTTTGGGGCTTTTCAATTTTGACTTTCCGGCCAGCCTTTTCACTGAGGGCTTCTGCAAGAAGAGGCATGTCTTCAGAATCATGAGAGACAATCAATTGTTTGGGAACTGGCTTATTCTCATAAAATTGAGCGATGAAAGCTGAAAGGACGACATCTAATTTCTCTTCTTTGTCATGCTTCGGGAAATAAGCCCTGTGCCCCCAATTTTGCCCGGCTCGGAAAAAGAACATTTGTATGCAAGTCTTCCCCCCAATTTGGGCCGCAGCAATAATGTCAGCTTCATCAACCATGGCATTGACCATGCTTTGATGGCTCTGAACTTGAGTGAGAGCATGCAACCTGTCACGGAATATAGCTGCAATTTCATACTCCATACTTTCTGAAGCCCTTTGCATGCTTTCAGCAAACTTCTTTTGTATGGAGCTATCCTTGCCTTCTAAGAAGAGCTGTGTCTCATGGACCATATCCCCGTAATCTGCTTTAGATATTTTATCAACGCAGGGCGCAGAACATCGTTTTATTTGATGTAAGAGGCATGCACGTGAGCGTGTTTCTAAGGTGCTATCCGTGCAAGAGCGCAGTTGAAATACTTTTTGTAAAATATTTAAGGTTTTATTCACGGCATTTACACTGGCAAAGGGGCCAAAATAGATTCCTTTGTTTTTACGGGCGCCTCTATGTTTGGTGATTTGTGCCCATGTATGATCAGTGCGAAGCAGAATATAAGGGAAGCTTTTATCGTCCTTAAGGAGGACATTATAAGGGGGGAAATATCTTTTAATGAGGCTTGCTTCTAGCAGCAAAGCTTCTGCTTCGGTTGTAGTTGTCACAAAAACCATAGATAGAGTATGACTTACCATTCGAACGAGACGATTGTTTAAATTATTCGCTCGAGTATAGCTGGTGACACGCTTTTTAATATCTTTGGCTTTTCCCACGTATAAAATGTCGTCATTTTTATCCAACATTCGATAAACGCCAGGCTTCGACGGCGCCGTTTTTAAAGCGGTCTTTATGGCTTTAATTCCAGCCTCTAAAGTCGGTTTTGACGTTTGATTTTTGGACATGTGAGCAAAAAACCCTTTCATCACACTGCATTAGCTAAAATACATTATTATGGTTTCATCACAAGAGAATAAAGGCGACGAATCGGGTGCAAAATTGTTATCCACCGAACCTGTGGATAACCTTGTGTATAAACTAGGGGAATAAGGCCGAGATGCGCGAAATCATTAAGGTTTTCTCTGTTTGCCTAAAAAATAGGCAAAATTCGTAACTGTATGATTTTAAACAATTTTACTGTTACGGGACCCTGCCAAACACTTTCATTTTTTTTCTTCACTTGATAAGATGACAGAATTGTGTCAGCAGTGATTCGTTGTGCACAACTCTTGTAACACGGGTAGGGTGTAGCTAATTATTTTATGTGTGGTAACAATGTGTTAACTATTTTGATGGCGTTCAACTTCGACACCAACACTAACCGCTTTTTCAATGGCTTCTAGCTTTTCAACACGCACACGAGCTGTCCTAACACGGAGATCCTTGAGACAGAATTCGGCAATGTTTTCGGCAAGAGTTTCAACAAGGTTTATATGTCCAGAGGCAATGATGGCCTCGATGCCTTTTACGATTTCAAAATAGCATAAGACATTGTCAAGTTGATCTTCGTGATATGTCTCATTTTCGGATACAGATAGATCTACATTAATTCTGACCTTTTGCGTGCGCTCTTTCTCATGATCCCAAACACCAATACGCGCAATGGTTTCATAATCACGAACAAATACATGACGGATAGAGTATGTAGCATCTGCCATAGATTTTGACGATAAGGAAGGTTTATGGATGTCATTCGCCATAATCGGCTCCATTCAGCTGGTACTCATAAAAAGGTTGCCGCTTCATACAGGAATATCAGGCGTCTGCCAAGCTAAATGCTGTCCACCGTCAAGGGCAAGCATTTGTCCAGTCAGCGATGGAGTGTTTAAGATAAAGTCAATCGTTCTCGCAATCTCTTCTGGTGTGGGACCTGTTCCCAAAGGAACATTTGCGGCCTCATCTGCGAAGGACTCTTTGGATTGATGAATGCTTGCTAACACGGGGCCTGGGCCGATGGCATTCACTCGTATGCGAGGGGCCATCGCTTGTGCCATTGTCCTAGTCAACGTCCAAAGAGCAGATTTGCTCGTTGTGTAACTCATGAACTGGGGATTTAGACGCCACACTCTTTGATCAATGATGTTGATAATGTTGCCAGTCTGGTCATCTGGTAATTGTTTAAAAAAAGCTTGCGACAAAAGTGCTGGCGCTTTCAGGTTTACGTCCATATGAGCATCCCAGCTCTCTTGTGAAAGCGAATGGATATCATCCTCCTCAAAAAGGGAGGCGTTATTCACAAGAGCTGTAACTGGTTTACCAAATTTTTCTGTCGCAGTAGGCACAAGGTCTTTTACCTGTGCACTCTTTTGGAAATCAGCTGATAAAGGAACTAAGGAACCTGTGCACCCTTCAGCCTTTAGCGTGTGAATAAGTTCTTCGGCTTCTTCATTAGAGTGCCTGCAGTGAATGCCAACATCCCAACCCGCTTTGGCAAAATGACGAACAATCGCTTTGCCAATCCTCCGTGCGCCACCTGTGACAATAATCGCGTTCATTTTAAAGACCTTTATAGTGACGACTGAGCGAGGTGAAAAATATAGGCCGTATAGCCAAAAAGCATCATAATGCCAGCAGTCTTTTTTACTTTAGTTTTTAAAGCAATGAAAGGAGCCAAAGCGATGACGGATGCCAACATGACCCATAGATCGACTTGCTTTGCATTGTTTGAAACAGGAATTTCACCGAAGAGACTTGAAACGCCTATAATGGCAAGAAGGTTAAAGATATTTGAGCCAATCACGTTTCCAACGGCCACATCACTGTGACCTCTGAGAGCAGCTGTAACACTTGTAACAAGTTCTGGCAGACTGGTCCCAATGGCAACCATCGTCAGTCCTATAACTTCTTCGCTGACATCTAGTTCACGCGCGATGGATACAGAGCCTGTAACAAGTAGATCAGCGCCGAATGCAAGACCAATCAGGCCAATTATGGTGAAAAACGAAGCTTTAGTAACACTGTCTGGCTCGTCCTCGAGGCCATCAATCTCTGTAAGAGGGTCTATGCTTTCTGAACATTGCTTACTGCGTGTTGCGGAATAGTATAAAAAAGTTGCTAGTAAAGCGAGAAGGATCATGCCTTGTGGCCATTTAAAATTGCCAGTTTGTGCCATCATAATGAATATAAGAGTGACAGCAGCCATGATGAAATAATTTCGCCCAAGACGGGGGGCATTGCAGGCAATGGGCGCGATCAGAGCTGGAACGCCTATGACGAGTAGGACATTGGCTATATTTGATCCGACCACATTGCCCAGAGCCAATCCTGCAGCATCATTGAGAACGGCGTCAATACCAACCATTAATTCAGGAGCGCTGGTACCGAAGGCAATGATTGTTAAGCCAATCACCATAGGAGAAATGTCATACCGTCGAGCCAGGGAAACACCGCCCCGCACTAAAATATCACCAGCAATAATCAAAACAACAAGGCCAGCAATAGCCTGAACATAATCCATAAGATATCCCATATTATATATACTGGTCTTTGCCCAGTGATGCACATTTGATACTATATAGGTATCTTTGCCTGAGATTAAAAGGGCTTGAGCAATGAATAAGCTAAATTTATAAAATGCCCCGCTTATCCGAAGAGAGTAGGTCTGACATGAAGGCCTTATTGTTGTAGCGCATCAGGGAAAGATCTTCGGCATAAGCAGGTTTAGATTCGTCATGAACCCATCGGGCACAGAGATCGCCAGCAGCACATGCT